>NZ_JBSGWV010000002.1:26713-488121 GCF_053609105.1 Streptomyces sp. NPDC054975
CGCGTTGGTGGTTGCCCCTGGTGGTGGGTTCACACGGGCCGGACGTGTTACCCGGAGCCGTGGTGACCCTGTGCCGGGGGCGTTGGTGGTTGCCCCTGGTGGTGGGTTCACACGGGCCGGACGTGTTACCCGGAGCCGTGGTGACCCTGTGCCGGGGGCGTTGGTGGTTGCCCCCGGTGGTGGGTTCACACGGGCCGGAGTTGTTTATCCGAAGCGGCCGGAGATGTAGTCCTCGGTCGCCTGGACGCTCGGGTTGGAGAAGATGCGCTCCGTGTCGTCCAGCTCGATGAGCTTGCCCGGCTGGCCCACGGCCGCCAGGTTGAAGAACGCCGTGCGGTCCGAGACACGGGCGGCCTGCTGCATGTTGTGCGTCACGATGACGATCGTGAAGCGCTCCTTCAGCTCGCCGATCAGGTCCTCGATCGCGAGCGTCGAGATCGGGTCGAGGGCCGAGCAGGGCTCGTCCATCAGCAGGACGTCGGGCTCGACCGCGATCGCGCGGGCGATGCACAGACGCTGCTGCTGACCGCCGGAGAGGCCGGAGCCCGGCTTGTTCAGGCGGTCCTTGACCTCGTTCCAGAGGTTCGCGCCCTTGAGGGAGCGCTCGACGATCTCGTTGAGCTCGCTCTTCTTGTAGCTGCCGTTCAGCCGCAGGCCCGCCGCCACGTTGTCGAAGATCGACATGGTGGGGAACGGGTTCGGGCGCTGGAACACCATGCCGACCGTGCGGCGCACGGCGACCGGGTCGACCCCGGCGCCGTACAGGTCCTGGTCGTCCAGGAGGACCTTGCCCTCGACGCGGCCACCGGGGGTGACCTCGTGCATGCGGTTCAGGGTGCGGAGGAACGTGGACTTGCCGCAGCCGGAGGGGCCGATGAAGGCCGTCACGGAGCGGGGCTCGACGGTCATCGAGATGTCGTCGATCGCCTTGTGGGCGCCGTAGTACGCGGAGAGGCCGCTGACGTCGATTCGCTTGGCCATATCAATTCACTTCCAGGGTAGCCGCGGTCAGCGGCTGGTCTTGGGGGCCTTCCAGCGGGCGATGCCGCGGGCCACCAGGTTGAGGATCATGACGAAGGCGATCAGGACGAGCGCGGCGGCCCAGGCACGGGCCACGGCGGCGTCGGTGCCGACCGCGTACTGCTCGTACACGTACAGCGGCAGCGAGGACTGGGCGCCTTCGAAGGGGTTGGGGTTGATCAGCTTCGTACCGAACACGAGGAGCAGGACGGGGGCCGTCTCACCGGTGATGCGGGCGACCGCGAGCATGACGCCCGTGGTGATGCCGCCGATCGCGGTGGGCAGGACCACCTTCAGGATCGTGCGCCACTTCGGGATGCCGAGCGCGAGGGAGGCCTCGCGCAGCTCGTTCGGGACGAGCTTGAGCATCTCCTCGGTGGAGCGGACGACGACCGGCATCATCAGGATCGCGAGGGCCATCGCGCCGGCGAATCCGGAGGGCCCGAAGCCCAGCATCAGATTCCAGGTGGCGAGGATGAAGAGGCCCGCGACGATCGACGGGATGCCCGTCATGACGTCGACGAAGAAGGTGACGGCCTGGGCGAGCTTCCCGCCGCCGTACTCGACGAGGTAGACCGCGGTCAGCAGCCCGATCGGCGCGGCGATCAGCGTCGCGATGCCGACCTGCTCGATCGTGCCGAGCAGCGCGTGGTAGACACCGCCGCCGGCCTCGGCGTCGAGGACGCCGTTCATCGAGTGGGTGAGGAAGTACGCGTCGAGGACCTCAAGACCCTTGCTGATCGTGACCCAGGCGAGGGAGAGCAGCGGGATGACGGCCAGGATGAAGCAGACCCAGACGAGGCTGGTGGCGACCCGGTCCTTGGCCTGACGCTTGCCCTCGACCTTGGAGGTGATCGCGTACGTCGCGAGGACGAAGAACAGCGCGGCGATCAGGCCCCACTGGATGCGGCTGTGCCAGCCGGCCGCGAGGCCGAGGCCGACGGCCGCGGCGATCGAGCCTATGGCGGTGGCCAACGGGGTCCACCTGGGGAGCCGGGAGTGGCTGAGCGGATCGTGCTTCACCGCGACGGTCACGGGAGGACGGTCCTGTACGGCGTTGTGGCTCATGCGTTGGCCCCCGAGTACTCCTTGCGGCGACCGATGATCCACCGGGCCGCGCCGTTGACCAGCAGGGTGATGACGAAGAGGACCAGACCGGAGGCGATCAGGGCGTCACGGCCGAAGGCGTCGGCCTCGTTGAACTTCGCCGCGATGTTCTGGGCGAAGGTGCCGCCGCCCGGGTCGAGCAGGTGGCCCGAGAGGACGAAGCTGGGCGAGAGGACGACGGCGACGGCCATCGTCTCGCCGAGCGCGCGGCCGAGGCCCAGCATCGAGGCGGAGATGATGCCCGAGCGGCCGAAGGGGAGGACCGACATCCGGATGACCTCCCAGCGCGTGGCGCCGAGGGCGAGGGCGGCCTCTTCCTGCATCTGCGGGACCTGGAGGAAGACCTCACGGGTCACGTTGGTGATGATCGGAAGGATCATGATCGCCAGCAGGATGCCCACGGTGAACAGGTTGCGGGCGACGCCGTCGCTGGCCTTGTCGAAGATGTACGTCCAGCCGAAGTACTCGTCGAGCCACTTGTTGAGGCCGTCGAGGTACGGGACCAGGAAGATCGCGCCCCAGAGGCCGTAGATGATGCTGGGGACGGCGGCGAGCAGGTCGACCACGTACGCGAGCGGCTTGGCCAGCTTGCGCGGGGCGTAGTGCGAGATGAAGAGCGCGATACCGATCGCGACCGGGACGGCGATGGCCATCGCGATGATCGACGAGACGACCGTGCCGAAGGCGAGGACCGCGATGCCGAACACCGGCGGGGCGCCGGCCGGGTTCCACTCGAAGGTGGTGAAGAAGTTCGTGGAGTCCTTGGAGATCGCGAGGACGGCGCGATAGGTGAGGAAGCCCGCGATCGCGGCCATGATCACCAGAAGGGTGATGCCGGACCCTCGGGACAGCCCGAGGAAGACCCGGTCTCCCGGGCGGGTCGCGCCCTTGGCGCGCCCCTTTTCTATGCGTGGCGTTGGTGTTGTCGTAACCATCTGGTCTCTCCGGTCTGCGGAGCCGTAGGTGTGTACGGCTCCTGGCGGCGGTGCACCGGATGCCGGTGCCGGTCCGTCCCGTGTGGGTGGCGGACCGGCCCCGGCCGGGGATCAGGACAGGGTGGGGACGATCTCGCGGACCTTGGTCGCGATGTCGGCCGGCAGCGGGGCGTAACCGGCCTCGGCGAGGATCTTCTGACCCTCCTCGGAGACGGTGTAGTTGAGGAACGCCTTCAGGGTCGGCAGGGTCTCCGCCTTGTTGCCCTTGTCGCAGGCGATCTCGTAGGTGACGAGGATCAGCGGGTAGGCGCCCTCGGCCTTGGTGGCGTAGTCGAGGGAGAGCGCCATGTCGGAGCCGGTGCCCTTGATCTTGGCCGCGGCGATCGCCTTGGAGGCGTTCTCCGAGGTGGCCTCGACCGGGGCGGAGGCGCCGGTGTTCAGCTTGACCGTGGAGATCTTGTTGGCGGTGGCGTAGGAGAGCTCGAAGTAGCCGATGGAGCCCTCGGCGTCCTTTACCGCGGTGGCGACACCGGAGGAGCCGTTGGCGGCCTGGCCACCCTGGGCCGGCCACGACTTGGCCTTCGGGTCGTGCTTCCAGTCGTTCGGGGCGGCCGTCGAGAGGTACTTACCCAGGTTCTGGGTGGTGCCCGACTCGTCGGAGCGGTGGAACGCCTGGATGTTGCTGTCGGGCAGCTTGGCGCCCGGGTTCAGCTTGGCGATCGCCGGGTCGTTCCACTTGGTGATCTTGTTGTCGAAGATCTTGGCGAGGGTGGAGGCGTCCAGGACCAGGTTGTCCACGCCGTCCAGCTTGTAACCGATGGCGACGGGGCCACCGACCATCGGGAGGTTGACGCCCTTGCCGGTCTTGCAGATCTTCGCGGACTCGGCGACCTCCTCCTCCTTCAGCGCGGAGTCGGAGCCGGCGAACGCGACCTGGCCCTGGTTGAACTTGGTGATACCGCCGCCGGAGCCGATGGCCTGGTAGTTGACCTCGACGCCGTCACAGGCCGCCTGGAAGTTCTTGACCCAGAGGTCCATCGCGCCCTTCTGCGCGGAGGAGCCCGCGGCGAGAAGCTGGCCCTTGGCGCCGTCGCACTTGATGTTCGACGCGGCAGCCGAGGTCTTGTCGCCGTTCGGCGTGGCGCCGCTGTTGTCATCCGAGCCACACGCCGAGAGGACGAGGGCGCCAGAAACGACGAGGGCACCGATCGCGGAGGCGCGAAGCCCGTTCATGCGCGAAAGCTTCACTTTCGGGTGTTCCTTCCAGAAGCCGCCAGCCCGCGGACCGGGTGTCCTGAACGTTTTACGGCGGCGTGTGTCGGGGTTTCGGGTGCAGCGCTGTGCTTGTGCACCTTGTACAGCCGAAATTAGGCAGAACAGGTGAAGCGGCCGACGGGGGAGGGTGAACGGAAAGTGAACCGTGCCGGAAGGCCGGGTGCGGGCCCTTGGGGTGCCGCGTCAGCCGGTGGTCGAGAGGAGCGCGTCCAGGAGGTCTCTGTCCCTCGGCTGGGTCAGGCGGTGGCGGGCCTGGGACGGCTCCAGCCACTCCACGCGGTCGATCTCCCGGGACGGGACGAAGGTGCCGCCCGAGGCCTCGGCCGACCAGTACGTGACCTCCTTCGGGCGGCCGTTCGCGAGGTAGTGGGCCGTGGGGAGGCGGGGGCCCAGGACGCAGGACTGGCCCGTCTCCTCGCGTACCTCCCGCAGCGCGCACTGCTCCGCCGACTCTCCGCTCTTCAGCTTCCCTTTCGGGTGCGACCAGTCGTCGTACTTGGGCCTGTGGACCAGGGCGATCTCGATGCCCTGGCCCGAGGGGGCGGGGCGCCACAGGACGCAGCCCGCCGCGAGGACCGGCTGGGTCACGGGACCGGTGCCGTGGCGTGGTGCCAGGCGTGTTGGAAGGCGAAGCGGGCGGCTTCCACCTCGTGGCGTTGGTCTGCGTGGAGGACGCCCAGGGCGTACGCGGTCGCCGGGGCGATCCGGGGGGTGCGGGCGGCGCCGGCCGCCGCGGCGGCTGCCTCGGAGGCGTCGCGGTGGCGGTTCAGGGCGCGGCCTGCCTCGTCCAGGACCGGGTCCGGCGGGGCGTCGCCCTGGAGCACCTCGCAGGCGTACCGGTGCAGCCGCAGCAGCAGGCGGGTCTGGTGCCAGGGCGCGTCCTGGGTCTCGCCGGTCGCGAGGGCGAGGGCTTCGGCGTTGTACGGGTGGGCCGCGCGGGCCAGCGGCAGGCTGCCCACCGCGTCGAGCAGGCGGCGCTCGACGACCGCGGCCGGCGCGTCGAGGACCTCGACCGCCTGGGCCGCCCCCGCGGGGCCCAGCGGTACCTCGGAGGCCAGCAGCGCGACGGCGTCCGCGACCGCGTGGAAGCGGGAGGAGCCCAGCGCCTGCAGGGCCGCCGAGTGGGCGCGCGTACGGGCCAGGGTGAGCTGGCGTTCGAGGAGGGCGCCGGCCCGGGCGGCGCCGACGGTCAGGCCGGAGCTTTCCGCGCCCCGCGCCGCCGGGACGGGGCCGCCGCCGCTCGACAGGCGGGACAGCGCGTCCATCAGTCGGACGAGCCGTGCCGTGCAGGCGTGCTCCAGGGCGAGCGTCCCGGAGAGCCAGGCCAGCTCCGTGCGCAGCTGGTCGGCCCAGGGGGCGTCCAGGAGCGGCCGGAAGGTGTGCAGCGTTCCGCCGATGCGCCGTGCGGCCGCCCGCAGCGCGCGGGCGGCCTCCTCCGCACCGGTCGTGTCCGCCCCGGCCTCCGTGTGCAGGCGCAGGGCGCGCAGGAAGTCACCGGCCCGCGCCTGGAGGTAGGGGGAGAGAACCTCTCCGGCCGTGACGCCCGCGGTGGCCGAGAGGTGGTCAGGGTTGTGCACGCCGGCGCCTCCGCGCGTCGATGAGCATCTCCTGGACGTGCCGCAGCGGCTGGCCTTCGGGGTCGGTCGCGTGCCGCGTCCAGTTCCCGTCCGGGCCGAGGTGCCAGGAGGAGGTGGTGTCGGACATTCCGGTCTCCAGGAGCCGGGTGAGGGCCGCCCGGTGGGCGGGGTCGGCGACCCGGACCAGGGCTTCGATGCGCCGGTCGAGGTTGCGGTGCATCATGTCGGCGCTGCCGAGCCAGACCTCGGGTTCGCCGCCGTTGCCGAAGGCGAAGATCCGGGAGTGCTCCAGGAAGCGGCCGAGGATCGAGCGGACCCGGACGTTCTCGGAGAGGCCGGCGACGCCGGGGCGGATCGCGCAGATGCCGCGGACCCAGATGTCGACCGGGACGCCTGCCTGCGAGGCCCGGTAGCAGGCGTCGATGATCGCTTCGTCGACCATCGAGTTGACCTTGATCCGTACGTACGCCGGCCGGCCCGCGCGGTGGTGGGCGATCTCCTTGTGGATCCGGGAGACGAGGCCGTCGCGCAGCGACTTCGGCGCGGTGAGCAGGCGGCGGTAGGTCTCGCGGCGGGAGTAGCCGGAGAGCCGGTTGAACAGGTCGGAGAGGTCGGCGCCGACCTGCGGGTCGGCGGTGAGCAGGCCGAGGTCCTCGTAGAGCCGGGCCGTCTTGGGGTGGTAGTTGCCGGTGCCGACGTGCGAGTACCGGCGCAGGACGTCGCCCTCCTGCCGGACCACGAGCGACAGCTTGCAGTGCGTCTTCAGGCCGACGAGGCCGTAGACGACGTGGCAGCCGGCCTCCTCCAGCTTGCGCGCCCACTTGATGTTGGCCTGCTCGTCGAAGCGGGCCTTGATCTCGACGAGGACGAGGACCTGCTTGCCGCTCTCGGCGGCGTCGATCAGGGCGTCGACTATCGGCGACTTGCCGGAGGTCCGGTACAGCGTCTGCTTGATCGCGAGGACGTCCGGGTCGGCGGCCGCCTGCTCCAGGAAGGCCTGGACGGAGGTGGAGAAGGAGTCGTACGGGTGGTGCAGGAGCACGTCCCGTTCGCGCAGCGCCATGAAGATGTCGGGCGCGGAGGCGGACTCGACCTCGGCCAGGTCCCGGTGGGTGCCGGCGACGAACTTGGGGTACTTCAGTTCGGGCCGGTCGAGGGAGGCGATCCCGAAGAGGCCGGTGAGGTCGAGCGGGCCGGGCAGCGGGTAGACCTCGGCGTCGGAGACCTTCAGCTCGCGGACGAGCAGGTCGAGGACGTACGGGTCGATGGACTCCTCGACCTCCAGGCGGACCGGCGGGCCGAAGCGGCGGCGCAGGAGCTCCTTCTCCAGGGCCTGGAGCAGGTTCTCGGCGTCGTCCTCCTCGACCTCCAGGTCCTCGTTCCGGGTCACCCGGAACATGTGGTGGGCCAGCACCTCCATGCCGGGGAAGAGCTCCTCCAGGTGCGCCGCGATGACGTCCTCCAGCGGGACGTAGCGCTGCGGGGAGGCCTCCAGGAAGCGGGAGAGCAGCGGGGGCACCTTGACGCGGGCGAAGTGGCGGTGGCCGCTGACCGGGTTGCGTACGACGACGGCCAGGTTCAGGGAGAGGCCGGAGATGTACGGGAAGGGGTGCGCGGGGTCCACGGCGAGCGGGGTGAGGACCGGGAAGATCTGCTGGCGGAAGAGGGTGAAGAGGCGCGCCTGCTCCTTCTCGGTCAGCTCGGGCCAGCGGATGAGGTGGATGCCCTCGTCGGCGAGGGCGGGGGCGACGTCCTGCTGGTAGCAGGCGGCGTGCCGGGCCATGAGTTCGCGCGAGCGGGTCCAGATGAGTTCCAGGACCTCGCGGGGCTGGAGGCCGGAGGCGGAGCGGGTGGCGACGCCGGTGGCGATGCGGCGCTTGAGACCGGCGACGCGGACCATGAAGAACTCGTCGAGGTTCGACGCGAAGATCGCGAGGAAGTTGGCCCGTTCGAGGAGGGGCGTGTTGGGGTCCTCGGCGAGTTCGAGGACGCGCTCGTTGAACGCGAGCCAGCTGCGCTCGCGGTCGAGGAAGCGGCCCTGGGGGAGTTCGCCGGAGGCGCCGTCGTCCTCGTAGCCGTCGAGGTCGGCGTCCAGGTCGGGGTCGAGGTCGGAGCCGTGACCGGTGGTGTTGACCGTGTGCGGGCGGTGTGCGGCGATGGAGCCGACGGTCGGCTGCGTGGCCGGTTCGCCGTTGCCGGCGGCGCCGATGTCGGCGCTGCTCGCGGGCTTCTTCCCGGACGTCCTGGCGGACGCCTTGGCGTTCTTCGCGGACGGCGTGGCGGACGGCTGGACCGGGACCTCGGCGGGCTGCTTGCTCATGGCCCCATTCTTCCGCGCGAACGGCTGGTCGGGCGCGTCGGAGCGGGCCGTGGGCGCGGGCAGTCTCCCTTTCGGGAGCGCCTGGGCGGGGGGAGGCACGGCGGGCTTCATTGCGTGAGCGTCGCAAGCGCAGCTGAATGGCCGGTGACGGTGACATGACGTACAGGAATCGGGGGCGGGGCCCCTGGAGGGCCCCACCGGCCGGTTTTCCCTGGCCGAATCCGTACGGTACGGCTCCGGGGTGCCTCCTGGCTACGGGGTACGCGGCGCCTTGGAGCGGCTACCCGTGCCGGGTGCGCAGGATGCGGAAGGCGGCGAGGAGGGCGAGGGCGGCGAGGGCGAGGCAGATGCCGGTCTCGACCAGCTGGAGGGGCCAGAAGTGGGTGGAGGGGTGGAAGTCGAAGTAGTCGGCGACGCCGCCGCGCCCGATCATGCACGCACGGCGGTCCCCTGAGGAGGTCTGGCAGGCGTCCCACCCGAGGCGTTCACCGGAGGCGGTGACCATCCCGTTCTCCAGGACCCAGGCGTCGGACACTCGGAGTGACAGTTCGCGGCCGGTCATGGTCTCGATGGGCCAGAGGTCCGGCCGCACCCAGGCCAGGGCCGCCAGCGCCAGCCCGGTGACCATTGCCGCGACGGCCATCGCGACGACGGTGCGGCGCAGGAGCAGACCGACGGCGGTGCCGACGGCCAGCCCCAGGACGGTGTGTGCCAGCGGCACGACGCCGTGCGAGGCGAAGACGTTCGGGTCGTACCAGTACGTGGGGTAGTCGTTGGCGGGGCCCGTCCGCCAGGCCCAGGAGAAGAGCAGGCTCAGCGGCGGGACGACCGCGACGACGAGCGCGGTGGGCACGGTCAGTTTGGCCACGAGCCAGCGTGCCGGGCTGACGGACTGCGTCCACGCCAGTTTGTACGTCCCGGACTCCAGCTCCCGGGCCAGCATCGGGCCCGCGACGAACGCGCCGACCAGTCCCGGCAGGACGAGCATGCCGAGTGCCGTGTACTCGATGAGGTGCCGGGACATCCACATGCCGTCCCAGTACTCGCGCTCGGGCTGGAAGCAGGAGCGGTCCGTGCTGCCGACGGCGCAGCCGGCCGCGCGCAGCGCTTCCACCACGCTGTCCGACCACAGGCGGGAGGTGACGAGCGCCGTCACCGCCATCGCCGCGAGGGCGAGCCCGACCCACAGCGCTCTCCGGTGCTGGCGGGCCGTCACCCAGTACGGGCCCTTCAGGCTGGTCGTGGTCACGCGGAGGCTCCTTCGGGGGTTTTCGCGGCGCGGAGGTGGGCGAGGAGGAGGTCCTCCAGGGTGGGCCGGGTGGTTTCCCACGGGCCCTCGACGCGGCCCTCGCGGCGGACCAGGGCGGTGAGCTGGCGGCCCGTCGTGCGGGCGTCGACGACCGTGTGCGGGGCGAGGTCGGCGACCGGGCCACGCAGGAGTACGTGCGCGGCGAGCAGCTCCTCGATCGGGCCGTCGAGGCGGACGCGGCCGTCGTCGACGAGGACCAGGTGGTCGCAGGCGCCCTCCAGCTCGGTGAGGATGTGCGAGGACATGACGACGGTCGTGCCGCGCTCGGCCGCGTCGGCCATCAGGACGCCCATGAGCTCGTGGCGGGCCAGCGGGTCGAGGTCGGCCATCGGCTCGTCCAGGAGCAGGAGTTCCGGCCGCTTGCCCAGGGCCAGGGCGAGGGCCACGCGGGTGCGCTGGCCGCCGGAGAGGGAGCGGATCCGGGCTCCCGGGTCCAGGGGGCCCGCCTCGACGACGCGTTGCGCGATCGAGTCGTCCCAGCGGCCCGGGTTGAGCTCGCGGCCCATCCGGAGCGTCTCGGCGACCGTGAGCTGCGGGTAGAGCGGCTTGTCCTGGGCGACGTACGCGAGGTCCTCGCGGGCAGGGGTCCGGATCGTGCCCTCGGTGGGCCTGAGCAGGCCCGCCGTCAGGGCCAGGAGGGTGGACTTGCCCGCGCCGTTGGGGCCGACGAGCGCGCAGACCCGGCCGGTGGGGAGCGCGAACGTGCACTCCCGCAGGGCCCAGCGGCCGCCGGCCCGCCCTCCGTACCGCTTGCCGAGGCCCTCGGTGCTCAGGGCCGTACCACCGGTCATGCGTCCCCCTCGAAGAATTCCTTCAGTACGGATGTGAAGAGCGCGGCCACGTCCTCGCGCTCCAGGCCCTCCGCGCGGGCCCGCCGCGCCCAGTCGGCGAGTTCGCCGCGCAGGGGCGACTCGGCGGGGGCGGCTCCGAGCGTCGCGCGGACGAAGGTGCCAAGTCCCCGGCGGGCCTCGACGAGGCCGGCGCGCTCCAGCTCGCGGTAGGCCTTGAGGACCGTGTTCGGGTTGATGGCCGTCGCCTCGACCACCTCGCGCGCCGTGGGCAGCTGGTCGCCGGGGACCAACAGGCCCATACGGAGGGCCTGTTGGGTCTGCTGGACGATCTGGAGGTAGGTGGCGACCCCGCTGCGCCGGTCGATCCGGTATTCGAGCACGCTCTTCTTCACCACCCTTTCACTAATCAAGTAGTGAAAGGGTGGTGCAAGGGAGGGGCGGTGTCAACCCGGCCCGCAGGTGTCCACCGCGGCCCGAGGTGGCAACCGCCCCCTTCCACCGCCTCGTTCAGGACTCCGTGCGGTACATCAGGTCCACCTCGTGCGTGACGAAGCCCATCCCCTCGTACACCCGCAGCGCCGCCGAGTTGTCCCCGTCCACGTACAGGCTCGCCGTCGGCAGCCCCTGTGCCGCCAGGTGGCGCAGGCCGATCGCCGTGAGGGCCTTGCCGAGGCCGCCGCCCTGCGCGTCGGGCAGGATCCCGAGCACGTACACCTCGCCGAGCTGCTCCTCCGCGTGGGTCTTGGTCCAGTGGAAGCCGATCAGCCGGCCCTCCCTCTCCGCGAGGAAGAAGCCCTTGGGGTCGAACCAGGGCTCCGCCGTCCGGTCGTCGAGGTCCCGCTGGGTGAGCGAGCCCTGCTCCGGATGGTGGGCGAAGGCCGCCGCGTTGACGGCCAGCCACGCCTCGTCGTCCTGGCCCGGCACGAAGGTGCGGACGGTGACGCCCTCGGGCAGCACCGGCTCGGGGATGTCGAGCGGGACCAGGGGCCGGCGGAGCTGGCGCAGTTCGCGGAAGAGGGTCAGGCCGAGGACCTGGGCCAGGTGCCGGGCGGCGGACTTGCCGCCGTGCGCCCACACCCGCAGCCGCTTGCCCGAGGCGGCGAGCAGCGTGGTGCCGAGCGCCCGCCCGTGCCCCCGGCCGCGGTGCGAGGGGTGGACGACGAGCTCGGCGGCCGGGGCCTCCACGGGGTCGGTGTCCTCCAGTTGGGCGTAGCCGTAGAGGTGCGGGCCGACGGTGAGCAGGAAGTGCCGTACGCCCTCGCGCCTGCCGTGCCGGAGATAGAGCCGCCCCTGCTCGGACACGGCGTGGACGCCGTCGGCGCGGTCGGCCGCCTCCAGCAGGTCGAGGACGTCGGTCACCTGCTCGGGCGAGAGCTCGTCGAGAGTGTGGATCTGCCGGCCGGGTTCGAGGGCCGGTGCCGCGTCAGGAGTCATGTTCCCGAGCCTACGGAATCAACCTAGTTGTAACCCGGTACCCCCTGTTGCGCTACGCGCGTTGACTCTAGGCTGCGCTGGCTGGATACCAGCCGAACGAGCAGTCGAGTGGCGCCGGGCGACAGGGCGCGGGGACAAGGGGAGCAATGGGAGCGACACCGAAGAAGAAGAGGACAGCAGGGCGGATACTCGCCGTCGGCGCGGGGCTCGCCACCATCGGCGCGTTCGTGGCCGCGCTGCCCGCGGGCGCCTCGGGGACCAAGGACGACCGCGCCGGTCAGGGCCCCGGCCACGGCTACGGGCGCTACGTCGACGTGCAGCTCCTCTCCTTCAACGACCTGCACGGGAACCTGGAGCCGCCGACGGGCTCGGCCGGCCGGGTCACCCACCGCAACGAGGACGGCACGACGAAGACCATCGAGGGCGTCGGCGGCGTCGAGTACCTCGCCACGCACCTGCGTCAGGCCCGTCAGGGCAACCCGTACTCCGTCACCGCCGCCGCGGGCGACATGATCGGCGCCTCTCCGCTGGTCTCGGGGCTCTTCCACGACGAGCCGACCATCGAGGCGCTGAACAAGCTGAAGCTCGACGTGAGCTCGGTCGGCAACCACGAGTTCGACGAGGGCGCGCGCGAGCTGGCCCGCATCCAGAACGGCGGCTGCCACCCGACCGAGGGCTGCTTCGAGGAGGGCAAGCGGTTCGAGGGGGCGCAGTTCCCCTACCTCGCGGCCAACGTGACGAACGAGAAGACCGGCCGCCCGATCCTCGACCCGTACTTCATCTGGGAGCGCAACGGCGTCAAGGTCGGCTTCATCGGCGTCACCCTGGAGGGCACCGCCGACATCGTCTCCGCCGAGGGCATCAAGGGCCTGAAGTTCGGCGACGAGGTCGAGACGATCAACAAGTGGACCAAGGTCCTGGAGCGCAAGGGCGTGAAGTCGATCGTCGCCCTGCTCCACGAGGGCGGCGCGCCGGCCTCGGGCGCGTACAACTACGACTGCGACAGCCCGGGCCCCGGTGACGGCATCTCCGGCCCGATCGTCGACATCGCCAAGAACGTCAGCCCGCAGGTCGACGCGCTGGTGACCGGCCACACGCACCAGGCGTACGCGTGCACCATCCCGGACCCGTCCGGCAAGCCGCGCACGGTGACCTCGGCGGCCTCGTTCGGCAAGCTGTACACGGACACGACGCTGACGTACGACCGTCGCTCGAAGGACATCGTCCGCACGGCCGTCACCTCCGCGAACCACGTCGTCACCCGTGACGTGCCGAAGGCCGAGGACATGACCCGGCTGATCGACCGCTGGAAGACGCTCGCCGCCCCGATCGCGAGCCGTCCCGTCGGCTACATCTCCGACGACATCGACAACCCGCTCGACGCGTACGAGAAGCCGCTGGGCAACCTGATCGCCGACGCGCAGCTGGAGGGCATGGCCCCGGCCGACAAGGGCGGCGCGCAGCTGGCGCTGATGAACCCGGGCGGCGTGCGCGCACCGCTGGTCAAGAAGGCGTCCGGCGGCGAGGGCGAAGGGGTGGTGACGTACGGCGAGGCGTACACGGTCCAGCCGTTCACCAACATGATGACGGCGGTCGACCTGACCGGCGCCCAGCTCATCACCGCGCTCCAGCAGCAGGTCAGCGGCTCGAACCAGGCGGCTCCGAAGATCCTCCAGGTCTCGAAGGGCTTCACGTACACCCTGGACATGACGAAGACCGGCGCCGACCGGATCGTGACGTCCTCGGTGAAGCTGAACGGCGAGGCGATCGACCCGTCGAAGACCTACCGGGTCGCGATGAACGAGTTCCTGGCCGGTGGCGGTGACGGCTTCGCCGTCCTGAAGGAGCACAAGAACAAGCTGGTCGGCGCGTCCGACCTGGACATGTTCACCGCCTACCTGGGCGCCCACTCCTCCGCGAGCGCCCCGCTGGCGCCGCCGGCGACGGGCCGCATCACGGTCGTGAAGTAGTCCCGTAGGCAGTCCTGTTCGAGGGGGCGGCGGATCGTTTCGACGGTCCGCCGCCCCTTTTCCGTGTGGTCCCGCACCCTGTGCTGTTTGACGCGTACCCGTCATACTCCGGGCCATGGACCGACGACGATTCCTCGCAGGCGCCGCGGCGGCCGGCGCCGTCCTCCTGGTCGGAGCCCCGCCCGCGCGGGCGCTCACGACCCAGGACTGGATGGCCGGGCACGGCGACCCCACCCCGCTCCAGCGGCTCACCATCCCCGGCACCCACGACTCCGGCGCCCGCTTCGGCGGCCCCTGGGCCGAGTGCCAGAACACGACCATCGCGCAGCAGCTCGCCGCCGGAATCCGCTTCCTCGACATCCGCTGCCGGGTCACCGGCGGCTCCTTCGCCATCCACCACGGCGCCGCGTACCAGCACATGATGTTCGGCGACGTCCTCATCGCCTGCCGTGACTTCCTGGCCGCCCACCCCTCCGAGACCGTCCTCATGCGGGTCAAGCAGGAGTACTCGTCGGACTCCGACGCCACCTTCGGCGCGATCTTCACCGACTACCTCGACAACCGCGGCTGGCGCTCCCTCATCCGCATCGGCGCCACGGTCCCCACCCTCGGCGAGGCCCGCGGCAAGGTCGTCCTCATCGCGGACAACGGCGGCCTGCCCGGCCTGAAGTGGTGGGACGGCGGTGCCATCGCCATGCAGGACGACTGGAACGCCCTCCCGAACGCCAAGTACCCCAAGATCGAGGCGCACTTCCGCAAGGCCGTCGAGCAGCCCGGCAAGCTGTACATCAACTTCGTCAGCACGTCCGCCTCACTGCCGCCGCGCTGGAACTCCGACAACCTCAACCCGCGCGTCCACAGCTTCCTCGACGGTACGGCGAACAGCTGGAAGGGCCTCGGCATCGTCCCGATGGACTACCCCAACACCCGCTCAGGCCTGGTCGAGTCCCTCATCCGCCACAACTGACGGCGGGGGCGTCGGCGCGCCCGGAAGTCGCAGGACCGCCGCCGTGCCGCCGCCCTCCGCCGCCGCCAGCGTCACCGTCCCGCCCGCCTGCTGGACCGTACGGGCCACGATCGACAGACCCAGGCCCGAGCCCGGCAGGCTGCGGGCCGAGGGGGAGCGCCAGAAGCGGTCGAAGACGTGGGGGAGTTCCTCCGGCGCGATGCCCGGGCCGTGGTCGCGGACCGTCAGCTCCCCGCGCATCAGGGTCACCTCGACGGTGCCCCCGCGCGGCGAGAACTTCACCGCGTTGTCCAGGACGTTCACCAGCGCGCGCTCGAGCCCCGCCGGCTCCGCCCGGACGTACCAGGGCGCCAGGTCCGTGACGAAGGTCAGCTCAGGACCGCGCAGCCGCGCCCGGTCCAGGGCGGAACGCAGGATCGTGTGCAGCGGTACGACCTCCAGCGGCCCCGGCTGCGCCGCGTCCGGGCGCGCCAGCTCCTGGAGGTCGCCGATGAGCGCCCCCAACTCCGTCATCTGCGCCTTCACCGACGCCATCAGCGCCCGCCGGTCCTCGGGCGGCAGAGCGCGTCCCGTCTCCTCGCTGCGGGCGAGGAGTTCGATGTTGGTACGGAGCGAGGTCAGCGGCGTCCGCAGCTCATGGCCCGCGTCCGCGATCAGCTGCGCCTGCCGGTCCCGCGAGACCGCGAGCGCGGCCGTCATCGCGTTGAAGGAGCGCGAGAGCCGGGCGATCTCGTCCTCGCCCTCGGCCGGGATGCGGACGGTCAGGTCCTCCGTCGCGGCCACGTGCTCGACCGCGCCCGTCAGCCGGTTCACCGGTTCGAGCCCGGTCCGCGCCACCCACAGGCCGGCCGCCCCTGCGCCGACGACCCCGATCCCGGAGACCAGGAGCAGGACCCAGCCGAGCGTGGCCATCGAGTTGTCGATCTCGGACAGCGGCCGGGCCACCGACACCCCGAGCCCGATCGGACCCTGCTGCGCGGAGTAGGTGTACACCCGCATCTCGGTGCCGTCGTCGGCCTTCGTCGTGTGCAGCACGTACGACAGCTCCCCGCGCGCCACCGCCAGGTCGCTCGCCTGCGCCGGCACCGGGGACGCCCCGGACGAGCAGACCGTCCCGTTCGTCAGGATGATCTGCACCGTGTACGAGCCGGCCGTCGGCACCGGCGCCTCGCTCCGCTCCCGGCAGGTCGCGAGCAGCGTCTGCACCGAGCCCGCGTCGAGCCGGCTGCTGCGCAGCGACGAGTCCAGCTCCGCCTCCAGCTGCGCCCGCGTCACGAACCAGCAGGCCAGCGAGACCGCTGCCACCGCCACGGCGACCGCCGTCGCCGTCAGCAGCGCCAGGCGCGACCGCAGCGGCCGTGAGCGGAACCACGTCAGGGGACCTCTCACTCCGGACCTCCGCCGCGCAGGACGTACCCCACGCCCCGCACCGTGTGCACCAGGCGCGGCTCGCCGCCCGCCTCCGTCTTGCGCCGCAGATACATCACGTACACGTCGAGCGAGTTCGAGCTCGGTTCGAAGTCGAAGCCCCAGACCGCCTTCAGGATCTGCTCGCGGGTCAGCACCTGGCGCGGGTGCGCCAGGAACATCTCCAGGAGCGTGAACTCCGTCCGCGTCAGCTCCACCGCCCGGCCCGCCCGTGTCACCTCGCGGGTCACCAGGTCCATCCGAAGATCGCCGAAGCGCAAGCCGTCGCCGCCGTCGGCCGGGGCCTCGGCGGCGCTCGCGTACGAGCTGCGGCGCAGCAGCGCCCGGATGCGGGCGAACAGCTCGTCCAGTTCGAAGGGCTTCACCAGATAGTCGTCGGCGCCCGCGTCGAGCCCCGTCACCCGGTCGCCGACCGTGTCCCGCGCCGTCAGCATCAGGATCGGCACGGTCGAGCCGGACGCCCGGATCCGGCGCGCCGCCGTCAGCCCGTCCATCCGGGGCATCTGCACGTCGAGCACGACGAGATCGGGGGCGTACGACTCCATGCGGGCGAGCGCGTCGACACCGTCGACGGCCTCCTCCGTCCCGTACCCCTCGAACGCGAGGCTGCGGCGCAGCGCCTCGCGCACGGCGGGCTCGTCGTCGACGATGAGGATGCGGTCGCCTGCGTTCTCCGGGCCAGTCATGGGGCCAGCCTCGCACGCGTTCAGTTCGAACCGCCGTCGCGGAGGGAGTCCAGGTCGGCCTTGAGGGTGTTCACCGGAATCGCGAATCCGAGGCCGACGCTGCCGGCCGAAGAACCGTTCGAAGAACTCGGTGCGTACATGGCGGAATTGATCCCGATGATCTCGCCGTTCATATTGATCAGCGCGCCGCCGGAATTCCCCGGGTTGAGCGAGGCGTCCGTCTGGAGCGCCTTGTACGTCGTCTTCGACGAGCCCGTGTCCCCGTTGAACTCCTGCCCGCCGAACTCGAAGGGCCAGCCCTGGCGCGGGTCGTACCGCGGCTGCTGGTCCTGGCCGTCGTCCTTGGCGACCGTGACGTCGCGGTCGAGGGCGGAGACGATGCCGCTGGTGACCGTGCCGGTCAGGCCCTCGGGCGAGCCGATCGCGACGACCTCGTCGCCGACCTTCACGTTGTCGGAGTTGCCGAGGGTGGCCGCCTTCAGCCCCGACGCGCCCTCCAGCTTGATCAGCGCGAGGTCCTTGTCGGGGTCCGTGCCGACGACCTTCGCCTGGTAGGTCCTGCCGTTCGACAGCTGCACGCCGATCGAGGAGGCGCCGGAGATCACGTGGTTGTTGGTGACGATCTCGCCGTCGCCCGTGATGATCACGCCGGAGCCGGTGGACTTGCCGGAGGCCGAGGTCGCGGAGATCTCCACGATCGACGGCGAGACGGCCTCGGCCACCCCGGCGACCGTGCCCTTGCTGCTCGCGGAGACGTTCGTGCCGCTGACGCCGGTCGCGGTGGGCGTGGCGTCCGCGGTCAGCTGCTGGACCAGCGTCGCGGTGCCGCCGCCCACGGCCGCCGCGGCGATCGCCACCGCCGCGAGGAGCCCGACGCCCCGCTTGGCCCTGCGGCGCGGCAGGGGGGCGGCCGCGGGCGGGGGAGTGACGGGGGTGGGAGGCACGTGGGCGCCGGACGGCCAGATCGTCGTACCCGGGTCGGTCGTGACCGGCTGCGTGGGGTCGTACGGGGGACGCGGCGGGTAGTACGGCTGCGGCTGCTGCTGGAAGTCCGTCATGGCTACGACTCTCGGAGCCGTAGATGAGAACACGCTGAGGACGACCTGAGAAGCCCGACAGAACCCTGTATGCCCGAAATAAAGGCCCCGAGGGGCCTTGTCGGGTGGGGGTGGGGTCAGCCGCCGTCGCAGCCGCAGGAGCGGCGGACCACCAGGGCGGAGGGGAACTGCTTCACCCGCTCGCGCTTGGAGCCCGCCACCCGCAGCGAGTCGTCGAGGACGAGATCCACCGCCGCCCGGGCCATCGCCGGGCGGTCCGAGGAGACCGTCGTCAGCGGCGGGTCCGTGAGTGCCGCCTCCTTCACGTCGTCGAAGCCCGCGACCGCCAGCTCCGTCGGCACGTCGATCCGCAGCTCACGCGCCGCCCGCAGCACACCGAAGGCCTGGTCGTCGGTCGAGCAGAAGATCGCCGGCGGCCGGTCCGGGCCCGAGAGCAGCTTCAGCGCGACCTGGTACGCGTCGTAGCGGTTGTACGGAGCCTGGAAGAGCCGTCCCTCGATCGAGTGGCCGGCCTCCAGCATGGCCCGCCGCCAGCCCTCCTCGTGGTCCGCGACCGGGTCGCCGACCGCCGGGGTGTTCGGGACACCGCCCAGACACGCCACATACGGGTGCCCGTGCTCCAGGAGGTGCCGGGTGGCGAGCTGCGCGCCGCCGATGTCGTCCGTGACGACGGCCACGTCGTCCAGCGCCTCGGGCCGCTCGTGCAGCAGCACCACGCGCGCGTCCCAGGCCTCGATCTCGCTCGCGGCCCGCTCGCTCATGCCCTGGCTGACCAGGATCAGCCCGGAGACCCGCATCCCGAGGAAGGCGCGGAGGTAGTGGACCTCGCGCTCGTCGCGGTAGTCCGAATTGCCGACGAGGACCATCTTGCCGCGCTCGGCGGCGGCCTGTTCGACCGCGTGGGCCATCTCCCCGAAGAACGGCTGGCGCGCGTCGGGGACGATCATGCCTATGAGGTCCGTACGGCGGGAGGCCATCGCCTGGGCCACCCGGTCGGGGCGGTAGCCCAGCTCCTTGATGGCTGCGAGGACACGCTCGCGCGTGGCCGGGGCGACCGGCCGGGGTCCGTTGTTGATGACGTAACTCACGACCGCGGTCGAAGTCCCCGCCAGTCGCGCTACGTCATCCCGCGTCACCTTGGCCACGCGCGGCAGTCTACGCGGGGTGACCTACCTACCGGCAGGTCGCACTGTGGCCTGCGACACGTTCCTGTCCTCCGAGGGGGTGACATCGCGCGCGGTGGCCTTGACCCGGGCCTCTTCCTTCGCCCGCGCCTCCTCGGCCGCCCGCTCCACCTTCTCCGGCGTGACGAAGCGGTAGCCGACGTTACGGACGGTGCCGATCAGCGACTCGTGCTCGGGTCCGAGCTTGGCGCGAAGTCGCCGTACGTGGACGTCGACCGTACGGGTGCCACCGAAGTAGTCGTACCCCCAGACCTCCTGGAGGAGCTGGGCGCGGGTGAAGACCCGGCCCGGGTGCTGGGCGAGGTACTTCAGGAGCTCGAACTCCTTGAAGGTCAGGTCCAGGACCCGGCCCTTGAGCTTGGCGCTGTACGTCGCCTCGTCCACCGAGAGATCGCCGTTGCGGATCTCCATCGGGGAGTCGTCGGACACGATCTGCTGCCGGCCCATCGCGAGCCGCAGCCGCGCCTCGACCTCGGCCGGTCCGGCGGTGTCGAGCAGCACGTCGTCGATGCCCCAGTCGGCCGTGACGGCCGCGAGGCCGCCCTCCGTGACGACGAGGATCAGCGGGCACCCGGGCCCGGTGGAGCGCAGCAGCTGACAGAGGCTGCGGACCTGCGGCAGGTCGCGCCGGCCGTCGACCAGGATCACGTCCGCGCCGGGGGTGTCCACCAGGGCGGGGCCCTCGGCGGGGGCGACCCGCACGTTGTGCAGCAGCAGGCCGAGCGCGGGAAGCACCTCGGTCGACGGCTGGAGGGCGTTGGTGAGGAGCAGCAGTGAACTCATCGCACCCCACCTGCCCGGATGGCCCACGGGGTCGGCTGGGTCGCCTGGGTCGTCGGTCGGTCGTGCTCGGTTCGCTCGTCCATGACGTCGGTTCCTCCTCGGTCCCTGCGAGGACTACTGCGGCACTTGCTCACTGCGGTCTCACTGATCGCCCTCGCGCCCTGAGAGCTTTTGTTCATCCGTCCGTAACAACGGTCGGAAAACGCAAAAGGACCCGGGGGCTGCGTCGCCCGGATCCTCTGCCAAGCACAATAGCCCACATGAGTTCCGAGGCAGAGGGCCGATTTCACATCGTGGATGTCTCCTCGACCACATCCGGCTTCCAGCGTGCCACTTTGCTCACCGAAGACGGTGTCCGCATCGAAGCTGTTTACGAACCCTGTACACAGGGCGTCACCGACACCGCCGTCGTCCTGGCCCACGGGTTCACGGGCTCGGCCGACCGGCCCGCCGTCCGCCGCGCCGCCCGCACACTCTCCGCGTACGCCGCCGTCATTACCTTCTCCTTCCGGGGACACGGCCGATCGGGTGGCCGCTCCACCGTCGGCGACCGGGAGGTCCTCGACCTCTCCGCGGCGGTCCGCTGGGCCCGTGCACTCGGCCACGCGCGCGTGGCGACCCTCGGCTTCTCCATGGGCGGCTCGATCGTCCTGCGCCACGCCGCCCTGGCCAGGGACACCGACGCCCGCACGGACGCCGTCGCGGCCGTCAGCGCGCCCGCGCGCTGGTACTACCGGGGTACGCCGCCGATGCGCCGCGTCCACTGGGTGATCACCCGCCCCCTGGGCCGCCTGGTCGGCCGCTACGGCCTGCGGACACGCATCCACCACCAGGACTGGGACCCCGTACCGCTCTCGCCCGTCGAGGCGGCCCCGCTGATCGCCCCGACCCCGCTGCTGATCGTGCACGGCGACCGTGACCCGTACTTCCCCCTCGACCACCCCCGGGCGCTGGCGGAGGCGGCCGGGTGCGAGCTGTGGCTGGAGCGCGGCATGGGGCACGCGGAGAACGCGGCGGGCGAGGAGCTGCTGCGCCGCCTTGGGGACTGGCTCACGCGCCGATAGCCCATCATGGACAGCGGCGCGCACACGAACGAAGGGAGCGCCGCCATGACAGCGGGAACCATCCGCTACTGGGCCGCGGCCAAGGCCGCCGCCGGTGTCGCCGAGGAGCCGTACACCGCCGAGACGCTGGCCGAGGCGCTCGACGCCGCCCGCGCGAAGCACCCGGGCGAACTGGTCCGCGTACTCCAGCGGTGTTCGTTCCTCGTCGACGGAGACCCCGTCGGAACCCGCGCACATGAGACCGTACGCCTTGCCGAGGGCGGCACGGTCGAGGTGCTCCCGCCGTTCGCAGGAGGGTGAACCGCACAGCATGAGCAGCGATCAGCAGCAGCCGTACGAGCCGCAAGGCCCGTACGACCCGTACGCCGGGCAGTACCAGCACCAGCAGCAGTACGGGCAGCAGTCGCCCGGGTACGAGGACCCGCACGTCACACAGACGTGGGAGGGCCAGACCTGGGACACGCAGTACCAGCCGGTGCTCCAGCCGCTCGCGGCCGACACGGCGTACCTGCCGCCGCAGCCGGCCGCCGAGGCGGCGTACCCGCTGCCGGACGAGACGCCCGCGGCCGCCCCGGTGACGCCCGCCGCTGCCATGGCCGAGTCCACGCCGGATTCCGCACCCCCATGGTCCTCGCCCACCACCTCCGGCCACACCCGCCTCACCGACGCCCAGCGCGCCCGGGCGGAGGGCCGGTCGCCGATCATCGCGCCCGGCCTCCAGCCGGCCCTGCTCACCGCCGGTCTCGGCATCCTGCTCGCCGGCGGCGCCGCCCTCGGCACCTACGGGCTGCTCGTCCCGCTCGTCCTGCTCCAGGCCGTCACGGCCGCGGGCTGGTTCCGGCTCAACGGCATGTGGCCGGCCCGGCAGGGCATCGCGCTCGCCTTCGCCGGCGGCCTGACCGCCGACGTCGTGCTGCTCGCCGCGGGCCGGGAGAACGCGCCCGCCGCGATCATGGGCACCCTCGGCGTCTGGGTGCTGCTCACCCTCGTCCTCCAGCTGCGCAGCCACGCCGACCCCGACGAGCGGATGTACGGGCTGATGGCGACGGTCGCCTCGGCCGCGCTGACGATCGTCGCGACCGGCCACCTCGGCGCCGCGCCCGACGCCGTCGTCGTCGGCGGCCTCGCGGTCGCCGCGGCCGTCGTGGCCCGCGCCCTCCCGCTGCCCGGAGCGGCCTCGGTCGTCGTGGCGCTCCTGGCCGCCGCGGGCGCCGGCATCGCGGCCGGCGCCCTCACCGACCTGGGCACCTCCGGTGCCGTACTCGGCCTCGGGGCCGGGGTGTGCGCGCTGGTCGGCCTGCGGGTCGCGAGCTACGACTACCCCTCCCGCTTCGTGCACATGACCGCGGGTGTCGCCCTGCCGCTGACCTTGGCCGCCCCCGCCGTCTACCTCCTCGGGCGTGCGCTCGGCTGACCCGCTTGGGCATCTGTTCGGGAACCATCCGGCCCCACGACACGTCGATCTTCGTGTCGGGGGCCGGAGTCAATTCATGGGTGGGGGCGAACAGACCGTGCGAGCACTGCGCATCTTGCTGATCGTGGCCGTCGTGCTCGGCGGGATCTTCGTGGGCGCCGACCGTCTGGCGGTCTCGTACGCCGAGTCGGAGGCGGCCGACCGGGTGCGCCTGGGCCCCGCGCGGGCCGGCTCGACGGAGGTTGACATCAAGGGCTTCCCCTTCCTGACCCAGGTCATGGACAAGCGCCTCGACGAGGTCGACGTGGTGCTGACCGGCGTCGAGGCGACGGCCGGCGACCGGAAGATCCGGATCAGCGAGATGACCGCCGCGCTGCGGGACGTGACGGTGAACGACGCCTTCACGAGCGCCCGCGCGGGCACCGTGACCGGCACGGCTCTGATCTCGTACGCGGACCTGACGGCCGCCGCCGACCGCGACGTGAAGATCGCCTACGGCGGCGACGGCAAGGTGAAGGTCACCGGCGGGGTCAAGGTCCTGGGCCGCACGATCACGCGCAGCGTCCTCTCCTCGGTGACGCTGGTCGGCGGGGACACGATCCGGGTCCGCGCCGACGAGGTCCCGGGCGAGGGCATTCCCGGCCTGGAGTCCCTGATCCGCAAGCGCACCGACTTCGACCGCGAGATCGGCGGCCTCCCGGCAGGCATGAAACTGGACAAGATCGAGGCCCGCGAGGACGGCGTGGCGATCGGCGTGACGGGCTCGAACGTGGCGCTGGCGGGATAGGCCGCGTAGAGGGCCCTCCCGCGGCGGACGGAGTCGCCCGGGGGGCACCCCGTGGGCCTGGACCCCATGGCCTCGGCAACATGGGCTCGGCCAAACTCGGTCACACAGGCATTGGCCGAACTGGGTCACACAGGCATTGGCCGAACTGGGTCACATGGGCACGGCCGACTGGTTCACATGGGCACGGCCGACTGGGTCACATGGGGCTCGCCCCCCTCTCTCGGCCACATGCTGAGACACCCCCGTCCGCCCCTTAGAAACACCGCCCCATCGCCCGTGCTCCCGCCCCGGCGGGACACCCTCTCCCCGTGATCACGTCCCACATCTCGGACGATCGCGTCTCAAAATACGACACACCGGTGACACGGCCGCCTGTCCGTCCCTACGATCGTGGGCATGAAGCGACAGGCGGATCTCACGAAGCGGCGGGCAGTAGACCTGTGCCGCATCGCCGCCATGCTCTGTCGCTCTGTCTGAGCGGGACCACCGAGTCCCGTATTCCTCAGGCCCTTCGACCTCCGGTCGGGGCCACCCGCGTGGAGACCGTACGCAGCAACGACGCGTACCCGCACCACCCTGCGTGACACCCGCAGAACCGCACCACACCGCCGAACACTGCCCCGGAGGAGAAACAGCATGAGCCGCAGCGACGTCCTGGTAGACGCCGACTGGGTCGAGGCGAACCTCGACAACCCGCAGGTCGCCGTCGTCGAGGTCGACGAGGACACCTCGGCGTACGAGAAGAACCACATCCGCAACGCGATCCGGATCGACTGGACCAAGGACCTGCAGGACCCGGTCCGCCGTGACTTCATCGACCAGGAGGGCTTCGAGAAGCTCCTCTCGGCGAAGGGCATCGCGAACGACACCACGGTCGTCCTCTACGGCGGCAACAACAACTGGTTCGCCTCCTACGCCTACTGGTACTTCAAGCTCTACGGCCACCAGGACGTGAAGCTCCTCGACGGCGGCCGCAAGAAGTGGGAGCTCGACTCCCGCGACCTCGTGGCCGAGGTCCCGGTCCGCCCGGCCACCGAGTACAAGGCCAAGGCGCAGGACACCTCCATCCGTGCCTTCCGTGACGACGTCGTTGCCGCGATCGGCGCCCAGAACCTGGTCGACGTCCGCTCCCCCGACGAGTTCAGCGGCAAGCTGCTCGCCCCGGCCCACCTCCCGCAGGAGCAGTCGCAGCGTCCCGGCCACGTGCCGAGCGCCCGCAACATCCCGTGGTCGAAGAACGCCAACGACGACGGCACCTTCAAGTCGGACGACGAGCTCAAGGCCCTCTACGAGGCCGAGCAGGTCGACCTGGCGAAGGACACCATCGCCTACTGCCGCATCGGTGAGCGCTCCGCGCTGACCTGGTTCGTGCTGCACGAGCTGCTCGGCGTCGAGAACGTCAAGAACTACGACGGCTCGTGGACCGAGTACGGCTCCCTCGTGGGCGTGCCGATCGAGCTCGGCGCCAACAAGTAAGACCACCCGGACGCACGGACCCAAGGACAGGACGACAGACATGTGTGGAGCACAGCCCGGCGGCCCCGACGCCTCGACGATCAAGCCCGGTGAGACCACCATCCAGGGCTTCGTGACCAAGGACGGCGAGCCCGTCACCGGTTACGTCCGCCTTCTGGACTCGACCGGCGAGTTCACGGCCGAGGTCCCAACCTCCGCCACCGGCCAGTTCCGCTTCTACGCGGCCGAAGGCACCTGGACCGTCCGCGCCCTGGTTCCCGGCGGCACCGCCGACCGCCAGGTCGTGGCCCAGCAGGGCGGCCTCGCCGAGGTCGCCATCGCGGTCTGACCTCCTGACGCGCCCCTCGCGCCACTCGGCGCCGGGGGCGCCTCACGGGCTTCGAGCCGCTGCGCCGGCCTCCGGCCGCCGGATTCGGCGCGGCATGAAGCCTCACCTACCGGCCGAAGGGCCGCACCTTTTCTGGGGGTTGGACGCTTCCTGAAGCTGAGGTGCGGCCCTTTGGTCTGTCCTCCTTCGTACGAGGATTCGGCCGGGCGTGTGGCCTTTGCCCGCGCGGCTCGTTGACATGTTCGACGGGCTGGTGAGCGGGGGTGGGGCATGGCCGGGCGTTCGGCATCGGGGTTGCGCGTGCTGACCCCGCCTCGGTTGGCCTCCCCGACGGGGGCGATCACCGTGCGGACCCGCCTGCGACTCTCGGCACGCGACGCGCTGATTCTCCGTGAGCTGGCGGAGTACCTGTCCCGGCTCGCGGCCCGTGATCTGGCCGAGCGTGTGGCTCTGGGAAGTCGGCATTCGAATGCCGACTTCGCTCGGCGCAAGCGCGAGTTGACGGCGCTCACCTCGTCGCGCTGGGCCGGGACGATCACCCGCAGGTCGAACGAGCAGTGGCAGTTGGCCCGGCGGGCGCAGGCGGACCATCTCAAAGGCCTTCGTGCGGAGATCGCGGTGATCGAGGCTCGACTGGCCGTGCCGGTCGGTACGCGGGATCCGGGATCTCGCGTCAAGGGCTATGCCACGCAGGCGGTCCGGGCGGCCAAGCAGCGGCGCCTGCAGGCGTTGCGGGCGCGTGCTGCCCAGGTTTCCCGGAACGCTGCCGCCGGGCGGGTGCACGTCGTGCGTGGCGGCAAGGATCTTCTGCGCAGTCGTCTCCATCTCGACCTGTCGAGATGGTCCGTCGATGACTGGCGGGAGCGCTGGTGGGAGGCGCGGACGCGCATTGAGGCCGACGGCGAGGCCGGTAAGACGTACGGGAACCAGTCGCTGTGCGTCGGGCCCGATGGGGGCGTCCTTGTGAAGCTGCCGGTGGCGCTGGCCGAGCGTCATCGGGGGCACTGCGACCGCTTCGGCCGGTACCGGCTGGATGCTCGGTGCGTCTTCGCATATCGGGATGCCGAGTGGCGTTCGCATGTGGCGGCCGACCGTGCCGTGGGGTACGTGATCCGGTTCGAGCGGGGCCGGTGCTACCTGACGGCGTCGTTCACCGCGGCGCGGGGGGTGCTGCCGGAGGGTGGGGACGAATCGGCGTTGATGCGCGCGGCTCTGGCCGGTGGAGTGCTGGGGGTGGACCAGAACGCCGACCATTTGGCTGTGTGGCGTCTGGATGTCCATGGGAATCCGGTGGGTCGTCCTGGTCGGGTCGATGTCGACTTCAGAGGTTCGACTTCGCGGCGCGACGCGCAGGTGCGGCACGCGTGCAGCGCTCTGATTCGGGCGGCCCGGTCGTGTGGGGCGACAGCTCTCGTGATCGAGGATCTCGGCTTCGAGACGGGGCGGGAGCAGTGCGGCTGGACGGGGCGCTCGGGACGGCGTGTGCGTGCGCTGATCGCGGGGATGCCGGTCGCTCGGTTCATGTCCCGTCTTGTGGTGATGGCGCACCGCGCGGGGCTGGCTGTGATCGTGGTGGATCCGGCGTATTCGAGCCGTTGGGGCGCGCAGCATTGGTTGCGGAGTACGAGTACGACGCGTGTGAAGACGTCCCGGCATGAGGCTTCGGCCGTCGTGATCGGGAGGCGCGGCCAGGGGCTGGGCGCGCGGCGCAGGGCAGAGAAGTCCGTATCCCGCGAGAAGACGGAAGCGGCTGGGTGTGCGCGGGTTGCGCGCGGCCGGGCTGATACGGAGACCCATCGCCCGCCCGTGCAGTGCAGGAATCCAGATTCTGTCCCCGCATTGAGGCTCGTTGATCGTCCGGAGGACGGCGTACATGATGCGCTCCGCCAACGGACTGCGTCTGCGGGCCAGGCTTCTCAGGACCGTTCGGAGCGGCCCGTCGGCGTGGGGGCCTTGGTGCAGGATCCTCTCGCGTTCGGCGTGTGAGGAGCGGTTGGACGCCATCCGGGACTTGAGGCACGGCCCTTCGGTCTGTCCGGGCATAACCTGGACGTATGTACGCGCGTCGGCGGCACGCCTACTTCTGGATGATGGGCGCCTGCATCGTGCTCTTCGTCGGTGCCTGGGGCGTCGTGCGGCTCTTCTCGATGCCCGTGGCCATCGGCATGTGCGTCGTCGCCATGGTCATCCCGCCGATCGCCGCGATGATCGCCAACCGGCGGGGCCCGGAGGATCGCTGGTGGGACGATCCGTCCGGGGATCCGGAGTCCGACCAGTGGTGGGACGAGCTCGACGGGAAGAAGCGGCGCGAGGAGCAGTAGGGGTCAGTAGACGAGGGCCTGGGTGTCGGGCGTCATGGCCTCTTGGACGAAGACCTGGGCGCCCGCGATGCGTACGCCGTTCAGGACGTCCTTCTCCGTGATCTCGCGCCGGGCCGCGCACTGGGTGCAGAGGGTGATGCGGCCGGCCGCCAGGATCGAGTCGATGAGGTCCGGGAGCGGGGCCGCGTGCGGGAGTTCGAACTCGGCCGCGCGGCCCGGGAGCGCGAACCACGAGGACTCGCCGGTCAGCCAGAGCGAGACCTCGACCCCGCTGGCGACGGCGACCGCCGCCACGGTGAAGGCCTGGGAGCAGCGTTCGGGGGCGTCGGCCCCGGCGGTCACCTTGATCACGAGCTTCTTCGCCATATACCGAACTGTAATGCGGACCACTGCAACCTCATGCACCCCTCACGTGTCAGCGATGTGCGCGGGTTACGGAATCCGTGCTTCAGGTCTCGTGGGGGGACCCTTTGGAAGCCATAGAAGGAAGCGTCGACGCGCCGCGTCGGCGTCGCACCATGCGGACCGTCGGCCTGATCGCCGTCGCCGCCGTACTCGGCCTCGTCGGCGGCACCGCCGTGGGCTACGGCGTGCAGGCCGAGCGTGAGCCGACTCCGCTGCCCGCCCTGAACCAGCCGGGTCTCGCCTACCCCAAGCCCCTGCCCAAGGGGCAGAAGCCCGTGGCGCTGCCCGCCTCCGAGGACCGCAGGGTCAAGACGGACGGCGACCTCCGCAAGCTGCTGGTGCCGAAGCCGGCCGGCTCGAAGGAGTTCGGTTTCGGCGACGGCTGGTTGACCGTGCCCGAGTACGCCAGGGACTTCAAGAACCCCGGCGGCGCGCTGAGCAACCAGCTGGGCATGGGCGTCCGCCGCATCGCCGCCACGTCCTGGCAGACCGGCAAGTACCGCACGACCTCGATCGTTCTCGTCCAGTACCGCGACAGTGATCAGCTCGGCGCGCAGGACCACGCCGAGGGGCAGATGGACTACATGCCCGACAAGGAATTCGCGCGCTCCGACGGCGAGCCGATCAAGGGCTCCGCCAACGGCCACTACTACGTCTTCCCGGTGGACCGCGAGCCCGGGTACATGGACTCGTACGAGGCCCGGGCGTACTTCCACCGCGGCGACATCATGGTCGCGATCTTCATCAACGACACCAGGAAGATCTCCGCCAAGGACATCAGCTCCCTGGCCGAGAAGCAGCTGGGGCGCCTGTGAGCGAGGAAATGGACACCGTGACCGAGGAAAAGGGCACGGTGACCGAGCCCGTCGCCGAGCCGTCGGCCGAGCCGCCGAAGCCGCGTCGTGCGCGCAGGCTGCTGACCGTCGCCCTGCCCTCCGTCCTCGTCCTCGGGGCGCTCGGCGGCGGCGTCACGTACACCGCCGTCACGGTCGACTCCGCCGACCGCAGCGCGGAGACGATCACCTGGGAAGCGCCGGACATGACGGCGGAGCAGGACGACCCCGCCGAGCTGAGCGTGACCCGCGGCAAGGCCTCGACGCCGCTCAGCAAGCTGCTGCTGCCGGTGCCCGAGGGGTACGTGCTCGGGCCCGACGTCGAGTCCTACGGCAACGACGACGAGCTGGGCGAGCAGGAGGCCCGCGCGCTGCTGAAGCAGGAGGGCAAGGGGCTCTCCGGCAAGAAGCGCCGCGAGTACGAGAAGGACGTCGACAAGCTCGGGCTCAAGGGCATCGCCGTGCGCTCCTTCGCCGCGGAGAACGGCAGCACGGTCGTGTACATCAACATCACGCAGATGAAGGACAAGAAGGAGATCCGTAGCGCCTTCGAGTTGAGCAAGAAGCTGTTCGAGCTCCTCGAGTTCCCCAAGGGGCCGAAGATCGCCGGCCACAAGAACGCCGTCTGCTTCATGCTTCCGCAGGACGAGGACCTGAAGAAGGACGAGAAGGCCAAGCAGCTGGAGGAGATGACCTGCACGGCGTACGACGACGAGGTCTCCGTCACCGTCGCCGTCGCGGGTGCCAAGCCCTTCAGCCAGGCGAAGGTCGCCGAGCTGGTCAAGAAGCAGCTGGACCACATCAAGTCCCCGGGGGAGTACGTATGACGACCGAGCAGCAGACGGAGCCGGAGGCCGCTCCGGCCGCGGCCGCCCCCGAGCCGACGGAGGCCGAGGCCGTTCCCGAGCCGACGGAGGCCGAGGCCGTTCCTGAGCCGACGGAAGCCGAGGCCGTTCCCGAGGCCGTTCCCGAGGCCGTTCCAGAGGCCGCCCCCGTCGTCGTCGCCGAGCCGGCCGAGAGCGAGACCCGCACCGAGCCCGGCACCCCTCCCGCCCCTGCCGTCGAGGTCCCCGGCGAGCAGCCCCAGTCGCCTGACGTCTCCAGGCCCTCCCGCAAGCCGCTCGTCCGGGCCGTCGCCCGCTGGACCGCCGCCGTGCTCGTGTTCGGCGGCATCGGGACCGGGACCGCGCTCGGGATCACCGCCATGGAGCGCACCGACGTGCCCGGTCTCGCGACCGAGAGTGACGGCCGCTGGGCGTACCCGAAGATCAGCCTCCCGGCCCTCCCCGAGGGTGTGCCGAGGCCCTTCACCGAGGCCAACACCGGCGAGGTCCACCACGCCGACCTGCGCAAACTGCTGCTGCCCGCCCCGGCCGGAGCCACGCTCGACCCGAAGCTGAACGGCGGCTGGGTCGGCGTCGACCAGTTCCTGTCGCAGTACCGGGAGGACGACCGGAGCGATCTGTCCGAACCGCTCGCCGAGTCCGCGCTGCGGCACGTCGCGGCCCGGGGCTGGACCATGCCGGACGGCACGACGACCCGGATCCACCTGCTCCGGTTCAACTCGGTGGCCTTCGCGGAGACCTTCAAGGACGACGCCCTGAAGGCCGGCGCCGTCGACGGCCCGCTCCTCGACGGGGTCGAGGGGGTCCAGATCGACGGCGAGTTCCCGAGCGACATCCGGGTGCCGTACACCGTCCCGTACGTCTTCGTCGAGCTGCCGCAGAACGCCGACCAGACCCGCTGGGCCTACATCCAGGCCGGTGACACCGTCGCCGTGGTCACCCAGACCCGTAAGGGCGAGGCCCTCGCCGTGCCGTTCCAGCAGACCGTCGCCCTGCAGAACCAGCTCCTGGGCTGACCGGCGCCGCCGTCCGCGGCGGGAGGAGAACCTCACAGAACGGGCTGTGCCCCCGCAGACTAAGCTGGGGTCCGGCCCGTTCTGCCTTCACGCTCATCCGAGGAGCACCCGTGATCATCTTCTTCGAAGTCCTCCTGGCCCTGGTCTGTGTCGCCGTGCTCGCGTTCACCGGTCTGGCCGTGAAGAAGCTGTACCAGGGCCAGCGCTAATCACCTCGACGTCTACGGAACGACAGAGCTGCTCATGATCGAGATCCCGTCCGACCTCAACCCGGAGCTCGTCCCCCTCGCGTTCCTCCTCGGAACGTGGGAAGGCGCGGGCGTGGCCGACTTCCCCGGTGCGGAGAAGTGCAACTTCGGTCAGTCCGTGACCTTCAGCCACGACGGTCGCGACTTCATCGAGTACCACTCGCACTCCTGGGTCCTCGACAACGACGGCAACCAGGTCCGTCCGCTGGAGAGCGAGAGCGGCTACTGGCGGATCGACAAGGACCGCAAGGTCGAGACCGTCATGGTCCGCGACCAGGGCATCGTCGAGATCTGGTACGGCGAGCTCGCCGACAAGAAGCCGCAGATCGACCTGGTGACCGACGCCGTCGCCCGTACGGCCGCCTCCGGCGCCTACAGCGGTGGCAAGCGGCTCTACGGCTACGTCAAGGGCGACCTGATGTGGGTGGGCGAGAAGTCGACCCCCGAGGTCCCGCTGCGCCCGTACATGTCGGCGCACCTGAAGAAGGTCGTCACGCCCGAGGAGGTCGCCGAGATGGCGCGCAACCTCGGTGACCTGCCGGACGACGGCATCGCCTTCTTCAAGTAGACCCTCGGTATTCCGCCACGCCCTCCTACACTGGGGGGCGTGGTGAGCACCGACTGGAAGAGCGACCTGCGGCAGCGCGGCTACCGGCTGACGCCCCAGCGTCAGCTTGTCCTGGAGGCCGTGGACACCCTGGAGCACGCGACGCCCGACGACATCCTGGGCGAGGTCCGCAAGACGGCCTCCGGCGTGAACATCTCCACCGTCTACCGGACCCTGGAGCTCCTGGAGGAGCTCGGGCTCGTCTCCCACGCCCACCTCGGGCACGGCGCTCCGACGTACCACCTCGCCGACCGGCACCACCATCTGCACCTGGTGTGCCGGGACTGTACGGAGGTGATCGAGGCGGACGTCGAGATCGCCGCCGAGTTCACGGGGAAGCTCCGGGAGACGTTCGGCTTCGACACGGACATGAAGCATTTCGCGATCTTCGGCCGTTGCCGGGACTGTTCGAACAAGGACGCCGGTACGCAGTCGTAGGCTTTACGGCATGAAGAGCCCTCTGCTGTCCCTGCCCGGCGCCGTCCCCGCCGAAGGCCGTGACGAAGGCGTCGCCGCGCACTACGGCGATCTGTTCCGCGAGCAGCGCGCCCTCGCGGCCGGTGACGGTTTCGTCGACCTCTCGCACCGCGGTGTCGTCGCCGTCTCCGGCGACGACCGGCTGAGCTGGCTGCATCTGCTGCTCACCCAGCACGTCAGCGATCTGCCGGTGGGCCAGGCCACCGAGGCGCTGATCCTCTCCGCGAACGGTCACATCGAGCACGCGCTGTACCTCGTCGACGACGGCGAGACGGTCTGGGCGCATGTGGAGCCCGGCACGCGGGAGGAGCTGATCGCCTATCTGGAGTCGATGAAGTTCTTCTACCGGGTCGAGGTCGCCGACCGTACGGAGGACGTCGCCGTCGTCCATCTGCCGGCCGGCTCCATCGCCGAGGTGCCGCAGGGCGTGGTCGTACGTGAGACCCCGCACGGCCGTGACCTGTTCCTGCCGCGTGGGGACCTGGAGTCCTTCGCGGCCACGCACGGGCCGGCCGCCGGGATCCTCGCGTACGAGGCGCTGCGGATCGAGGCGCACCGGCCGCGGCTCGGCTTCGAGACCGACCACCGGACCATCCCGCACGAGCTGGGCTGGATCGGCAGCGCGGTGCACCTGCAGAAGGGCTGCTACCGCGGCCAGGAGACCGTCGCGCGCGTCCACAACCTGGGGAAGCCGCCGCGCCGCCTGGTCTTCCTGCACCTGGACGGCAGCGAGGTGCACCTGCCGGGCCACGGCACTCCGCTCCGGCTCGCGGCCGACGGCGCCGAGGGGCGCCAGCTCGGCTTCATCACCACCTCCGGGCGCCACCACGAGCTGGGGCCGATCGCCCTGGCGATGGTGAAGCGGAACGTGCCGGTGGACGCGGAGCTGATGGCCGGGGAGACCGCCGCCGCGCAGGAGACGGTCGTCGAGCCGTAGGCCCCTGCGGGCCCTCGGTGTGCCCTACACCTCGACGAGTACCGTGAACGGGCCGTTGTTCGTGAGCGAGACGCGCATGCTCGCTCCGAACCGGCCCGTCTCCACGTGTGCCCCCAGCTCCCGCAGCCGCGCGACGACCTCGTCGACGAGGGGCTCGGCGACCGGTCCGGGCGCGGCGGCGTTCCACGTGGGCCTGCGGCCCTTACGGGCGTCCCCGTAGAGGGTGAACTGCGAAATCACCAGCAAGGGCGCATTGATGTCCGAACAGGATTTCTCGCCCTCCAGAATCCGGACGGACCAGAGCTTTCGGGCAAGCTGCGCCGCCTTCTCCGGCGTGTCGTCGTGGGTCACTCCCACCAGCACACACAGTCCTTCGCCCACGATCTCGCCGACCGTCTCGCCTGCGACGACGACGCTCGCGCCGTCCACCCTCTGCACCACTGCACGCATACAGACCAACCTACAGAACGACGCATAGGGGCTGAACGGGTGCAGAGCGCCTGCACGCGCACAGGCAGGAGTGGCACCATGCGTGTCAGGCGGTGCGGCTCCGCGCCGGTCGAGGGGACGATTCACATGAGTGCACCTGGCGCCGGGCAGACGCCGGCCCGATTCGGTTCCGGAGTGGGCGTACGTCCGCCCGTGCAGCGGACGGTCGAGCCCGCGCTGCCGGCGCGGCCGCGGCCGGACATGGCCGCGCTGCGGCTGCCGGAGCTGCGCGCGCTGCGGCGTGACGCGCAGGGCGACGAGGCGGACCTCAGCTACGTACGGCGGATGCTGCAGGGCCGCATCGACATCCTGCGGGCGGAGCTGGCCCGGCGGACGGATCCGGAGTCGCCGGTCCTGGACCGGCTGTCGGAGATCCTCGCCGACGTGCCGTCGCGGCGGGGTTCGTCGGCGCGGCACGTGACGCTGTCGACGCCCCGGAGCGAGGAGTACCGGCGGCTCGCGGCGGAGATGCTCTCGGAGGTCGAGCTGTCCGACCTCGGGGCGCGCACGGACGACGAGTTGCACGCGGCGATGGGCCGCCTGGCGGGGTACGAGCAGCAGGTCTCGCGCCGCCGGCAGGAGCTCCAGCGGACGGCCGACGACTGCAGCGCGGAGATCACCCGCCGCTACCGCGAGGGCGAGGCCCAGGTCGACGACCTGCTGGCGTGAACGCGTCGGCGCCCGCATCCGCGACCGGTTTGAGCGGCGCGCCCGCGCCTGCGGCCGCCCGGGTCGACGGCGCGCCTGCGGCCGCCGCCGGCGTGACCGGCGCCTTTGCGGCCGCAGGGGTCCGAGCCCCGGCCCAAGTCCCGGCCGGCCCACGGAAAACCGGGGTGCGGGCGGCCGGGTGGGCGCCATAGCCTCGTTCGTATGACTCTTGAGGTGCGCCCCGTGGGCGAGTCCGAGTTGGGTGACTGGCTGCGCGCGGTCAGGACCGGGTTCCTCCGGCCCCCCGTCCTCACCGACGACGAGGTCGCGCAGCGGCGACCGTACTTCGACCTGTCCCGGACGCTCGGGGTCTTCGACCGGGGCCGGGTCGTCGCCACCTTCCGTACCTTCACGCAGGAGCTGTCGACCGTCGGCGGCGGCTCGCTCGTCGCCGACGCCGTCAGCCAGGTGACCGTCTCGCCCTCCCACCGCAGGCGCGGTGTGCTCAGCCGGGTGATGGCGGAGGACCTCGCCGCCGCGAAGGAGCGGGGCGACGCCGTGGCCTCGCTCATCGCCGCCGAGTACCCGATCTACGGGCGGTACGGCTTCGGCCCCGCCGCCTGGACCACCGAGTGGTCCGTCGACGTCACCCGCGCCGGGCTCGACCCGCGCCGCACCGGGCAGCCCGAGGACGGCGGCTCGATCGAGCTCTCCGACGGCGCCGAGATCCGCAAGGTCGGCCCCGAGGTGCACCGCCGCATGGCCCGCGTGCGGGCCGGTGTCCCGAACCGCGACACCCAGGGCTGGGAGCGCGGCACCGGCGTCGGCTACCAGACCGAGCCCTGGACCGAGCCCTTCTACGCGGTGTACCGCTCCGCGTCCGGCGACGTCCAGGGGTACGTCGCGTACCGCTCGGACGACAAGTGGGGCGACGGCAAGCAGCCGATCAACACCGCCTCCGTCCACGACCTGATCGCCTGCACCCCGGCCGCCGAGCGGGCTCTGTGGCGGTACATGTGCTCCCTGGACTGGGTGACCACGGTCCGCTCCGGCTATCGCGCACCGGACGACGTCCTCCCGCTGCTCCTGCCCGACCCGCGCGCCGCCAGGGTGGTCAGCCACGCCGACATGCTGTGGATCAGGGTCCTGGACGTCGCCAAGGTCCTTCAGGGGCGTACGTACGCGAGTTCCGGCAGCCTCGTCCTGGAGCTGCGGGACGCCGCCGGACTGGCCGGCGGGCGCTACCGGCTCGACGCCTCTCCGGAGGGCGCCGAGTGCACCCGTACCACCGAGTCCGCCGATCTCGCCCTGGACATCGCCGAGTTGGGCACGCTCTCGCTCGGTGACGAGTCGGTCGTACGGCTCGCGGAGCTGGGTCGGGTCGAGGAGCTGAGGGCGGGTGCGGCCGTCCGCGCGGACGTGCTGCTGCGGGCCTCGCGCCGGCCGTGGTGCCCGGACATATTCTGAGCCGCGCCGTCGCGGGTCACTTCGTCCGGAGCCGGAACAGGGCTCCGGACGCGGTGACCGCGACCGCGAGGATCCCGGCGCACCATGCGAGCGCGATCCAGGGCGTGTTGCCTACCGGCTGGTCGAGCAGCAGCCCGCGCATCGACTCGATGAGCGGGGTGACGGGCTGGTGCTCGGCGAAGCCGTGGAGCCAGCTCGGCATGGTCTCGATGGGGACGAACGCGCTGCTCGGGTAGGGCAGGAACATCATGAAGAAGGTGACCCCGCCCGCCGCTTCGGGGGTGCGGGTGAGCAGTCCGAGCGCCGCCGCGAACCAGGAGATCGCGGTGATGAACGCGACGAGCAGCCCGAGCGCGGCGAGCCAGCCGAGCGGGGTCGCGGTGGGCCGGAAGCCGATGACGAAGGCCACGCCGAAGACGAGCACGGTGGCGACCAGGTTGCGGGCGACGCTGGCGCCGACATGGCCGGCGAGGATCGGCGTACCGCCGATGTCGAGCGAGCGGAACCGGTCGATGATCCCGCCCTTCATGTCCTCGCTGACGCCGACGGCCGTACCGGCGGAGCCGAAGCCGGAGCAGAGGATGAGGACGCCGGGGACGACGTACGTCACGTAGCGGGTGCCGGTGTCGATGGCTCCGCCGAAGAAGTAGACGAAGACGAGCATCAGGATGATCGGCAGCATCATCGACGTGATGACGGCGTCGATGTTGCGGCGGCCGAGGCGGAGCCCGCGGCCGGTCATGGTGAGGGCGTCAGACACGGACGGACTCCTTGTCGGCGAGCTTCTCGGCGTGCTTGTCGGTGAGCGTGAGGAAGACGTCGTCGAGCGTCGCGGTGCGCAGGTCGAAGCGGACGATGTCGGCGCGGTCCGGGTCGAGTTCGTCGAGGAGGGCCCGGACCTGGGCGGCGCTGCCGTCGGTGGCGACGCCGAGGGTGAGGGTCTCGGGCTCGTGGTGGACGGCCCGGTCCGCGAGCCGGAGGTAGGCGTCCTGGCTGCGTAGGACGAGGTCGAGGCGGTGGTCGGCGAAGCGGGCCTTGAGCGCCTGCGCGGTGCCCTCGGCGACGACGCGGCCGGAGTCCATGACGGCGATGCGGTCGGCGAGCCGGTCGGCCTCCTCCAGGTACTGCGTGGTGAGGAAGACCGTCGTACCGCTGTCGGAGAGGGCGCGGACGATCTCCCAGAGCTCCTTGCGGCTGCGCGGGTCGAGGCCGGTGGTCGGCTCGTCGAGGAAGATCACCGAGGTCTCGCCGGGGTCGCGGACCAGGCCGGCGGCGAGGTCGAGCCGGCGGCGCATGCCGCCGGAGTACGTCTTGGCGAGGCGCCGGCCCGCGTCGGAGAGGCCGAAGCGCTCCAGGAGTTCGGTGGCGCGCCGGTCGGCGGCCGGGCGGGAGAGGCCGGAGAGCCGGGCCATCATGCGGAGGTTCTCGGCGCCGGTCTGCATCTCGTCGACGGCGGCGAACTGGCCGGTGAGGCTGATGGCGCGGCGCACCCGGGACCGCTGGGCGGCGATGTCGTACCCGGCCACGCGCGCGTGCCCGGCGTCCGGGGTGGTGAGGGTGGCGAGGATGCGGACGGTGGTGGTCTTGCCGGCGCCGTTGGGGCCGAGCAGGGCGAAGACGGTGCCTTCGTCGACCCGGAGGTCGAGGGAGTCGAGGACGGGGACGGTGCCGTAGGCCTTGCGGAGGCCGGTGGCTTCGACGGCGGGAGACATGGCTGTGCTCCTCGGTTCGGGAGGTCCGCGCGTACTGCGTATGCCTTACGCGTTACTGTGTAAGGGTTACGCATTACTAGGATGGCCGTCAAGCGGCGAAGGGTGAATGCGGTGGCGGACGGCAAGAGCGAGGGTGGCGGGAGCTTCCTGCCCGCGAGCATCGAGGCCGCCTGGGGGCTGCGGGAGCGCCCCTCCAAGGGGCCCAGGCCCGGCCTCACCCTCGACCGGATCGTGGCGACCGGCGTCGCCGTCGCCTCGGCGGAGGGGATCGACGCGCTCTCGATGGGGCGGATCGCCAAGGAACTCGGCGTCTCGACCATGTCCCTCTACCGCTACGTCGGCGCGAAGAGCGAGCTGTACGTCCTCATGCTGGACGCCGCCACGGGCCCGCCGCCCGACACCCCGCTGCCCGGGACGGGCTGGCGCGAGGCGGTGGAGGCCTGGGCCTGGGAGCTGCGCGAGGTCTACCACCGCAACCTCTGGACGCTCCGCATGCCGCTCACGGGGCCGCCCGCTACGCCGAACACCGTCGCCTGGTGGGAGCGGGTCATGGTCGCCCTGGAGGGCACCGGCCTCGACGAGGGCACCAAGGTCTCGGTGGTCATGCTGGTCGGCGGGTTCATCCGGAACGAGGCGCTGATGATGGCCGACATCGGGGCCGTCGTCGGCGCGAGCGGCGAGAGCCCCGAGGAGGTGCTCTCCCGTTACGGCCACACCCTCCGCCGCCTCGCCGACCCCGAGCGCTACCCGGCCGTCGCGCGCATGCTGGAAGCCGGCGTGATGGAGCAGGCCGACGAGCCGGACTACGAGTTCCGCTTCGGCCTCGCGCGGATCCTCGACGGGGTCGCGCTGCTGGTGGACGGGGAGGGGTCCCGGTGAGCGGGCTGCGCGAGCGGCGTCCAGGGCGTGCCGGCGCCTGACGACCGCTCAGTTCGCCGGACGGGTCGGGCCTTCGGGCTGGGCGGACCCCGCCCGGGCTTCAAGATCATCAACGTGCAGAATGACCCGTATGTCGATGACGAACACCCCGCAGACGGCAACGATCGACGACGCACCCCTCGTCGGCCGCACCCTGACCCGCGCCTTCGACGGCGACCCCATGATGCGCTGGTTCTTCCCCGACGACGCCTCGCGCGAGGCCTCGCTCGGCCGCTACTTCACGACGCTCTTCACCCGGCAGTACGTCCACCACGCGCTGTGCGAGCGCACCGCGTCGGCGGTCTCCTTCTGGGTGCCGCCGGAGGCGGCGGCCAAGGCCGTTCCCGACGCGGAGACCATCGCGGAGCTCACGAGCATCCTGGGCGACCGGGCGCCGTTGTTCGGGGCCGCCGTGGAGGAGGCCGGCAAGCACACGCCCCAGGAGCCGCACTGGTACCTCGCCCTGATCGGCGCCGACCCGGCCGCCCAGGGCCAGGGGCACGGGGCCGCCCTGCTCCGCTCGGGCCTGGCCCAGGCCGACGCGGCGGGGATGCCCGCCTACCTGGAGTCCTCCAAGCCCGACAACCTGGCCTTCTACCAGCACTTCGGCTTCACCGTGCGCGAGGAGCTGGAGCTTCCCGGGGGCGGGCCCACGCTGTGGGCGATGTGGCGCGAGGCGCCCGGCCGCTTCGTAGCGGCGGCGGATCAGGACCCCCAGGCCTCCTGAAGCGCCGTCAGGAGGCCCCGTACGGCGGGCAGGGCGAGTGAGGACTCCCGTACCGCCGCGTGGATCGAACGGACCGGTTCCGGGGACCGGAGCCGCCGGACGACCACGTTCGGATGGCGGCTGCCCAGGCCCGTCAGCGGGACCAGGCTGATCCCGAGGCCCGCCGCGACGAACCCCTGGGCGGTCGCGTACTCCTCGCACTCCACCGCGATGTCCGGCGTGAACCCGGCCGCCGCGCACGCCTCCAGGACGGCGTCCAGGCAGGGGCCGGGGCGCTCGCTGCCCACCCACGGCTCGTCGGCGAGTTCGGCGAGGTCGACGAGCCGGCGGTCGGCGAACCGGTGGCCCTTGGGGAGCACGGCGCGGTACGGGTCGTCGGCGAGGTGGACCAGCCGGAGACGGTCCTCGGCCCGTGCGCCCCGGGGCCGTACGACCAGGGTGACATCGGCCTCCGGGTCGGGCCGCGCGCCTTCGGCGATCCTCAGCTCCACCCGTACGCCCGGGTGTTCGGAGCGGAACCGGGCCAGGGCGGGAGCGACGAGATCGGCGCCGGCCGTGGCGAAGTACCGCAGGGACACCTGGCCGGTGCGCCCGGCCCGTAGATCGGCGAGCGCGGTCTCGGCCTCGGCGACCTGGCGGCCGATCACGGCCGCGTGCTCGGTGAGCAGCAACCCGGCTGCGGTGGGCCGCACGCCCCGGCCGAACCGTTCGAGCAGCGCGATGCCCGCCTCCTTCTCCAGGACGGCGATCTGCTGGCTCACGGCGGAGGGGGTGTAGCCGAGGTGCGCGGCGGCCGCGGTGACGGAACCGCTGGTGACGACGGCCCGGAGCACCTGCATGCGTCTCACGTCCAGCATGTAGCACAGCTTAACGCCGGGTCCATGATTCTTCGCTTGTCCTGTCGAGTGGCGGCGAGGACCGTGGAGGCCATGACTTCCGCGATACGGATGGGCGTACTGGCTCTGCTCTGGGGCTCCGGCTTCCTGTGGATCAAGCTGGCCCTCGACCACGGCCTCACGCCCGGGTGGATCACCTTCCTCCGGTGCCTGCTCGGGGCGGGCGTGCTGCTGGCGCTCGCCTACGCGGCCGGGCAGCGGCTGCCCCGGGACCGGCGGACCTGGGGGCGCCTGGCCGTCGCCGCCTTCTTCTGCAACGCCCTGCCGTTCCTGCTCTTCAGCGTCGGCGAGCAGACCGTCGACAGCGGCGTCGCGGGCGTCCTGAACGCCACCACCCCGCTCTGGTCCCTCCTCATCGGCGTGGCCCTGGGCTCGGAGCGGCCCCTGTCCGCCGCCCGGCTCGTCGGCCTGGTCCTCGGCTTCGCGGGAGTCCTGGTGATCTTCGCGCCGTGGAGCGGGGAGGCGGGGCTGCTGAGCGGGGGCGCGCTGCTGCTGCTCGGCGCCTCGGCGAGCTACGCGGTGGCCTTCGCGTACATGGCCCGCCGACTCACCGGCGGGGGCACCGCGCCCCTGGCCCTGTCGGCGGCGCAGCTGCTGGCGGCGACGGCCCTGAGCGCGCCCGCGCCGGTCGCCATGGCCGGCGGTGCGGCGGAGATCGGTGCCCTCGGGATCGTGGCGGTCGTCGTCCTCGGGGTCTTCGCGACCGGGCTGACCTTCCACCTCAACTACCGCATGATCGCCGAGGAGGGCCCGACGAGCGCCGCGACCGTCGGCTATCTGCTGCCGGTGGTGTCGGTGGCGCTCGGGGCCCTCGTGCTCGGCGAGCCGTTGACGGTCCGGGTGGTGGCCGGGATGGCGGTCGTCCTGGCCGGAGTCGCCCTTACGCGACGGGCGCCGCGACCCGCTCGGTCGCCCGCTTCCCGCCGTGGCGCCGATCGCGCTTCGGCTGCCGCGGGACGGTGAGGGCGACCGCGAAGGCGGCGACGAGGAGACCGGCGCCGACGCCGAAGGCGAGGTGGTAGCCGCTGGTCAGGGCCTCGGCGGCGGGGCGCCCCGCCTCGGTGAGGGACTCGGTGCGGGCGGCGGCCAGGGTGGAGAGGACCGCGATGCCGAGGGCCATGCCGATCGAACGGACGGCTTGGGCGTGCCCACCGAACGGACGTCCTGGGGGCGTGCCCGCCGGGCGGACGACGTGAGGGGGCGCGCCCGCGCGGGCCGCCTTTGCGGGGGCGGCACGCGCACGGGCGCTCAGGGTCACCCTCGCTTCCTGTCCCGCTCCAGGAGGTCGGCGATCCGGAGGAAGCCGTCGCCGCCGTGGCCTTCCTCGATGGCCCGGCGGGCCAGGCCCTCGGCCGCGCGCATCACGCCGGCGTCGATGCCGTGCGCGTCCGACGCGTGGACGATGTGGGCCATGGTCGAGGCCGCCGAGGTCAGCGGGTTGCCCTCGCCCGAGAAGGTGCCACTGTCGACGTCCTCGCCGCTCGCCTCGAAGATCGGCGGCAGGATCGCGCCGATGCCCCCCGCGAACGGCGCCAGCTCCCGCGCGCTGATCCCCTCCGCCTTCGCGACCGCCAGGGCGTGCGCGTACCCCGCCATGGCGGTCCAGAAGATGTCGAGCAGCGCGATGTCGTACGCCGCCGCCCGGCCGGGGTCCTCGCCGAGGTGGGTGTGGGTGCCACCGAGCGCCTCCAGTACGGGGCGGTGTTCGCGGTGGAGCTCCGCGGGGCCGCTGAGGAGGAAGACCGCGTCCGGGGTCCCGATGGTGTAGGTGGGGGTCATGATCGCGCCGTCCAGGTAACGGACGCCGTGCTCGGCCGCCCAGGCTGCCGTGGACCGCGCCCGCTCCGGGGTGTCGGCGGTCAGGTTGACCACCGTCCGCCCCTTGAGCGCGCCGGTGACCGCCTCGCGCCGCAGAACGGCGTCCGACGCGTCGTAGTTCACGACGCAGACCACGGTCAGCCCGCTCGCCGCGACCGCCTCCTCGGCGGACCCGGCGCCGATCGCGCCCCGCGCGACCAACTCCCGTTCCCGGCCCGGCGTCCGGTTCCAGACGGTGGTACGGACCCCGGCGTCCAGAAACGCGCCCGCCAGGGCCCGGCCCATCGGCCCGAGGCCGAGTACGGTGACGGAGGGCTGCTCGGTGGGTGAGGGCATGGTTCAACTCCCGTAGACATAAATGATGATCGGTAGGAAAAGGGGCGGGGATGACGCGAGGTCGGGCCCAGGACACGGAGGTCTGTGGAGTGACCGCCGCGATCGCGGTCATCGACGGCAAGTGGAAGACGGCACTGCTCTGGCTGCTGGAGTCGGGCCCCCGCCGCCCGGGCGAGCTGCGCCGCCTCCTGCCCGGACTCAGTGAGAAGGTCCTGACTCAGTCGCTGCGCGAGATGGAGACCGACGGGCTGGTGCACCGGCAGGTGTACGACACGCTTCCGCTGAAGACCGAGTACTCCCTGACGGAGTTCGGCGGGGAGCTCGCGACGGCGCTCGCGCCCCTCTCCGAGTGGGGACATCGCCGCCTTGAGAAGCTCACCGAGATCCGCTCGGCTGCCTCCTGACGCATCCGCACCGCCGCACCTCCCACCTCGCTCGTCGCCCGGCCCTCCACCAGGGTCGTCGCTCCGGTGACCACCGCCAAGTACCCACAAAAAAGTGGCTACATAAGGTGTGCAGGTGCGGTCGGGAAGCGCTGAGCCAACAGCGACGTACCGGCCGGCCGTTGTTCACCATTGCTCTTGGGGGATCTCATGATGGACGTCATCGTCGTCGGCGCCGGACCGACCGGTCTGATGCTGGCCGCGGAGCTGCGGCTGCACGGCGTACAGGCTGTCGTGCTGGAGCGGGACACGGAGCCGACCGAGGTGGTCCGCGCGCTCGGCCTGCACGCGCGCAGCGTCGAGGTCATGGACCAGCGCGGTCTGCTGGAACGGTTCCTCCCGCTCGGCCGGCAGCACCCGCTCGGCGGCGGGTTCTTCGCCGGTATCGACAAGCCCGCGCCGCAGCTGGACACGACCCACCCGTACGTCCTCGGCATCCCGCAGCCCACCGTCGACCGCCTGCTGGCCGAGCGCGCCGTCGAACTCGGCGCGGACATCCGGCGCGGCTGCCGACTGGTCGGGCTCAGCCAGGACGAGGACGGTGTGACCGCCGAACTCGCCGACGGCACCCGGCTGCGCTCGCGCTACCTCGTCGCCTGCGACGGTGGCCGCAGCACCGTACGCAAGCTGCTCGGGGTCGCCTTCCCGGGCGAGCCCAGCAAGGTCGAGACGCTGCTGGGCCAGATGGAGCTGACCGCGTCACCGGAGGAACTGGCCGCCGTGATGACCGAGGTCCGTAAGACGCAGAAGCGGTTCGGCGTCGTGCCCTTCGGGGAGGGGGTGTACCGCGTCGTCGTGCCCGCCGAGGGGGTCTCCGAGGACCGGGCGGTCCCGCCGACCTTCGAGCAGTTCAAGGCGCGACTGCGGGAGGTCGCCGGCACGGACTTCGGCGTGCACTCGCCGCGCTGGCTCTCCCGCTTCGGCGATGCCACCCGGCAGGCCGAGCGCTACCGGGTGGGTCGGGTACTGCTGGCGGGCGACGCGGCGCACATCCACCCGCCGGCCGGCGGGCAGGGCCTCAACCTCGGCATCCAGGACGCGTTCAACCTGGGCTGGAAGCTGGCGGCCGAGGTCACCGGCTGGGCGCCGGAGGGCCTCCTCGACACCTACGAGGCCGAACGGCACCCGGTGGCCGCCGACGTGCTGGACAATACGCGGGCGCAGATGGAGCTGATGTCCCTGGAGCCGGGCGCCCGGTCGGTGCGTCGGCTGGTGGCGGAGCTGATGGACTTCGAGGAGGTGAACCGGTACCTGCTGGAGAAGGTCACCGCGCTCGGCGTCCGCTACGACCTGGGTGAGGGCCACCCGCTCCTCGGCCGCCGCCTGCGGGACGTGCAGCTGAAGCAGGGTCGCCTGTACGAGCTCACGCGCACCGGCCGAGGCCTGCTGCTCGACCGGACCGGCACGCTCTCGGCGACGGGCTGGGCGGACCGCGTCGACCACGTCGCCGACACCGGCGAGGAACTGGAAGCCCCCGCGATCCTCCTCCGCCCGGACGGCCACGTGGCCTGGGCCGGCGACTCCCAGAAGGACCTGCTCACCGCCCTGACCGCCTGGTTCGGCCCGGCGACGGCCTGAGAGCCGGGCCGCAGCCTGACAACTCGGTGACGGCTTGACGCCCCGGCCACGGCCTGACGGCTCGGCCGGGGTCCGGCCCCCGTGGTGAGGCGCGACGCTATTGCAAGCGGGTGCTTGCAATAGTTAGCGCGGGGTGGCAAGGTCGCAGCATGGCATCGCTCAACGTCGGCAATCTTGGCGAGTACCTCCGCGAGCAGCGGCGCACCGCGCAGCTGTCGTTGCGGCAGCTCGCGGAGGCCGCCGGGGTGTCCAATCCCTATCTGAGCCAGATCGAGCGCGGCCTGCGCAAGCCCAGCGCCGAGGTGTTGCAGCAGGTCGCCAAGGCGCTGCGGATCTCCGCCGAGACGCTGTACGTGCGGGCCGGGATCCTCGACGAGAAGGAGCGGGACGAGCTGGAGACGCGCGCCGTCATCCTGGCCGATCCCTCGATCAACGAGCGGCAGAAGCAGGTACTGCTCCAGATCTACGACTCCTTCCGCAAGGAGAACGCCGCAGAGGCGGCCGCCGACCAGGCCGCTGCCGGCGGGGACGACGCCGGTCCCGATGCCGAACCCACCGCGAGCTAGTACGTACACATCCGGGAGGACCACCACCATGGCCATCATCGAAGAACTGCGTACCCCCCTCTACTTCGCCGCCGGTACCGCCGACCTCGCCGTCCAGCAGGCCAAGAAGGTCCCCGGTCTTATCGAGCAGATCGCCGCCGAGGCGCCCGCGCGGATCGACGCCGTGCGCAACACGGACCCCAAGGTCGTGCAGGAGAAGGTGACCGGCCGGGCCAAGGAGGCCCAGGCCACCGTCCAGTCGAAGTTCGCCGAGGTCGTCGGCAGCCTCGACACCGACCTGAAGAAGCTCGGCGAGACCGCCCAGGACCTGGCCCTGCGGGGCGTCGGCGTGGCCGCCGAGTACGCGGTCAAGGCGCGCGAGAAGTACGAGGAGGTCGCCGCCCACGGCGAGGAGGCCGTCAGGGCGTGGCGCGGCGAGATGGCCGAGGACATCACCGAGATCGCCGTCGTCGTCGAGCCGGAGCCGGAGCGCGCGCCCGAGACGAAGGCCGAGGTGCCGGCCCAGGACGCCGCGGCCGACGAGACCGCCGCGAAGAACGCCTCCGCCCGCCGGACCACGGCCCGCAAGACCCCCGCCAAGAAGAACGTCACCGCCACCGAGAAGTAACCGGGGCACCAATCAGGGTGACCCGTGCGTTGTAGCGGGTACCTTGGCCGCGAGGCGCTCCACCCACTCACGAGGCGGTTCAGACATGTTGCGCGAAGGATTCGACTCCATCATCTGGCTGGTGATCGGCCTCGTCTTCATCGGCATGGCCGTCGCCGCGCTCGTCTTCGCGGCCATGGCACGCGAGGACGCGTACCGGGCCGCCGACAAGCAGACCAAGAAGTTCTGGCTGATCCTTCTGGGCATCAACCTGGCGCTGAACCTGCTGCTGCCCATGCTCTTCCTGCAGATCGCCGGGCTCATCGCCGCGATCGTCTTCATGGTCGACGTCCGGCCTGCCATCAAGCAGGTCTCCGGCGGCGGTGGCGGCGGCCGACGCGGCGGATCCAGCAGCGACGGGCCGTACGGTCCCTACAACGGCGGCCGGTAGAGCCGTAGGGCGTGCGGGGGAACCTCTCAGGGGCCCGGGGTCATCCCCGGGCCCTTTCCAGTGCCAGGACCGCCACGTCGTCCGTCAGCTCGCCGCCGTTCAGCGAGCGCACCTCCGCCACGGCCGCCTCCAGCAGGTCCTCGCCCCGCAGGCCCTCCGCCAGCTGCCGGTTGATCATCTCGACCATCCCGTCCTGCCCGAGCCGCGGCGAGCCCGGGCCCGCCGAGCGGCCCTCGATCAGGCCGTCGGTGTACATCAGCAGGCTCCACGCCCCGCCCAGCTCCACCTGGCGGCGCGGCCAGCGGGCGCGCGGCAGCAGGCCGAGGGCCGGGCCGCCGTCCTCGTACGGCAGCAGGCGCGCCGGGCGGCCCTTGCGGGCGATCAGCGGCGCCGGGTGGCCGGCCAGGCAGAGGCCCGCCCGGCGGCCGTCCGGGGCGATGTCGACCGTGCAGAGCGTCGCGAAGATCTCCTCGCTCTCCCGCTCGTGCTCCAGGACCCGCTGGAGCGTGGAGAGCAGCTCGTCCCCGCACAGGCCTGCGAAGGTCAGCGCCCGCCACGCGATGCGCAGCTCCACGCCGAGCGCCGCCTCGTCCGGGCCGTGCCCGCAGACGTCGCCGATCATGGCGTGGACGGTGCCGTCGGGCGTACGGACGGTGTCGTAGAAGTCGCCGCCGAGCAGGGCGCGCGAGCGGCCGGGCCGGTAGCGGGCGGCGAACCGCAGGTCGGAGCCCTCCAGGAGCGGCGTGGGCAGCAGCCCGCGCTCCAGGCGGGCGTTCTCCTGGGCCCGCAGCCGCGACTCGGTCAGCTTCACCTGCACCGCGTCGGCCCGCTTGCGCTCGACCGCGTACCGGATCGCCCGGCTCAGCAGTCGGCCGTCGAGCTCCTCGCGGAAGAGGTGGTCCTGGGCGCCGACCCGTACCGCCTCCGCCGCCAGCTCCGCGTCCGTCGAGGCCGCGAGTGCCAGGACGGCGTGGCGCGGGGCGAGCCGCAGGATGTGGCGCAGGGGCGCGAGCGGGTCGTCACCGGCGGCGCGGGGGTCGGGCAGGGCCAGGTCGACCAGGACGCAGTGGACGTCGTCGGTGAGCAGCCGCTCGGCCTCGGTGAGGTTGCGGGCGGTACGGATCCGGACGCGGGTCCCGTCGCCGGCGTCGAGCATCTCGGGTACGGCGAGGGCACCCGCCGGGTCGTCCTCGACGACCAGAAGGGTGAGGTCGTTGCCGCCGGTGCCGGTCGCAGCGGTGACAACGGCGCCGGGCGCCGCAGCAGAGACGATTCTCTGGCGCGGTACGGGTACGGGCATCGGTCGCGGTTTCCTTCCCTCCCCCCGAGGGCGCGGCGGGGCGACGAACGACGTCCCGCCAGACGGGGACCATAGCGGTACCGCGCGGGGGAGCGGAATGGTGATCACGGTACGAGCACGGAGGAGCCGTTGGCATATGCCGCGCATGGGGAGGTTGTTGCCCTCGGGGCCATGACGAACATCACGCCGGGGCGGTACGCGGAAGCCTCCGCTCCGGGCGGACGACGTGAACGGCGTCACGTGCGTCCGGCGACTGCCGCCCCCGCCCCCGACCCCGGCGTCACTGCGGGCGGACCACGCCCAGGATCTCCATCGAGCCCGCGCCCGCGAGCGTGACGTCCCGGCCCGGGCGCGGCGCGTGCACCATCGCCCCGTTCCCGACGTACATGCCGATGTGGCTGGCGTCCTTGTAGTAGACGATCAGGTCGCCCGGCCGCATGTCCTTGATGTCCACCTTGGGCAGCAGCCGCCACTGCTCCTGCGAGGTGCGCGGGATGGGCCGGCCGGCCACGCCCCAGGCCCGCTGGGTCAGCCCCGAGCAGTCGTACGAGTCCGGGCCCTCCGCGCCCCAGACGTACGGCTTGCCGATCTGCGCCGTCGCGAACTCCACCGCCCGCTTGCCCTGCGGCGTGGCCGTGGTGTTCAGGCCCTTGAGGACTCCGGTGTCCACCCAGGCGGTCTGCAGGCGGTACTGCTCCTGCTCCTCAAGGCGCCGCAGCCGCTCCAGCTCATCGGCGGCCAGCTCGGACTCCAGCTTCTTCGCCGCCGCTATCTTTCCGTCGATGTCCTTCTTCGCCTCGGCCTGCTTGACGCGGTTGGCCTCCAGCTTGGTCCAGTTGGTGCCCGCGTCCTTGGCGTAGACGGTCAACTGGGCCTGGGTCCGGGTCATTTCGGCCAGCAGGTCCTTGGTGGCCTTCTGGCCCTCCTTGAACCGGCCGGCGTTGTCGAGGAAGAGCTGCGGGTCGTCGGTGAGGACGAACTGCGCACCGTCGGGCAGGCCGCCGTTGCGGTACTGGGCGCGGGCCGCGGCGCCGGCCTGGGCCTTGAGCGCGTCGATCTTCTCGTTGCCGGCCACGATCATCTGCGCAAGCCGCACGATCTCGGCGGACTGCTCCTTGGTCTGCTCCTCGGCGAGGTTGTACGCGTCGGTGGCGGCGGCGGCCTGCCGGTACAGGCCGTCGATCTCCTTGCGTACCTCTTCGAGGGTCTTCTTCGGCGCGGTGGGCGGCAGCGGGGCGGCGGGGGCCTTCGGTGCGGCCGGTGCGTTCGGGGCGGATGGGGCCGACGGGGCCGCCGAGGCCTGAAGGGTCAGCGCGGGTGAGGCCAGCACCGTCAGGGCACAGACCACGGTGATCGCGGCGTTGACACAGCGGCGTCGGTTCACAAACTCCCCCTCGTACGGCCCGCACCGGTATCTGATTTACCGTCAGTAACTTGGTGGCGACCTTGGCGATAGTGCCATGCGTGACGTGAAAGCAACAGGGGATACCGGGCCCTGTCGGGTCACTCTCCCCCAGACGGGACGGGCGGGGAGGGGGTTGCGTTCCCGATCGGGTGGGAATTCACCGGCAATTGGCCCGCGGCTGTCCCCGCGGCGGGTGCAGGTGGCCGACCGCGCGGCCTTGCCGTCCGCGCTGCCGTCCCCCCGCGCTGCCCTCCGACCGCAGTCGGCTACGCGCGAGGAGCGAGTGCCTCCCAGCGCACCGTCACCTCGCCCTGGCGCCACCGCCGGTATCCGTCCGTCAGGGGCCAGTCCGCCCCCAGGTCGCGTACGGCCCGGATCCAGCGCTGCCGCGCGCCCAGCGAGGCGTACGGGGCGGCCGCCGCCCATGCCCGGTCGAAGTCCCGCAGGAACGCGTGGACCGGCTCACCGGGCACGTTGCGGTGGATCAGCGCCTTCGGCAGCCGTTCCGCGAGGTCCGAGGGCCGGTCGAGCGAGCCGAGCCGGGTCGCGAAGGTCACCGTCCTCGGGCCGGACCGGTCGAGTGCCACCCACACATGGCGCCGCCCGATCTCGTCGCAGGTGCCCTCGACGAGCAGCCCGCCGGGCCCGAGCCGCGCGCACAGCCGCACCCACACCGCCGCGACCTCGTCCTCGTCGTACTGCCGCAGCACGTTCGCGGCCCGGATCAGCGCGACCTCGCCCGGCACCGGGACCTCGAAGCCGCCGTGCAGGAAGGTGAGGCCCTCGCGCTCGTACGGCTTCGCGGCGGCGACCCGGGCCGGCTCGATCTCGATGCCGACGACCTCGGTACGCGGATCGGCCGTGCGGAGCCGGTCCAGCAACTCCACGGCGGTCCACGGGGCGGCCCCGTAGCCCAGGTCGACGGCGACGGGCGGCACGGGGGAGCGGCGCAGGGCCGGCCCGTGCGTGGCGGCGATCCAGCGGTCCATGCGCCGCAGGCGGTTCGGATTGGTGGTCCCGCGGGTCGCCGTGCCGACGGGGCGGGCAACGCCGGGGCGGGTGGTGCGCGGGGCCATAGAGACGAGGGTACGGCCCGGGGCGGGCGGGGAATGCCACGCCGTCCGGCACGGCAATGAATTGGTAAAGCGGAAATGGATGGTGCGATTCCGGTGTTGTGCGGCGTGGAAGGTGCCCAGAGCGCCCGCCTTGTTGTGCCCGCAGTACCCGCCTTGTTGTGCCCGCAGTACCCGCAGTTCCAGCAGCACCCGCCCCACCAGCAGGACCCGCCCCACCAGCAGGACCCGCCCCGCCCGTAGAACCCTGCCGTGCCCGCTAAGCACCCACCCAGCGGAAGGACCGTCGACGTGAGCCAGTACGTCTCCCGGCTCGCCGGCTCTCTGGCGACGCCTTCCCGGCTTCGGCTCCCCGGACGTCACCGGAGTCCGCGCCGCGTGGCCATGCTCAGCGTGCACACCTCGCCGCTCCACCAGCCGGGCACCGGCGACGCCGGTGGCATGAACGTGTACATCGTCGAGCTGGCCCGGCGGCTGGCCGCGATCAACATCGAGGTCGAGATCTTCACCCGGGCCACCACCGGCGGCCTCGCCCCCGTGGTCGAGCTCGCGCCGGGCGTTCTCGTACGGCATGTGGACGCGGGGCCGTACGAGGGGCTGGCCAAGGAGGAGCTGCCGGCCCAGCTCTGCGCCTTCACGCACGGCGTGATGCAGGCCTGGGCGGGCCACCGCCCCGGCCACTACGACCTGGTCCACTCCCACTACTGGCTCTCCGGCCACGTCGGCTGGCTCGCCGCCGAGCGCTGGGGCGTCCCGCTCGTCCACGCCATGCACACCATGGCCAAGGTCAAGAACGCGGCGCTCGCCGAGGGCGACACGCCGGAGCCCGCGGCCCGGGTGATCGGCGAGACGCAGATCGTCGACGCCGCCGACCGGCTGATCGCCAACACCTCCGAGGAGGCCGACGAACTCGTCCGCTTCTATGACGCGGACCCGGCCAAGGTCGCCGTCGTCCACCCCGGCGTGAACCTGGACCACTTCCGCCCGACCGACGGCCGTGCCGCCGCCCGGGCCCGCCTCGGGCTGCCCGCCGACGCCTTCATCCCGGTCTTCGCGGGCCGGATCCAGCCGCTGAAGGCCCCCGACATCCTGCTGCGGGCCGCGGCCCAGCTCCTGGAGCGCGATCCGTCGCTGCGCTCGCGCATGGTCGTCCCGGTCGTCGGCGGGCCCAGCGGCAGCGGCCTCGCCAAGCCCGAGAAGCTCCAGAAGCTCGCCGCCCGTCTCGGCATCGCGGACATCGTCCGCTTCCACCCGCCGGTCGGCCAGGACCGCCTCGCGGACTGGTTCCGGGCGGCGTCGGTGCTGGTCATGCCCTCGTACAGCGAGTCCTTCGGCCTGGTCGCCATCGAGGCGCAGGCGGCCGGGACCCCGGTCGTCGCGGCGGCGGTGGGCGGCCTGCCGGTCGCCGTACGGGACGACGTCACCGGCTTCCTGGTCCAGGGCCACGACCCGGCCGACTACGCCCGCGCGCTCGGCCGCTTCGTCGCGGACCCGGCGCTGAGCGACCGGATGGGCGCGGCGGCGGCCCGGCACGCGGAATCGTTCGGCTGGGACACGGCGGCCTCGGGCACGGCGGACGTGTACACGGCGGCGATGCACGATCACCGCCGTCGCGTACGCTCGCATCATGGCTGAGCGAGCTGGGCGAACCGAGGACGTACGGCGGGTCATCGAGGACACCTTCAAGGACGCCGAACTGGAGTGGGAGTCCCCCGAGCCGGGCTCGTACGTGGTGAAACTCCCTGGCACCCGCAAGCTCTTCACGACGCTCTCGCTCAAGGTCGGCCGTCACTCCCTCTCGTTGAACGCGTTCGTCATCCGCCACCCCGACGAGAACGTGTCCGGCGTCCACCGCTGGCTCCTGGAGCGCAACCTCAAGCTGTACGGCGTGAGTTACGCGGTCGACGGCCTCGGCGACATCTATCTGACCGGCAAACTTCCGCTGGCGGCCGTCACTCCGGAGGAGCTGGACCGGCTGCTCGGTTCGGTGCTCGAAGCGGCGGACGGTTCCTTCAACACGCTTCTGGAGCTGGGTTTCGCGAGCGCGATCCGGCGCGAGTACGAGTGGCGGGTCTCGCGCGGCGAGTCGACACGGAACCTCGACGCGTTCACACATCTGACCAAGAAGCCGTAGAAGCCGTAGGAGTCGTAGGAACGCCCGCGCGTCCGAACCCCTCCGAACCTTCTGCCTTCCATCACACCCCCTTCCGTACCCGCCCCGGCCGTGCCATGCTCGCCGCCGTCGCACATCTGAATGACGTTCACATCCATGAAAGGCGGGCTCATGGGAATCAGCAGGAGACAGTTCGTGTCCGGTGCGGTGGCCGTCGGGGTGGCGGCGACGACGACGGGCTTCCGCCCCACGGGATCGTCACGGCTGTGGGACGAGTTCACCGGCGCCCCCTACACCCACCCCCAGATCCCCTACGTCGGCCGCGCCGGCGCCCGTAGGGGCGCCACCCGGCTCGGCCGGCCGCCGGTCGTCGCGAACGTCCTCTCCTACGGCGCCGTCCCCGACGGCTCCGCCGACTCGGCCGCCGCCGTCAACCGGGCCCTCGCCGAGGCGGGGGAGCGCGGCGGTGGCACGGTGCTCGTCCCGCCGGGTACGTACCGCATCGACGACTTCCTCCGCATCGGCCACAGCGACGTCGTCCTGCGCGGCGCGGGCTCCGGCCGTACGAAGCTGATCGCGACGAAGAACCTCACCGAGCTGATCGGCACGTACGGTTCGCGCTACGGCGGCGACAAGTCCGCCTGGTCCTGGGCCGGCGGCCTGATCTGGCTCGCCCCCAAGGCCCGGCTCGACTCCCTCGTCGCGGCGATCCGTGCCAGGGCCTGGCCCTTCGAGGGCTGGACCGGCAACAAGCGCGACGAGTGGCAGACCCTGACGACCGTCCGCTCGGCCCGGCGCGGCGACTGGTCGGTGACGGTCGACGACCCCTCAGCCGTACGCCGGGGCCAGGTGGTTCTGCTCCGCGTGGCCGACGACGCCGGCCACACGCTCCTGGAGCACATGGCGGGCGGCGGCGCCGGAGCGGAGTCGTACCACTGGGACGACAAGACCAAGCTGACGAGCTACGTCCCCTACGAATGGCCGGTGCGCATCGCGTCCGTACGCGGCCGGACGGTGACGTTCGAACGCCCCCTCCCGCTCGACGTACGCCCGGAGTGGGACCCGCGCCTGACCACGCTCGCGGAGCCGCTGACGGGGGCCGGGGTGGAGAGGATGACGCTGGAGGCGGTCGAGACGCCCCAGTCGGCCCACCTCCTCGACAGGGGCCACAACGGCGTCACCTTCCAGTGCGCGTACGACTGCTGGGCCGACGACGTCGTCGTACGGCACGTGGACAACGGCTTCGGTCTCGTCGCCGCCTCCGCCTGCACCCTGCGCCGTACCCGGGTCGAGGGCCGGGGCTCCCACCACCCGTACTTCTGCCGCGAGGGCGCGCACGACAACCTGATCGAGGACTTCCGCATCGCGGCCCGTACGGTCCCGGCGCCTGCGGGGACGCAGCTCCACGGCATCAACGTGGAGGGGCTCTCCAGCCACAACGTCTGGTCGCGCGGGGTGATGGAGATGGGCACCTTCGACACGCACCGGGGCATGCCGTTCGCCAACGTACGGACGGAGATCACCGTCGAGAACAACGGGCGGCACGGCGGCGACGCCTCGGCGGGCCCGCTGTACGGCGCCCGCTTCACGCACTGGAACGTGACGGTGACGAACGGCCGGGCCGGCCTGGTCAAGATCGACACGATCGCCCCGTACAGCGCGACGGTCGGCATCAGTGAGGTCACCGAGTTCGACCAGATCGACGTACCGGACTTCACGGGCGAGCTCCACGCGCGCGTGGAGGCGTACGGAAGCCCGGGGGCGATCCGCCCCCGCAACCTGTACGAGGCGCAGCGCCTGCTCGGGCGCTGACCGGCGGCGTCCGACGGGCGGGCCTACCCTGAAGCCATGGCGACGGTGCACGTCAACGGGGTGGAGGTCGCGTACGACCGCGTGGGTGCGGGGCCGCCCGTGGTGTTCCTGCACGGGGCGGCGGAGGACGCCCGCATCTGGCGGCCCCAACTCGACGGGCTGGCGGACGCGTTCACGGTCGTGGCCTGGGACGAGCCGGGAGCGGGGCGGTCCTCCGGCATCCCCGAGACCTTCGGCCTCGCGGACTACGCGCACTGTCTGGCCGCGGTCGTGGAGTCGCTGCGGCTCGGTCCGGCGCACATCGCCGGTCTGTCCTGGGGCGGCACGGTCGCCCTGGAGTTCTACCGCCACCACCCGGACCTCGTGCGGACACTGCTCCTCGTCGACACCTACGCGGGCTGGAAGGGTTCCCTGCCGGCCGAGGAGGTACGGGCCCGGGTCGAGGGCGCGCGCCGGATGCTGGCCGCGCCGCGCGGTGCGTTCGACCCGACCCTGCCCGGCCTCTTCGCCGGCGCGCCGCCCGCCGCGTACGTACCGCTGCTGGACGCGATGGCGGCCGTCGTACGCCCGGAGACCATGCGGACACAACTGCACCTCATGGCCGAGACGGACCAGCGGGATCTCCTGCCCACCGTCTCGGTGCCCGCCCTGCTGCTCTGGGGAGAGCTGGACGCGCGCTCGCCCCTGGCCGTCGCGCGGCAGTTCCAGGACGCGATCCCGGACACCGAGCTGGTCGTGATCCCGGGCGCGGGGCACGTCAGCAACCTGGAACGGCCCGAGGAGTTCAACCGGGTCGTACGCGACTTCCTCCGCGCCCACTCCTGAGCCGGGCGGTACGTGGCGAGCCGGTGCGTTACGAGGTCGCGTCCTGGGTCTCGGCCTCGCGCGCGGCCCGTGGCGTGCCGTCGGCGGCGGTCTTTCCGGGCAAGGGGTCGTCCGTCGGGCCGTCGTCCGCGAGGGCCTTGCGGAGCCGGGTCGTGTAACCGATGGCGGCGAGAGCTCCGATGGCGGCGGTGCCCATCCAGAGGAAGTCCGGACCCGGCCCGTCCACGACCCATCCGGCGAGGATCGGGGCGAGGAAGCCGGACAGCGCCCAGGACATGCCCATGACGCCCTGGTAGCGGCCGCGGGCGTGTTCGGGGGCGAGCTTGGCGGTGGCGGCGGCGTTCGTCGGGACGTGGACCATCTCGCCGATGGTCCACACGACGACGGTGACCGCGAACACCAGCGGCGTGCCGGCCAGCGCGGTGGCGCCGGTGCCGACGGCGAAGAGCAGCGCGGAGACGGTGAGCAGCATCGCCGGCGAGCGCTTCTCGGTCACCTTGTTGACCAGCAGCTGGAAGGCGACGATCACGACACCGTTGACGGCGATGACGGCGCCGTACGCGGAGGGTTCGAGCCCCGCCGCCGCCATGGAGAGGGGCAGGCCGACCCAGGGGGCGGTGAAGACGAGGCAGACGAGGAGGTTGAGGAGGACGAGCGTACGGAAGGGGGCGTCGCGCAGAACGTCGAGGACGCTGACGCGGTCCTTCTCGACGAGCTCGCCGGCGGGGTTCCGCCTGGCTTCGGGCCGGGTCTCGGGCAGGCGCAGGAAGACGATGAGGGCGCAGAGGGTGACCGCGACGGCCTCGACGAGGAAGAGGGTGCGGTAGCCGAGGAAGATCGCGGCGCCACCGCCGAAGGCGGCGACGGCGAAGCCGAGGTTGAGGGCCCAGTAGTTGAGGGCGAAGGCGCGGCGGCGGTCGTGCTCGGGGACCATGTCGGTGATGGTCGCCTGGATGGACGGCCGGACGGCCTGCATGGAGACGCCCATGAGCAGGACGACGGCGGCGACACCCCAGGCGGTGGTGACCACGGCGAGGGCGGTGGCGCAGGAGGCCGTCACCAGGTGCATGGTGACCATCGTGGGACGGCGGCCCCACTTGTCGGTGAGGGTGCCGCCCAGCGGGGAACCGGCGACGCCGCCGAGGCCGTGCAGGGCGACGACGAGCCCGGCGTACCAGGCGGAGTGGCCGAGCTCCTCGGTCAGGTACAGCGACAGGAACGTCAGGACGAAGGCGCCGGTCCGGTTGACGAGGGTGGAGAGCCAGAGCCACCAGAACCCGCGGGGGAGCCCGGAGACGGTGGCGCGGGCTGATCGCCTGAGCGAGTCGATGGACATGTGTGGACGGCCCCCCGTGGATGTAAGCGTCGCTACCAGCAGACGTAACTTACGGCTGAGGCTCCGCCCGGCGCCACCGAATTGACGGTGAGCGTCAACCGTCGGCGGTGCGCACGGCGCCTCGGGCGTCGATTAGGCTCGGACGCATGGCCGACGCACCGTACAAGCTGATCCTCCTCCGCCACGGCGAGAGCGAGTGGAACGCGAAGAACCTGTTCACCGGCTGGGTGGACGTCAACCTCACCGAGAAGGGCGAGAAGGAGGCGGTCCGCGGCGGTGAGCTGCTCAAGGACGCCGGCCTGCTGCCCGACGTACTGCACACCTCCCTCCAGAAGCGCGCCATCCGCACGGCGCAGCTGGCGCTGGAGTCCGCCGACCGCCACTGGATCCCGGTCCACCGCTCCTGGCGCCTGAACGAGCGGCACTACGGTGCGCTGCAGGGCAAGGACAAGGCGCAGACGCTCGCGGAGTTCGGCGAGGAGCAGTTCATGCTCTGGCGCCGCTCGTACGACACCCCGCCGCCGGCGCTCGAGGACGGCACGGAGTTCTCCCAGTCGGACGACGCGCGCTACGCGACGATCCCCCCGGAGCTCCGCCCCCGCACGGAGTGCCTGAAGGACGTCGTCGACCGCATGCTGCCGTACTGGTACGACGGCATCGTCCCGGACCTCCTGGACGGCCACACGGTCCTGGTCGCGGCCCACGGCAACAGCCTCCGCGCCCTGGTCAAGCACCTGGACGGCATCTCTGACGAGGCCATCGCGGGCCTGAACATCCCGACGGGCATCCCCCTGGTCTACGAACTGGACGAAAACTTCAAGCCCCTCAACCCGGGCGGCACCTACCTCGACCCGGAGGCGGCCGCGGCGGCGATCGAGGCCGTGAAGAACCAGGGCAAGAAGTAGCCCACAGCCACGAAAGGGCCCCCTACCTGCCGCTCTCGGGCGGGGTAGGGGGCTTCTTCCTGCTTGTGAGCCTTCTGCGGGCCACCAGGGCCTCGCGTTGCTTGCTCATGTCGCCAACTCGCCATGAGGAAGTAATCCGTTGTCGGCGCGCGACGCATCGCGTAAGGTCCCCGATGTGATCACCGGATCGGCGACTCTTCGCCACGCACGGATGGGTCAGCCGGTGGAAGGCTGATCCCGCAGCGGGGGCGCGTACGGCATCAGCCCGTACGGCGACCCCTTCGTTCGGCACGTGGACCTCCGCGGGCGTTTTCGCACCCCGAGTCCACCCTTCGTGCCGAACACACAGCGAGGTCACACCACATGGCAGTCAGCTTCAACCACACCATCATCGCCGCCAAGGATCGCGACGAGTCCGCTCGTTTCTTCCGCGAGCTGCTGGAACTCCCCGAGGCGCCGTCCTGGGGCCCCTTCGTCAACATCCAGCTCTCCGACGGCGTTCTGCTCCAGTTCGCCGAGCCGCCCTTCGAGATCCAGATGCAGCACTACGCGTTCCTGATCGACGACGAGCTCTTCGACCGCGCGTACCAGCGGCTCTGCGACGGCGGTGTCGAGCACTGGGCCGATCCGCAGATGCGGCTCGCGGGCGAGATCAACCACGGGCACGGCGGCCGAGGCGTGTACTTCAAGGACCCCGCCGGTCACGCCATCGAGTTGATCACCCAGCCTTACCTGTAGTTCCGGCGCCTCGATAGCCTCGCGCCATGGCTGCCACCTCGCTCCGGCTGGAGAAGATCACCCCCGACAACGTCGACGTCGCGCTCGCCCTGCGCGTCCACCCCCACCAGGAGAAGAACGTCGCCCCCGTCGCGCACTCGCTGGCGGAGGCGTACGCCTTCGGGGAGATCGCATGGCCCCGGCTCGTCCTCGACGGTGACGAGATCGTCGGATTCCTCATGGCCTTCCTGGACATCCCATGGGCCCCGGAGAAAGACCCCGACGACCGCCGCAGCGGGCTCTGGCGGCTCAACGTCGCCGCCGACCGGCAGGGCAAGGGGTACGGGCGCTTCGCCGTCGAGGCCGTACGCGAGGAGATACGGCGGCGGGGCGGCGGGCCCATGTACGTGACGTGGGAGCCGGGCGAGGACGGGCCCGAGGGCTTCTACCTCGGGCTGGGCTTCCGCACGACGGGGGAGACCAGCGGCGGTCAGACCGTCGGCGTCCTCGACGTGTGAGTAGGGGCGGGGCGAAGACCGGCGGCCGGCAGACCGTCGGCGTCCTCGACGTGTGAGTGCGGGGCGGGGCGGAAGCCTCCGCCCGACACGTGCGGTCCCGCCGGACACGCGCGCGGCCCCGCCCGGTCCTCCGGGCGGGGCCCACGCGTTCCTCAGGAGCAGCCCCCGCACTGGCACGGCCCGCCGGACTGGCAGCCGCAGCTGCAGCCCGGACCGCACGAGCAGCCGCTGAGACGGAGAACGGGCAGGAGCACCGCGTCGCGCGGGATCACCTGCTGGACGTCGGTGGTGGCGGAATCGGCCATGGGTCCCTCCTCGGAGGCGTACGTCGCCTCCCCCCATTGCATGCCCATCCTCCCGGGCGCATCAACGGCGCACAGGAGTGCGAACGCCACCCCGCCCAGCTCGTCCCGAGCGTTACGCGCCCTCGACCGGCGCGTCCGTCGGCTGCAGCTCGTCCGCGTGCTCACCCGTCACCAGGTACACGACGCGCTTCGCCACCGACACCGCGTGGTCGGCGAACCGCTCGTAGTAGCGGCCGAGCAGCGTCACGTCGACGGCCGTCTCGATGCCGTGCTTCCAGCGGTCGTCCATCAGGTGCTGGAAGAGCGTCCGGTGCAGCAGGTCCATCTCGTCGTCGTCCTGCTCCAGCTGGAGCGCCAGGTCGACGTCCTTCGTGATGATGACCTCCGCCGCCTTCGCCATCAGGCGCTGGGCCAGCTGACCCATCTCCAGGATCGTCGCGTGCAGGTCGCGCGGCACCGCCGTCGCCGGGAACCGCAGCCGCGCCAGCTTCGCGACGTGCTGCGCCAGGTCGCCGGAGCGCTCCAGGTCGGCGCTCATCCGCAGCGAGGTGACGACGATCCGCAGGTCCGTCGCCACCGGCTGCTGGCGGGCCAGCAGCGCTATCGCACGGGCCTCCAGGTCGTGCTGCAGGTCGTCGACCTTCTGGTCCGCGGCGATCACGCTCTCCGCGAGCTTCAGGTCGGCGTCGAGCATGGCCGTCGTGGCGCGCCCGATCGCGGACCCGACCAGGCGGGCCATCTCGACCAGGCCCTCGCCGATCGAGTCAAGTTCCTCGTGGTACGCGTCCCGCATCGATGTCCCTCTCTCACAGATGACCGGGGTCCCCGTGGTGCTCGGACCCCCACGCTCCCAGATTCGAGCCCCTACAAGTCAGGCGCGTCCACCCCAAGTGAATGACCCCTTTCACCCTGGTGAACTCTGGGCGACCTGCGCCGTGCTCCCGCTCGGTCCAAATGAACCGGCACAGTCCCCACGGTGAACTCTGGGCGACGACTGTTCGAGCAGCCACTCGGACGGCTGGGAGAGTGTCTGTCCTGCCGCATAACCTTGAGGGCATGGACGTGAACGCGGCGGTCGCCGCATTGGCCGCGATCGCCGGGGTGTGCACCGGCGTGATCGCCATGCTGGCGTTCCGCTGGAGCGAGCGCGACCAGGCGCGACCCACCCGGACCTCCCTGCACACCGACGCCGTGCTCCCGCCCGGTGTCGACACCGTGCTCTCCGTGCTGCGCTCCTCCGCGGTCGTGCTCGACGAGAGCGACTCCGTGGTCAAGGCCAGCTCGGCGGCGTACGCCCTCGGTCTGGTCCGCGGCGGAAAGCTGGCCGTCGAGCCCATGCTCAACATGGCCCGCGACACCCGCCGGGACGGGGAGATACGCCAGGTCGAGCTCGACCTGCCCCGGCGCGGCAGCGGCCGAGGCGAGGCCCTCGCGGTCTCCGCCCGGGTGGCGCCGCTCGGCTCCCGCCTGGTCCTGCTCCTGGTCGAGGACCTGACCGAGGCCCGCCGTATCGAAGCGGTACGACGCGACTTCGTCGCCAACGTGAGTCACGAGCTCAAGACTCCCGTAGGAGCGCTCTCCCTGCTCTCCGAGGCCGTCATGGACGCCTCGGACGACCCCGAGGCGGTCACCCGCTTCGCCGGCCGCATGCAGATCGAGGCGACCCGGCTCACCAACCTCGTACAGGAGCTCATCGACCTCTCCCGGGTGCAGAACGACGACCCGTTGGAGGACTCCGAGCCGGTGCGGGTGGACGAACTGGTCGCCGAGGCCATCGACCGCTCCCGGCACGCCGCCTCCACCAAGCAGATCACCATGGCCTCCGGAGGCACCGCCGACCTGCACGTCTGGGGCAGCCGCGGCCAGCTCGCCGCGGCCCTCGGCAACCTCGTCGAGAACGCCGTCAACTACTCCCCGGCGCGTACGCGGGTGGGCATCGCCGCCCGCCGCGTGGCCGCACCCGGCGGCGACCTGATCGAGATAGCGGTGACCGACCAGGGCATCGGCATCTCCGAGAAGGACCGCGAGCGGGTCTTCGAACGCTTCTACCGCGTCGACCCGGCCCGCTCGCGCGCCACGGGAGGTACGGGGCTCGGCCTGGCCATCGTCAAGCACGTGGCCGCCTCGCACGGCGGAGAGGTCACGGTCTGGAGCAGCGAGGGCCAAGGCTCCACCTTCACCCTGCGGCTGCCCGAGGCGGGCGCCGTACGGGACCGCCGATCATCCGCCTCCGCCTCCCCCACCCCCGATCTCATGACCGACCCGCTCCCTGCCCCGGAGGTCCTTCCGTGACCCGAGTGCTCGTCGTCGAGGATGAGGAATCCTTCAGCGACGCCCTGTCGTACATGCTCCGCAAGGAAGGCTTCGAGGTCGCGGTCGCCGCGACCGGGCCCGACGGCCTCGACGAGTTCGAGCGCAACGGGGCGGACCTCGTCCTCCTCGACCTGATGCTGCCCGGCCTGCCCGGTACCGAGGTGTGCCGCCAGCTGCGCGGCCGCTCGAACGTCCCGGTCATCATGGTGACCGCGAAGGACAGCGAGATCGACAAGGTCGTCGGGCTGGAAATAGGAGCCGACGACTACGTGACGAAGCCCTTCTCCTCGCGGGAGCTCGTGGCCCGCATCCGCGCGGTCCTGCGCCGCCGCGGTGAGCCGGAGGAGGTCACCCCCGCCGCCCTGGAGGCCGGCCCGGTCCGGATGGACGTGGACCGCCACGTCGTCACGGTCGCCGGCGGCAAGGTCGACCTCCCGCTGAAGGAGTTCGACCTCCTGGAGATGCTGCTGCGCAACGCGGGGCGCGTGCTGACCCGTATGCAGCTGATCGACCGCGTCTGGGGTGCGGACTACGTGGGCGACACCAAGACCCTCGACGTCCACGTGAAGCGCCTGCGGGCGAAGATCGAGCCCGACCCGGGCGCCCCGCGTTACCTGGTGACGGTCCGCGGCCTGGGCTACAAGTTCGAGCCGTAAGCCGTAAGCCGTAAGCCGTAAGCCGTAAGCCGTAAGCCGTGAGCCACGAGCCGTGGCGTTAAGCCCTGAGCCGTAAACGCTCAGCTGTGAGTCCTGTGCCGTTCTCGGTCTCGTACGTACGTGAAAGGGGCGCCCCGTCGGAGTGATCCGATGGGGCGCCCCCTTGACGTTCTACGTTCCGGTCAGTGACCGGCCCCGTGGCTCGCGCCGCCCGTCGGCGTGGCGGTGCCGGTCGGCGTGCCCGTCGGCGTGGCCGTGCCCGACGGGGTGGCCGTGGAACCGGGCTTCGCGCCGTGGCCCGCCTCGCCCGTCCCGGTCGGGCTGGCCGAACCGGTCGGCTTGGCGGCCGGGGGCTGCGGGATCTCGGCCGGGCCGAAGTCCTTGAAGTAGCCGGTCGCCGGGACGACGAAGGCCTGGAGGGTCACGTCACCCGTCTTGCTCAGCTTGAAGACGAGCTCCTGAGCGCCGCCGTCCTTCACGGCCTCGTGGCCGTTCTCGATCGTGGCGGAGGCGTTGCCCTGGCCGCCGATGACGACCGAGCCGCCCGGGGCGATGGTGATCGGGCCCGAGCCCGTGGCGGCCTTGAGCTTCACCGGAGCGGTGGAGCCGCCCAGGGTGATCGAGTCGAGCGTCTGCGGCGTGCTGCCGTTGTTGAACACCGTCGCCGAGACGACGGCGGGGCCCTTCGCGCCGGCGGTCGGCTGGGTGATCACCAGAGCGTTCTGGATCTTGACGTCTTCCACCGTGACGGCGGCGTTGTCCGGCCGGACGCCGAGGGTCTGCGCGTCGTTGCCGGCGCCACAGGCGGACAGCGAGGCGATCGAGATCACGATGGCGGTGGCGGCGAGGGCGCCGCGTCGAAGGCTGCGGCTCACGGCGGCGGCATCTCCTAGGACGTACGGACGGGCATGGACAAGCCGGCTGGAGTCGTGCACAGGACCAACCGGCTAAGGGCGAGCTAAAGGTGCGTCAGCGCGCTTAGGTTACCGAGCCACCCTCTCCGTCCCGCACCCGACCCGCCCCTTCACGCACCCGCCACGCGACGCACCCGCCCCGGCCGGCCCCCGGGCCCTTCCCGAACCCGTCTCACGACGGCCGGATCACGTCGCATTGAGGCTCCGTTCACATAACCGACTTGATCAATTCGGCGGCCGTCCTCGCATTCCGTCGCCCGTGTCGCGGAAAAACTCGTCTCACACCGATGGGTGATCAATTCGGGATTCGGTCCGGGATGCCTCCGCACGGGTGACCGATCCTCGAACGGAGTACGTGAAGAGGTGCACTCTGAACCCGGCAAAACGGGGCAACCCGCCCTCTCCGGAGCTCTTCGGGCCGGCGTGACGCCCGCGTTTCTCTCCGTCCGCGCAGCCGCTCCGACCTGCGAATACCGCCCTCCGGAAGCCCTCCGCAGCACGTCCGCGTTGCTGTTGTCAAGCCCCGAGATATGCCCTGACCTGCGAAAACGCCATTCAGAAGAAGCCGTATCCGTGTTACCCTGGATAGCCACGGAAGGGGTACCTGTCACATGACGTTCAAGGTTGGCGACACCGTGGTCTATCCCCATCACGGGGCCGCGCTGATCGAGGCCATCGAAACTCGCCAGATCAAAGGCGTGGACAAGACCTACTTGGTGCTCAAGGTCGCCCAGGGCGACCTGACGGTTCGTGTGCCGGCGGACAATGCGGAGTTCGTCGGTGTTCGCGATGTAGTTGGTCAGGACGGGCTCGACCGGGTCTTCGAGGTGCTGCGCGCGCCGTACGCCGAGGAGCCCACGAACTGGTCCCGTCGCTACAAGGCGAACCTTGAGAAGCTCGCCTCCGGCGATGTCATCAAGGTCGCCGAAGTGGTCCGCGACCTCTGGCGCCGGGAGCGCGAGCGCGGACTCTCCGCAGGTGAGAAGCGTATGCTCGCCAAGGCTCGGCAGATCCTGGTGAGCGAGCTGGCGCTCGCGGAGAACACGAACGAGGACAAGGCCGAGGCTCTCCTCGACGAGGTCCTCGCGTCCTGAATGAAGCGATGCCGCGGTGCCCGTTGGCGTGCTGTGCCCCACACAGTGCTGCCGCCGGGCGCTGCGGCATGTTTCGTCTCATGCGTCGCGAGCGCCGCGAAGTCGTCTCATGAGCCCCAGGCGGCGTCCGAGCTGACGTCCGGCCGTCCGGGCCCCGGGTGACGTCCGTCTCGTGACGCGTCCGTCCACGAAACTCCCGTATCCCCCAGCCCCCTCGCGTCCTATGGAACGTCCCTCGTGCCACGCGCCACGCTCCGACCGTCGTCACGGAAAGGGCCCGGTCAGGGCGTTGCGCCGGCACTCCCCCCAGCCTTCGGCGGGGGGCACCCCCAGGGCCATACCCATGTCCGCCGAGGAAACAAACCTGCCGGAGTGCAACCGATGACAGACGAAACGCGTCCCCCCAGGACCGCCGTGGTGATCCCCGCGGCGGGCCGGGGCGTGCGCCTCGGCCCGGGCGCCCCCAAGGCGCTCCGCGCGCTGAACGGCACCCCCATGCTCATCCACGCCGTCCGGGCGATGGCGGCCTCCCGCGCCGTCTCCCTCGTCGTCGTGGTCGCTCCGGCCGACGGCGCCGCCGAGGTGAAGAACCTCCTCGACGACCACGCGCTGCCCGAGCGCACCGACTACCTCGTCGTCCCCGGCGGCGACACCCGTCAGGAGTCCGTACGCCTCGGTCTCGCGGCGCTCCCCGAGGGCGTCAGCACCGTCCTCGTCCACGACGCGGCCCGCCCGCTCGTCCCCGTCGACACGGTCGACTCCGTCATCGAGGCCGTCCGCGACGGGGCCGTCGCCGTCGTCCCCGCCCTGCCGGTGGCCGACACCGTCAAGGAGGTCGAGCCCGCCGCGACCAAGGGCGACCCCGAGAGCGTCGTCGCCACCCCCGAGCGCTCCCGGCTGCGCGCCGTCCAGACCCCGCAGGGCTTCGCCTACGAGACCCTCGTCAACGCCCACGCGACCGTCGCCCTCACCGGTGACGGGGCCACGGACGACGCGGGCATGGTCGAGCGGCTCGGCGCGCCCGTCGTGGTCGTGCCCGGCCACGAGGAGGCGTTCAAGGTGACCCGCCCGCTGGACCTCGTCCTCGCCGAGGCCGTACTCGCCCGCCGGAGGGCCAACGATGGCTTCTGAGCGCCCTCTGATCCCCCGTACCGGCATCGGCACCGACGTGCACGCCTTCGAGCGCGGCCGCGAACTGTGGTGCGCGGGCCTCCTCTGGGAGGGCGAGGAGTACGGGCTCGCCGGTCACTCCGACGGTGACGTCGCCGCCCACGCCGCCTGCGACGCGCTCTTCTCCGCCGCCGGCATCGGCGACCTCGGTGCCCACTTCGGCACCTCCCGCCCCGAGTGGTCCGGCGCCTCCGGCGTCACGCTGCTCGCGGAGGCCGCCCGGATCGTCCGCGCGGAGGGGTACGAGATCGGCAACGTCGCCGTCCAGGTCATCGGCGTCCGTCCCAAGGTCGGCAAGCGCCGCGACGAGGCGCAGAAGGCGCTGAGCGCGGCGGTCGGCGCGCCCGTCTCCGTCTCGGGCACCACGACGGACGGTCTCGGCCTCACCGGCCGCGCGGAGGGCCTCGCCGCGATCGCGACGGCCCTGGTGTACCGCACCGCCTGACGGTCCGGTGTATCGCCCCGCCTGCCGTACGGGTGTACCGCCCCCTGGCGTACGGGTGTACTGCTCGTCCGGCGATCCGCTGTACCGCCCCGCCTGGCGGGCCCACCCACGGCCGTCGGGAAGTCGGCCGGGCATACCCACAATTTGCCCCGCGAACCCGAATAGGTCGCGGGGCACTACCACACGCCCACTACCCTGGAGTGGTGACCATTCGCCTGTACGACACCAGCGCCCGGCAGATCCGTGACTTCACCCCGCTCACACCGGGCCGCGTCTCGATCTACCTCTGTGGTGCCACCGTCCAGGCAGCCCCGCACATCGGGCACATCCGGTCGGGGCTGAACTTCGACATCATGCGCCGCTGGTTCGACCACCGCGGCTACGACGTCACGTTCGTCCGCAACGTCACCGACATCGACGACAAGATCATCGCCAAGGCCGCCGACCAGGGCCGCCCCTGGTGGTCCATCGGCTACGAGAACGAACGCGCCTTCAACTCCGGCTACGACGTGCTCGGTTGCCTGCCGCCCACCTACGAGCCCCGCGCCACCGGCCATGTCACCGAGATGGTCGAGATGATGCGCGGACTCATCGAGCGCGGTCACGCCTACGAGGCCGACGGCAGCGTCTACTTCGACGTGCGCTCCTTCCCCGGCTACCTCGCGCTCTCCAACCAGGACCTCGACGACCTGCGCCAGCCCGACGAGGGCGTCTCCGGCAAGCGCGACCCGCGCGACTTCGCCATGTGGAAGGCGACCAAGCCCGGCGAGCCCGACTGGGAGACGCCGTGGGGCCGCGGCCGGCCCGGCTGGCACCTGGAGTGCTCGGCGATGGCCCACAAGTACCTGGGCTCCGCCTTCGACATCCACGGCGGCGGCCTCGACCTGATCTTCCCGCACCACGAGAACGAGATCGCCCAGGCGAAGGCCTTCGGCGACGACTTCGCCTCGTACTGGGTGCACAACGCCTGGGTCACCATGAGCGGCGAGAAGATGTCGAAGTCGCTCGGCAACTCGGTGCTCGTCTCCGAGATGGTGAAGCACTGGCGCCCCATCGTCCTGCGCTACTACCTCGGCACCCCGCACTACCGCTCGATGATCGAGTACAGCGAGGAGTCCCTGCGCGAGGCCGAGGCCGCGTTCGGGCGCATCGAGGGCTTCGTCCAGCGCGTCACCGAGAAGGCGGGCAAGACCGTTCCGCCCGCCCCCGAGGTGCCGCCCGCGTTCGCCGAGGCGATGGACGACGACCTGGGCGTCCCGCAGGCGCTCGCGATCATCCACACGACCGTCCGCCAGGGCAACAGCGCGCTCGCCGCCGACGACAAGGACGAGGCCATCGCCCGACTGGCCGAGGTCCGGGCCATGCTCGGCGTCCTCGGTCTGGACCCGCTCGACCCGCACTGGGCCGAGGAGTCCGACCGGGGCGAGGAGCTGCACGGCGTCGTCGACACGCTCGTACGCATGGTGCTCCAGCAGCGCGAATCGGCCCGCGAGCGCAAGGACTGGGCAACCGCCGACGCGATCCGCGACCAGCTCGGCCAGTCCGGCCTCGCCATCGAGGACAGCCCCGACGGCCCCCGCTGGACGCTGGGCAACCGCTGATTCACCAGAGAATGTGCCGCTCGGGGAGCCGGGCGGCACACTTCACTTACAGACCTATGTACGCAACACCGAGGATTAGGTAGTCATGGCCGGGAACAGCCAGCGCAGGAACCGCCGCACGTCCAACAAGAAGGGCGCGACGGTCGGCAGCGGTGGCCAGCGGCGCAAGGGCCTCGAGGGCAAGGGCCCCACGCCGCCCGCCTCCGCCCGCAAGGGGCACAAGAAGAACCGTGTCGCCAACGCCCAGGCCCGGCAGGCCGCCGCCCGGCGCCCCGCCCCGCGCCGAGGCGGCCCCAAGGGCACCTCGGAGATGGTCGTCGGCCGCAACCCGGTCTTCGAGGCGCTGCGCGACGGCGTTCCCGCGACCACGCTCTACGTCCAGCAGTTCATCGACAACGACGAGCGCGTCCGCGACGTGCTGAAGCTCGCCGGCGAGCGGGGCAACATCAACCTGATGGAGGCCCCGCGCCAGGAGCTGGACCGGATGACGAACGGCCTGAACCACCAGGGCCTCGTCCTGCAGGTCCCGCCGTACGAGTACGCGCACCCCGAGGACCTCACGGCGGCCGCCTACGACGCCCACGAGGACCCGCTGATCGTCGCCCTCGACGGCGTCACCGACCCGCGCAACCTCGGCGCGATCGTCCGCTCCGTCTCCGCCTTCGGCGGCCACGGCGTGGTCGTCCCCGAGCGCCGCGCGGCCGGGATGACCGCGGGTGCCTGGAAGTCCTCGGCCGGCACCGCCGCCCGTACGCCGGTCTCCCGCGTCACCAACCTCACCCGCGCCCTCGAAGGCTTCCAGAAGGAGGGCCTGACGGTCGTCGGCCTCGCCGCCGACGGCGAGCACACGGTCGAGGACCTGGAGGCGCTCGACGGCCCGGTCGTCATCGTCATCGGCAGCGAGGGCAAGGGCCTGGGCCGCCTCGTCGGCGAGACCTGCGACTACCGCGTCCGCATCTCGATGCCCGGTGGCGCCGAGTCGCTGAACGCCGGCGTCGCCGCGGGCATCGTCCTCTACGAGGTCGCCCGCCGCCGCGCGAACTGACCTCGCCGCACGGCTACGGGACCGGGTCCAGCTCGCTGAGCTGGGCCCTTTCCCGTGCTCCCGCACGCTTGGCGTGATCTTGACGGGTCTCGGACATTCAGGGCCCGTCAAGGCAGTGTCCAAACCCCGCGTCACTCGGTTAGATGAGTGTGGACACCAGAACGCCCCGGCCGGGGTTCGACGATCAGCCCGCGCTGAGCATGCTCAAGGTGGATTCCGATCCCGCGCAGGTCATCGTGAACCACGCCAGCTTCCGTGTGCGGCTCGCCCCAACCCAGCAGCCGAAGTTCGCCGCCTCCCGCGGTCCGGCCCTCGCCGGAGCGGCAGCGGCATCAGCCGCGGCGGGCGGGGCCGCCGGGCGCCGCCGCCCCGTCGTGTGGACCGGCAAGTCCTCCCCCGGGGCGACCGGGCTGCTCCAGGCCGTGCGGGAGTCCTCCGTCTCCACCCTGGAGCCCCCCGCGCACCTCGACGCGGGCGCCACGCAGGCCATCCCGCGCATCGGCGACACCATGGAGACCCCGGTCGTCCCCGCCGAGCAGACGCCGCTGCTGCCCCCGATGCGGCGCGCCGAAGGCGCCTTCGACCAGCCCTACGACAGCCCGTACGAGCTGTCGCGCGAGGGCTCGTACGGCGACGCGGGTTACGGAGACGGCGACGACGAGGAGCTCCGCGGCCGCCGCCACGGCGCCGACCCGGTCCGGCACGCCTACTACCCCGGGCGCCGGATGAACCTCGGCGTCGTGCTCCTCCCGCTCCGCGTCTTCCTCGGCTTCATCTCCATCTACGCCGGCATGGGCAAGCTCTGCGACCCCGTCTACTTCGACGGCGGCGAGCGCGGCTCCATGGTCAAGTGGCTCAACTCCCTGCACCCCTGGGCCCTCGCCGAACCGCTGCGCGACTTCGCCCTCCAGCACCCGGTCGGCGCCGGACTGACCGTCGCCTTCCTCCAGGTCGTCGTCGGCGTCCTCACGGTCCTCGGCCTCTGGCAGCGGGTCGCCGCCGTCATCGGCGCCGGCCTGTCGGCCGCCCTGCTCCTGACCGTCAGCTGGAAGACCGTCCCGGTCTACGACTCCGCCGACATCATCTTCCTCGCCGCCTGGTCCCCGCTGATCATCGCGGGCGCGCCCGTCTACTCCATCGACAGCCGCCTCGCGGGCGAGGCCTGGCGCACGCTCGGCCCCCGCTCGGAGCTGTGGGAGCTGCGCCGCCGGGTCCTGCGGCGGGGGGCGCTCGTCGCCTCCGTCGTCGTCGGCCTCACGCTGCTCATCGGTTCGGTGCTCGGCGGCGCCGTACGGTCGGCGGAGATGGTCACCGTGCCCGGCCCGAACGACGACCCGATCAACCACCTGCCCGGCCGGACGCTCCCCCAGGAGCCCGGCGAGCGCACCCCGTCCCGGTCCGCCTCCACGCAGCCCAAGCCCACGGCGACCGAGGGCGCGAGCGGGGAGAGCGAGAAGGACAAGACGGCCGAGCCGAGCGAGACCGTACGGGAGACCGGCCGGACCCAGGAGAGCCGGCCGACCGCGACGCAGGGCACCGGCACCCGTACGCCGACCCAGTCGAGGCCCGCGGCCCCGCCGTCGACCAGCTCCGGCCCCACGAGCTCGGGCGGCTCCAGCAGCAGCAGCGGCGGCAGCGGCGGTGGTGACGGCGGCACCGGCACGAGCGAGCCGACGAGCGGCGGGAACAGGAACCCGATCGGCGGCCTGCTGGGCTGAGGCACTGGTCGTACGAGAAGGGCGGCACCGCGAGCCGGTGCCGCCCTTCTGCTTGCCCCGACGCTGCCCTGCGCTCGCCCGAGCTGCCCTGCTTGCCTGACGGCGCCCTGACGCGCGTACGCGTGGCTCTCAGGCCCTCTGAGCGGCCAGCTCCTTCGCGGCCTCGGTGAGGTCCTTCGCGGTGTCGATCGCCCGCCAGTAGGCCCCTTGGGGCAGCGGGAAGCCCGCGAGGCGGCGCTCCCTGGCCAGCCGGGGGAAGGTGGTGCGCTCGTGGTCGCCCCGGTCGGGGAGGAGCTCGGTGAACGCGGCGGAGAAGACGTACACGCCCGCGTTGATGAGGTACGGCGACGGCGGCGACTCGATGAAGTCGGTGATGTGCCCGAAGGTGTCGGTCTCGACGGCGCCCCACGGGATGCGGGGGCGGGCGAGGGCGAGGGTGGCGGTGGCGTCGCGTTCGGCGTGGAAGGCGGCCATCTCACGCAGGGAGAAGCGGGTCCAGATGTCGCCGTTGGTGGCGTACCAGGGCTGTGCGGGCTCGGGAAGGTGCGCGGCGGCGTACTTGAGGCCGCCGCCGCGGCCGAGCGGCTCGGGTTCGACGACGGTCTTCACGCGCAGCGGAAGATCGGCGGAGGCGAGCCAGTCCTGGAGCACCTCGGCGAGATGGCCGCAGGACACGACCGCGTCGGTCACGCCCTCGGCGGCGAGCCAGGACAGCTGATGGCCGATGATCGGGGTCCCGGTGCCGGGGATCTCGACCATCGGCTTGGGGCGGTCGTCGGTGTACGGGCGCAGGCGCGAGCCCTGGCCGCCCGCCAGGACCACGGCCTGCGTCGGGGAGGTTTCCATACCGCGAACGATATGCGTACCTCGTGAGGCAGCCGTTCAGGGTCGCGGCGTCAGCTCGCGAACATGACTCCGGTCGCGAACGAGGTGTCGCAGACCGGGCGCGAGTAGGACTGGGCGCGGGTGGGGCCGTAGTGGCGTACGGCGGCCTTGCCGAGGGCGCGGGCGATGGACATGCAGTGCTTGGCGAGCGAGGGGCTGTTCTCAACCTCGCGCTGGAGGTGCGTCAACGCCGTGCCGGGGTCCTTCTCCTGAAGCTCTGCGAGGAGGCGGTCGCGCAGAATATCCTGCGGGGCGCGGGACTTGGCGGGGACGGAGACGTCCTCGGAGGATGCGGTGAGCATCTGGGTGTCGGAGCCCTGGCCGGCCCACGGGACGGCGGACACCGCGAGCGTCCCGGAGAGCACCAGGACAACGGGCAGGACGAGGGCGAGAGAGCGGCCGATTCGGCGGGCAGTGTGGGTCACGCAGGCGAGCGTAGCGGCCAGTGAAGATATGGCGACATTTAGTCACTCTCGCGGGGGATGGTTCGACGCGGCTTTTCGATTCCCGTGTTGACGACGGTGTCCGAATTGGCTCTGTTGCCGGGGTATTTGTCGACATGGGGGAACGGCCCCGCATCTGCAACAGATGCGGGGCCGTTCGGCAGCACGGACCACTCAGCCGGAGAGACGCTCACCGGTCGAGGTGGAGAAGACGTGCAGCTCGTCCGGGCGGGGCACGACGTGCAGCGTGGAGCCCTTCTCCGGGACGGCGCGGCCGCCGACGCGGACCACCAGGTCCTTGTCCTCGCTGCCGACGCGGGCGGAGCCGTAGACGTAACCGTCGGCGCCGAGCTCCTCGACGACGTTCACGGAGACGGCCAGGCCCTCCTTGCTGGTGGCGCCCGACACGTCGAAGTGCTCGGGGCGGATGCCGACCGTCACGGTCGTGTCGCCCTTGGCGGCGGCAGCGGAGAGCGCGTCACGGGAGACCGGGACGACGCTGTTGCCGAACTTCACGCCACCGTCGGTGATCGGGACCTCGACCAGGTTCATGGCGGGGGAGCCGATGAAGCCGGCGACGAAGAGGTTGGCCGGGCGGTCGTACATGTTGCGCGGCGAGTCGACCTGCTGGAGCAGACCGTCCTTGAGGACGGCGACGCGGTCGCCCATGGTGAGGGCCTCGACCTGGTCGTGGGTGACGTACACGGTGGTGATCCCGAGCCGCCGCTGGAGCGAGGCGATCTGCGTACGAGTGGACACACGCAGCTTGGCGTCGAGGTTGGACAGCGGCTCGTCCATGAGGAAGACCTGCGGCTCACGCACGATCGCACGCCCCATGGCCACACGCTGGCGCTGACCGCCGGAGAGCGCCTTCGGCTTGCGGTCCAGGTACGGGGTGAGGTCGAGGATCTTCGCGGCCTCTTCGACCTTGGCGCGGATCTCGCTCTTGTTGACGCCGGCGATCTTGAGGGCGAAGCCCATGTTGTCGGCGACGGTCATGTGCGGGTACAGCGCGTAGTTCTGGAACACCATGGCGATGTCCCGGTCCTTCGGCGGCAGGTGCGTGACGTCGCGGTCACCGATCCGGATGGAGCCGCCGTTGACGTCCTCCAGACCGGCGAGCATGCGCAGGGAGGTCGACTTGCCGCAGCCGGAAGGACCGACGAGAACGAGGAACTCCCCGTCCTCGATCTCGATCTCGAGCTGGTCGACGGCGGGCTTGTCGGAACCCGGGTAGAGCCGGGTCGCCTTGTCGAACGTGACAGAAGCCATGGTGATGTGTCCCTTCACCGGCAGGAACGTGCCGGACGATCCGAGTAAAGGAAGGATTGAGGTCTAGTCCACCTGGGTGAACTGCAGGCGACGCTACCTGGCGGGACGGGATCTGTCAGCACTCCCGGGCCGGTGAGATTTCCGACCGTGACGGGGCGCACGTTGGATACACTGCACTCGCTGCCTCCTTAGCTCAGCTGGCCAGAGCACCGCTCTTGTAAAGCGGGGGTCGTCGGTTCGAACCCGACAGGGGGCTCCACGTAGGACATGCGAAGACCCTCAACAGATCTTGGTTGGGGGTCTTCGACATCTACGGGTGACGCCAACCCCCTGGATGCCGACGCGGGGAGGAGCTGCTCCATCGAGTTTCGGCGTCGGCTGGGTGGTTCGTTCACTCCGCGATTCGGGAGGCGGCCCTCTCCCAGGGAAACGGCTCTGCCACGTCTTCATCCTCATCGGCGTCTTCCCGGTACCAACCTGTTCCGGCAAGCCAGGATTCGAGCCACTCGGCCAGACTCCCGGCGTCGACGAACCAGGCGGCGGCTCCGTCGTCCTCCATGGCGTTCGGTTCGAAGAGCAGAACCGCGGCGGTATCGCTGAGGCAGTCCACTGCTGCGTACATGGCGCAGCCCCAGTCGAGGATCGGTAGCACGCCCGCGGGCCAGTACGGAGTGTCTCCCTTGGCTGAGGCGGATCGTTCGGACTGGTATTCGCTCAGCACCGTACGCCCGGCCCCGACCAGTGGAAGAAGCTGGTGATCGGGGCCGTAACCACCGTTGGCCACCTCCCGATACAGACTCGCCAGCAGCGGGGGGAGCCCGAACCCGAGAACTGCCTCTGCCGAGGCCACCTCCTCGGCACTGGCGACGCCAGGCAACGTCGTGGATGTGGCCCTGGCCTTCGCCGCTACGCGGGCAACGAGATCTTCGGTGGCTGTCACGTGCGTGATCCTGTCAGGTGCCTACGACACCGCGAGATGTCCAAGTCAGCCGTGTCCACGGAACACCGAGGGGGCTCATGGCGAGGGCCGGCGTGGCGGACGGGTTCCCCGCGTCGGCCCTTTCGTGTGGGCGGGGCTCGCTAGCGGCCCGAGAGGCGGTCGGCGAAGGTGGCGATGGGGGACGTCGTGGGGGTGTGGGTGGTGGATTCCTGGCGGTCGGCTGTGCGGTAGGCCGCGTACATGGCTTGGACGCCGAGCCAGCGGAGGGGTTCCGGTTCCCATTTGCGGACCTTGTGGTTGACCCAGGGGAGGGCCGTCAGGTCGGTGGGGCCCGACTGGCCCGAGTCCTGTTGGATGAGGTCGCGCAGGGTGCGGGCCGCCAGGTTGGTCGTGGCGACGCCCGAGCCGACGTAGCCGCCCGCCCAGCCCAGGCCGGTGGAGCGGTCGAGCGTGACCGTCGCGCACCAGTCGCGGGGGACGCCGAGGACACCGGACCAGGCGTGGTCGATGCCGACGCCGGCGAGGGACGGGAAGAAGCGGACCAGGATGTCGCGGAGGGCCTCGATGGTCTGGGGCTGGGTGCGGCCGTCGTTGTCGGTCTTGGAGCCGTAGCGGTACGGGACGCCCCGGCCGCCCAGCGCGATGCGGCCGTCGGCGGTGCGTTGCGCGTACATGTACGCGTGGGCCATGTCGCCGAGGGTTTCGCCGCCCCGCCAGCCGATCGTGTCCCACTGGGCCTCGGTGAGCGGTTCCGTCGCGATCATCGAGGAGTTCATCGGGAGCCAGGTGCGGCGCTGGCCCGTGAGGGAAGCCGTGAAGCCCTCCGTGCAGCGCAGGACGTACGGCGCGCGGACTGTGCCGTACGGCGTGATCGCGTGCTTCGGCTTGATCTCCGTGACCGGCGTCGACTCGTGGATCGTGACGCCCAGGGACTCGACCGCCTCGGCCAGGCCCGTGACCAGCTTCACCGGGTGGAGGCGGGCGCCGTGCGGGGTCCAGGACGAGCCGACCGCGCCGGCGACCCGGATGCGGTCGGTGGTCTCCCGGGCGCCGTACAGCTCGCGCTCCTTCTCGCCGAACGCGATCTCGACGGCGTGGAAGGCCTTGAGGCGGGCGAGCTGGGCGGGTGAGTGCGCGATCTCCAGGACGCCACCCCGGTGGATGTCGGCGTCGATGCCCTCGGCCGCGCAGACCTCGATGACCTCGGTGACGGTGTCGTTCATCGCCTGCTGGAGGCGGACGGCCGCCTCGTGGCCGTGCAGCTTGGCGTAGCGGCCGCGGCCGGCGATGCCGTTGTAGAGCCAGCCGCCGTTGCGGCCGGAGGCGCCGTAGCCGCAGAACTTGGCTTCCAGGACGGTGATGTTGAGGAAGGGGACGGCCTTCTTCAGGTAGTACGCGGTCCACAGGCCGGTGTATCCGCCGCCGACGATGCAGACGTCGGCCGTGGCGTCCCCGGGCAGGGGCTCGCGCGGGGCGGGGGTGCCCTCCTGCGCGTACCAGAACGAGATGCCGCCGTTGACCGTGCTGCTCCTGCTGACCATGGGCGGGAGGCTACTGGATGGGTGGGCGCCTTGCGCCTTGGGATACGGGTCTTTCGGCGGGGATGGCGGTGCCCTGCCCGCGTCCGCGTTCGGGGCTGCGGATTTCGTTGCCGTACCGCTGCGTCGAAAGGACCCCTTTTTACTTGCGTGTGCCGTGCCACGCGCGTGAGTAGCGTTGTCCTGTGATCGAGATTCCGGCGGAACTGGCGGCGTCCCAGGCGCAGTACAACGGTGAGGCGGGGCGGGCGTTCGTCGCGGCGCTGCCCGGGCGGGCACGGGAGTTCCTGGACCGGTGGGGGCTGCGGGTGACCGGGCCTTCGATGTACGGGGCGGCGTCGCTCGTGCTGCCGGTGACCCGGGCCTCGGACGGTACGCACGCGGCCCTGAAGATGCAGCTCCTCGACGAGGAGAGCGCCGGCGAGGCGACGGCGCTGCGGATCTGGGACGGAGCCGGGGCCGTACGGCTGCTCGCGGACGATCCGGAGACCGGCACGATGCTGTTGGAGCGGCTGGACGAGGGCCGGCATCTGTCGGCGCTGGGGGACGCGCGGGAGGCGGTACGGATCCTCGGGGAACTGCTCGCGCGGCTCGTCGCCGTACCGGCGCCTGAGGGGTTGCGGGGGCTGGGTGACATCGCGGCGCGGATGGTCGCGGACACGCCGGAGGCGGCGACCCGGCTCGGCGCGGAGGACGCGGCCCTGCTGCGGGACTGCGCGGCGGCGGTACGGGAGGTGATGGGCGAGCCGGGAGACCGGCTGCTCCACTGGGACCTGCACTACGACAACATCCTGGCGTCGGAGCGCGAGCCGTGGCTGGCGATCGACCCGAAGCCGCTGGCGGGGGACCCGGGGTTCGATCTGCTGCCGGCGCTGACGGACCTGTGGGACGCGGATCCGGTGGCCGGGACGCGGTGGCGGTTCGACCTGCTGACGGAGCGGCTGGGGTTGGACCGGGAGCGGGCGCGGGCGTGGACGTTGGGGCGGGTGTTGCAGAACGGGCTGTGGGACGTGGAGGACGGCGAGCCGGCGCTCGACCCGGATCAGGTCGCCATCGCCCGGGTCCTGCTGGGCAGCGGCGGGCGTTGACCTCGCTCGGGTGGGCGGCGTTGACCTCGCTCGGGTGGGCGGGTGGAGGGCTGGCGGGGGCGTGGTGGAGGCGTGGTCGGGTTGGCCGGGATCCGGGCGGCTGGTGAGGCGGGCTGACGCTGTGGGCCGGTGGGGGGCTGGCGGGGGCGTGGTGGGGGCGTGGTCGGGTTGGCCGGGATCCGGGCGGCTGGTGAGGCGGCTGACGCTGTGGGCGGGCGGAGGGCCGGTGTGGCGGGCTGACGTGGAGGGCTGGTGGGGGCGGGTCGGCGCGGTGCAGGCTGGGGCCATGATTCGTACCGCCACACCTGCCGATGTGCCCGTGATCCACGCGATGGTCCGCGAACTCGCCGACTACGAGAAGTCCCTGCACGAGGCCCGTGCGACGCCCGAGCAGCTCCACGAGGCGCTCTTCGGCCCCCGCCCCGCTGCCTACGCCCACATCGCGGAGACCCCCGAGGGCGAACCGGTGGGCTTCTCCCTGTGGTTCTTGAACTTCTCGACCTGGCGCGGCGTCCACGGCATCTACCTGGAGGACCTGTACGTCCGCCCGTCGAGCCGTGGCGGCGGTTACGGGAAGGCCCTGCTGGCCGAGCTGGCGCGGATCTGCGTGGAGCGGGGTTACGAGCGTCTGGAGTGGTCCGTCCTGAACTGGAACACGCCGTCGATCGACTTCTACGAGTCCCTGGGCGCGCGGCCCCAGGACGAGTGGACGGTGTACCGCCTCACGGACAAGGCGCTGGCGGCGCTCGGTTCGCAGGAGTAGGTGGCTGTCGCCGGGTGATCCGGGTGATCCAGGGGCGGCCGTTGCCCGGTGGTCCGGGGCGGCCGCCCTCGTGTGTGGGTGTTGCTCCTTACGGGATCAGGACCACCTTGCCGATCGTGCCCCGGGTTTCCAGCGCCCGGTGGGCCGTGGCCGCGTCGGAGAGAGGGAAGGGGTGGACCGTCGGGCGGAGGGTGCCGGTCGCGGCGGCGGACAGGGCGGCCAGTTCGAGGTTGCGGATGTCGCCGCCCGCCTTCTGGAGCATCGCCGGGCCGAGGACGGACTCCGAGGTGATGCCCCGGGCCGCGAGTTCCTCCTCCGTGAAGGTGAGGGGTTCGCCCTCGTGGATGCCTGTGCTGGACCAGCCGAAGACCAGGTGCAGCCCGCCCTTGCCCAGCAGGTCGACCGCCGCGCGGCCCGTGTCGCCGCCGACCGAGTCGAAGACGACCGTCGCCGTCCGGGAGCCCAGGAACGCCCGCACGCGCTCCGGCCAGTCCGGGAGCTTGTAGTCGACGGCCAGGTCGGCGCCGTTCTCCTGCACGCGGGCCACCTTCTCGGGGCCGCCCGCGAGGCCGACGACCGTGGCGCCGGCGTTCTTCGCGTACTGGACGAGGAGGGTGCCGATGCCGCCCGCCGCCGCCGGGACGACGGCGATCGAGTCCGGGCCCAGGTCGGCGAACTGGAGGATGCCGAGCGTGGTGCGGCCCGTGCCGATCATCGCGACGGCCTCCGGCTCGCCGAGGTGGTCCGGCAGGGCGTGCAGCTTCGCGGCGTCCACCACGGCGAGTTCCGCGTAGCCGCCGGGCGCCATGCCCAGGTGGGCGACCACGCGCCGCCCCAGCCAGGACGGGTCCGTGCCCTCGCCGAGCGCGTCCACCGTGCCGGCGACCTCACGCCCGGGGATCGTCGGCAGCTCGGCGGGGGCGGGGAACGGGCCGGTGTGCCCCATGCGCAGCGCGGCGTCCAGGAGGTGGACCCCGGCCGCGGCGACCGCGATCCGTACCTGACCGGGGCCGGGGACCGGGTCCGCGACCTCCTCGTACGTGAGGTTCTCTGCCGGGCCGAAGGCGTGGAGGCGGATCGCGTGCATCGTGAACTCCCCGATGGATCGTCGTCAGTCGTCTAGGTCGTCTGGGCCGTCTGGGCCGTCTATGTCGCCGGTGACGTCTGGTGCTCGGCGACGGGTACAGCCTCCGACCTCAAGCAGACTTGAGGTCAAGGCTTTTCGTGCGGAGCGCCAGCGACACCGCCTCGACCGCGCTCGTGAAGGAGACCTCCGCCAGCACTCCGGGCGCCGCCACCTCGTCGCCCACCAGGTACACCCCGTCGCCCCGGTCGATCGCCGGCCGGTCGCGCCAGGTCGTGCCGGGGCGGTCCACCGCTCCCGTACGGCCGCCGGAGACCGCCTCCCGGCGCCAGACCTCGCGCTCGCGCCAGCCGGGGAAAGCCAGGTCCAGCAACCGCTCGCCATGGGCCACTCCGTCCGCCTTGGACGCGGACGGGGCGATGGGGAGCTGGGCCTGGATCAGCTGTTCGCCGGCCGGGGCGAGGGAGGGGTCCTGCGCGGTGAAGCGCTCGATCCAGCCGGGCGCGTCCAGGTCGGAGACGACGAACGGGTCGCCCTTGCGCGTGCGCAGCGCCAGGTCGAACAGGACGGTGCGGCCGCTCTCCCCGCGCAAGCTCGTGTCCCCCAGGAGCCGGGCCGCCGCCGCGAGCGAGGTCGCGACGACGACCGGCCCTTCGGCGACCGGCAGTTCGTCGAGCCGGGACGACGTCTCGATCCGTACGCCCAACTCCCGGGCGCGCGCCGCCATCCGCTCCACGAGCCGCCCCCAGCCGCCCCGGATGTACTTCGCCTCGGGCGGCAGCGCGGCGGCCCGGTGCAGCCGTTCCTGCACGAAACGGGCCGAGAGCGCGCCGGGGTCGTGGTGGAAGAGGGCGACCCCGCTGTACGCGGCGGCCTGGGCGGCCACCTCGGGGCCGGCGACCCGCGTGGCCCAGGTGAGGAAGTCGCTGTCGACGGGGGCCTGTTCCGCCGTACGGAGCGTGTGGCGCAGGAAGCGCAGCGGCGGGGTGCGGCGCAGTACGCCCGCGTGGTGGATGCGGAAGCGGACCGCTTCGCGGGGCGGCAGGGATGCGAGCGGACCGAGGAGGCCGCGCTGGGCGAGCCAGGTCCAGTGGGGGCCGCGGCGGTAGACCGCGTGCGGTCCTTCGTTGGTCCGGTACGGGCCCTCGGCGGTCCTCGCCCGTCCGCCGAGGGTGTGGTGGGCCTCGTGGAGGGTGACTCCGGCGCCGGCCTCGGCGGCGGTGATCGCCGCCGTGAGCCCGGCGAATCCGCCGCCGATGACGGTGATGTTCGGTCGCTGCATGGCGTGCCCCTTCGGGTCGTGCTGGTTGCTGTACGGAGGGGACGGCGGTGGGGGTGCCGGATGTGACATCGGGGCGTTGTCAGTGGCGCACGTCACCATGGGGACATGACGACGGGCAGGAAGAGGACCGCGGCCGCACGGCGGGCGGAGGTGCGGCTGCCGCCGCTGGTGGCGTACGAGGGGGGAGGTCTGGAGCCGGACGGGGATGACGACGGGCTGGAGTTCCAGGGGCTCGACCTGGCGGGGCAGAGCGGGGCGGGGGCCCGGTTCCTGGACTGCGCGGTGCGGGACTGCGCGGTGGACGGATGAAGGACGTCGACCTGCGGGCGGTGGCTCGGCTGGAGATCGCGCGGGGTGTGGACGCCTTGGCGGGCGCGGGTGGAGGACTGACCTCCGGCCGTGGCGTCAGGGAAGGCGGGGGAAGCGGGCCTGCAGGTCCCAGATCACCGGGTTGTCGCCGAGGCCCTCGTGCATGTCGGTGAGGTCGGCGACGAGGTCGTGCAGGAAGTCGCGGGCCTCGCGGCGGAGTTCGCGGTGGCTGAAGGTGAGCGGGGGCTCGTCGCCGGGCATCCAGTCGGCCTCCACGTCCACCCAGCCGAAGCGGCGCTCGAAGAGCATGAGGTCGGAGGACTCGGTGAAGTCGAGCTCGGCGTACTGGCGCTGCGAGGACCGGCTGCCGCGCGGGTCGCGGTCCAGCTGCTCGACGATGTCGCACAGCGCCCACGCGAAGTCGAGCACCGGCACCCATCCCCAGGCTGTGGACACCTCGCGGTCGGACGCGGGGTCGGCGAGGTACACGTCCCCGCAGAAGAGGTCGTGGCGCAGCGCGTGGACGTCCGCGCGCCGGTAGTCGGTCTGCGGGGGGTCGGGGAAGCGACGGGAGAGGGAGTAGCCGATGTCGAGCACGGAGACGATGCTCCCACGGGCGGGGAGGGGGGACGCACGTGAGTGGCGGCGGAGGGGGGAGGCCGGGAGCGCTGCGGTACGGGAGGGCCCCGAGCCCCTGCACGGACGGGGGCCGGTCCCGTCCGGGTGTGCGGGCGCCTGGAGGGCTTGGCCGTCTAGCCGCGTGATCTCGCGTGGAGGGTGCGGGCCAGGCGGGGGCCGAGCCAGCGCTTCAGGCGGCGGAGGGGTTCCAGGCCGTCCGCGGCGCGGTCGATCCGGTAGTAGAGCTGCGGCGGGATGTGGGGGAGCAGGGGCGAGTGGCGCTGGCCGAGCAGCGCGAACATCTGGCCGGGAGGCAGCCGCATGTAACGGGGCAGGTTCTCGTACCACTGGGCGCTGTAGCGGGCCGCGCTCTGCGCCGAGAGCAGCTCCGCGCGCCGCCGCCTGCCGTAGCGCGTGAGCGCGGCGTCGAGGGCGTCGGGGGCCACGGGGGCGTCGGGGGCGCCGGTTCCGGTCGTGCCGCTCGTCCCGGTCGTGCCGCGCAACGCGTCCGCGAGGGCGAGGGCGTCCTCCAGAGCCAGGGTCGTGCCGGCGCCGATCGAGTAGTGCGTGGTGTGGGCGGCGTCCCCGAGGAGGACCAGGTTGCCGTGGTGCCAGGCGCGGGTGGTCAGGGTGCGGAAGTTCAGCCACTGGGCCGCGTCGTCGTCCTGGGCGCGGCCGATCAGCTGCTGCCCGTCCAGGAGGTCGTGGAAGAGCTTCTCCAGGAGGTTCAGGCTGTCCGCCTCGCCCATCCGGTCGAGCCCGAGACCCGTGAACGTCTCCGGGGCGCACTCCACCACGCACGTCGACTGCTCGCCGCTGAACCCGTAGGCGTAACACCAGATCCAGCCGTGCTCCGTCTCCTTGAAGGCGAAGCTGAAGGAGTCGAAGACCTTCGTCGTGCCGAGCCAGATGTAGTGGTTCCGGCCCGTGGCGATCTCGGCGCCGAAGTGGTCGGCGTGCGCCTCGCGCAGTGCGCTGTTGACCCCGTCGGCCGCGACGACCAGGTCCGCGTCCGCCAGTTCCGGGGCGTCGGGGCCCGGGATGCCGTGCTCGAACTCGACCCGTACGCCCAGGGCCTCCGCCCGCTCCGCGAGGAGCGCGAGCATCCGGCGCCGGCCGATGCCGAAGCCCTCGTCGCCCCGGTGGACGGTCCGCTCGTCGCGGACGATCGCGACGCCGTCCGTCCAGGTGACCGAGGCCGCGCCGATCGCGTCGGCCGACTCCGGGTCGCCCGCCCGCAGCTTGTCGAGGAGCCCGGCCCAGTAGGTGACACCCCAGCCGTAGGTGGAGCCGGCCGGGTTGCGTTCGTAGACGGTGATCTCGTGGGACGGGTCCTGCCGCTTCATCAGGATCGAGAAGTACAGGCCGGCGGGCCCACCGCCGACGCAGGCGATCTTCACGCGCGCTCCCACTCAACAACGAGACGGACTGACACCCTGCGATGGAACGGCTACGCAGGGTAGCAGTCTGGGGGTGTCTCGTCGATCAGGCCGGATCAGCGAGCGGCGTCCTGGGGCGTCGGGAGCCCGGCATGATCGGCGAGACACCCCCTAGGGGAGGAGACGCCGTTCCTTTGCCACGGCTACGGCGCCCGCACGTGTGTCCACACCGAGCTTCGCGTAGATCCGGCCCAGATGGGTCTTCACGGTCGCCTCGCTGATGAAGAGCGCGCGGGCGATCTCGCGGTTGCCGAGGCCGTGGGCGAGCTGGCCGAGGATGTCCCGCTCGCGGTCGGTGAGCGTCGGCCCGGCCGCGCCGCGCATCCGGTCCATGACCCGGCTGGCGACCGGTGGCGACAGGGTCGTACGGCCCTGGGCGGCCGAGTGGATCGCGGCGAACAGCTCCTCCGGGCGCTCGGCCTTCAGGAGGTACCCGGTCGCGCCCGCCTCGATGGCACGGGTGACGTCGGCGTCCGTGTCGTACGTCGTGAGCACCAGGACGTGCACGCCGGTGCCCGCGCCCGCGATCCGGCGCGTCGCCTCCACGCCGTCGATGCCCGGGCCGAGCTGGAGGTCCATCAGGACGACGTCCGGGCGCATCTTCGCGGCCATCGCGACGGCCTCCTCGCCGCTGCCCGCCTCGCCGACGACCTCGATGTCGTCGGCGCTGCCGAGCAGGGCGAGCAGGCCGGCGCGGACCACGGCGTGGTCGTCGCAGAGCAGGATCCGAACCGTCGTCCGTGCCGTCACGAGCGGACCTCCAGAGGGATGGCGGCGGAGAGCACCGTGCCCTCGCCGGGAGTGGACTCCACCGTGAGCGTGCCGCCGAGCTGCTGGGCGCGCACCCGCATCGCGGGCAGGCCGTGGCCGCGTACGCCTCCGCCACCACCGCCACTGCCGTCCCGCGGTGTCGACGGCTCGAAGCCGCGGCCGTCGTCGGCGATGTCCAGGACGACCTGGTCGTCGAGGTAGGTCAGGGTGACGGCGGCGGAGGTGGCGGAGGCGTGCTCGCGGACGTTGGCGAGGGCGCCCTGCGCGATGCGCAGCAGCGCCGACTGCACGCGCTCGGGCAGCGGGACCGGTACGCCGTCGACCCGGAAGGCGGCCGACTCGCGCCCCGCGACCGTGCGCAGCGCCTCCTGGAGGCCGCCGCCCTCGGCGAGGTCGGCGGGGGCGAGGTCGTGGACGAATCGGCGGGCCTCGGCGAGGTTGCGTTCGGCGATGGACTCGGCGGTACGGACATGGCGGCGGGCGGTCGAGGGGTCGCTGTCCCAGGTGCGTTCGGCCGCCTGGAGCAGCATCTGCTGGCTGGACAGGCCCTGCGCGAGGCTGTCGTGGATCTCCATCGACAGCCGCTGGCGTTCGGCGAGGGTGCCCTCGCGGCGCTCGGTCGCGGCGAGTTCGCGCCGGGTGCGGATCAGGTCGTCGATCAGCGCGCGCTGGCGGTCCGCCTGGCGTTGGGCGTGGACGAAGACGGCGGTGGCGATGGCGGCGACGGCCGGCGGGGCGATGACGAGGTTGGGGTCGAAGCCGTCGTCGGAGAGCTGGACCTGCGCGATGACGACGAAGGCGGTGAGGAGGGTGACGAGGATGAGAGCCGCACGGGGCGGGAGGGTGCGCAGGCCGGTGTAGAAGAGCGGCACCGCGCACCAGGCGAAGCTCGGCGCGAGGAGCACCAGGACCATCCAGACGGCGACGACCGTGACCAGCCAGGCGATCCGGCGCGGGGTGGCACGGGTGCCGAGCACGGGGCCGAGGAGGTAGAGGGCGGCGAGTGTGCCGGAGAGCGCGACGATCCAGGGGCTGCGGTCCGCCCACGGGTGGCGCAGGAGGAAGCGGGCGAGGGAGGCGCCGAGGAGGAGGAAGAACGCGACGTGCATGACCCGCGCGAGCCAGTACGAGTCCGGGTCGGCGGCGGGGTTCGTGTCCGGGCCGGTCGGCGGGGGCGGGGCGGTGCCGGGGCCCCGGTCCGTGTCCCGGTCGGTCGTCCGGGCCGGGTCTGTGTCCGGGCCCCGGTCGGCGGCCCGGTCCGGGTCGGGCGCCCGTCTCCCCGGCGCGGTGCCCGCGCCCGGGGCCGGGGTCTCGTGCCCGTGCGCTTCCGGTGGGGGCGCTGTCACTCGAACTCCTCTGGCCTGGGGATACGTAGCCATCCTGGCCCGGGAGGACCAGAGGGGCATCAACCGATCGGCTGACACCCCCGTCGTCCATCATGCGCGACGGCGGCAGCCGGTCCGTGGACCGTACGGGCCCGGAACCGGGCGGAGGATCGATGGCAGAGCGAAGGAACCGGCCGCCCGAGACGGACGGCGCCGGACGCCTCGACCACTGCCTCGGCCGACCACGCCGCAGCCTCAAGGAGCCCTCATGAACAAGAAGATCGTCTTCGGTGCCGCCACCGCCGCCGTCCTCGCCGCCGGTACCTTCGGCGCCGTCTCCGCGAACGCCTCCGCCCCGGCCGCCGCGCCCGCCGTCGCCGCCAAGGCCGACGCGTCGAACGAGAACCTCCAGCAGACCACGCATCTCACCATCGAGGCCGCCACCAAGGCCGCGCAGGCCACCCTGGACGCCGCCGAGGACGAGAACCAGCGCGTCTCGGTCGCCGTCGTCGACCGCAACGGCAACACCATCGTGACCCTGCGCGGCGACGGCGCCGGCCCGCAGTCCTACGAGTCGGCCGAGCGCAAGGCGTTCACCGCCGTCTCCTGGAACGCCCCGACCTCCGTGCTCGCCGGCCGTCTCGCCCAGGCCCCGAACCTGAAGGACATCCCCGGCACGCTGTTCCTCGCCGGTGGCGCCCCGGTGACCGTCAAGGGCGCCCCGATCGCCGGTATCGGCGTCGCCGGTGCCCCGAGCGGCGACCTGGACGAGAAGTTCGCGCAGGCCGGCGTGGCGGCGCTGAACAAGTAAGCCGTACGGCAGCCGCGAGAACGGCCACCACGAGAGGCGCCGCCCGGACCCCGTCGGGCGGCGCCCTGCGCGTACCCCCGCCTAAGATCGATTCGTGGACGTACGCAGCCGAACCGCCCTGGCGACCGCCCTCGCCGGGCTGCTCGTGCTCGCCGGCTGCACCGCCGGCGGCGTGGACGGCGGGAGCGGTGGCGGCCTGGACATCGGCGGCGTGCACGGCACACCCGGCGCGGCCGGGCTGCGCGACCCGTACTTCCCCAAGCTCGGCAACGGCGGCTACGACGTCAGCCACTACGCGCTGGACCTGCGCTACGACCCGAAGCGCGGGCGGCTCGACGCCACCGCCATGATCACGGCCCGCGCGACCCAGGACCTCAGCGCCTTCAACCTCGACCTCGCCGGTCTCACCGTCGGCTCCGCCTCCGTCGACGACGCCCCGGCCGCCGTCAACCGGGCCGGGAACGAGCTGACGCTCCGGCCGCGCGACGACATCGACAAGGGCGAGGTCTTCCGTACGAAGGTCACGTACTCCGGCGTGCCCGAGACGATCACCGACCCGGACGGCTCGCGGGAGGGCTGGCTGCGTACGGCGGACGGCGCGGTCGCGCTCGGGCAGCCGACCGGCTCCATGGCCTGGTTCCCCGGCAACCACCACCCCGTCGACAAGGCGGCGTACGACATCACGCTCACCGTCCCGGCCGGTACGCAGGGCGTCGCCAACGGGGTCCGGACCTCCGAGCGGACCGCGAACGGCAGGACCACGTCCGTCTGGCACGTCGCGGAGCCGATGGCGAGCTACCTCGCGACCGTGGGCATCGGCCGGTACGAGACGAAGGTGTCGGCGACCCCGTCCGGGCTGCCCGTGCTGACCGCCGCCGACCCGACGGTCGCCGCGCGGAGCGCGCCGCTGCTGGAACGTATCCCCGAGCTCCTCGCCTGGCAGGAGAAGACCTTCGGGCCGTACCCCTTCTCCGCCGCCGGGGCGGTCGTCGAGCGGCCCGGCGACGCGGGCTACGCGCTGGAGACGCAGACCCGGCCGGTCCTCCCGCTGGACGCGTTCACGCCGGAGATCCTCGCGCACGAGCTGGCACACCAGTGGTTCGGCAACTCGGTCACGCCCAAGACCTGGCAGGACATCTGGCTGAGCGAGGGCTTCGCCGTGTACGCGGAGTGGCTGTACGCGGAGGAGTTCGAGGACGTCCCGGCGCGCCTCAGCTTCCAGGAGGCCTTCGACGCCGACGCCAACTGGGCGTTCCCGCCAGCCGAACCGCCCGCCGCCGAGAACCTCTTCGACCCGCCCGTGTATCAGCGGGGCGCGATGGTGGTCCACAAGATCCGCGAGCGGGTCGGCGAGAAGACGTTCCGCGAGATCCTGGCCGGCTGGCCGGCCACCCACCGTCACGGCAACGCCTCCACCGCCGACTTCACCGCCTACGTGGAGGACGTGGCGGGTGAGGACCTGGACGACGTGTGGGACGTGTGGCTGTACGGGGACGGGAAGCCGGCGCAGCCCTGACCACACCCGGGCCGTGCCCTCTCGATCAGGCCGTCAGGAGCCCGACCTGAAGAGGATGTCCTCGATCGCGCCCCGGTCGCGGTGCCAGTACGTGACCTTGGCGTTGGATCCGACGTTGAGGAAGCCGATCTCCTTGGAGAACGCGACGTCGAGCATCGCGACGTCGTCGTTGGTGCCCAGGACGCGGTCCTGGTAGCCGATGGACACCGCCTCCACGGCGATCGTCTTCTCGCTGCCCCGGTAGAGGAACAGGCCCGCGTACGCCTTCTGCTTCGGCCCGATCGTGGCGAGCGCCTTCGGCTTGGGCCCCATCGCGGGGAGCGGCCCCTCGATGTGGGCGCCGAAGCCGATGCGCGGGTAGTGGTAGAGGGTGCAGGCCTTGTCGGTGAAGTTGGTGGCCGTGATGAGGAGGTGCTGGCCCGAGTCCTGCCGCCAGACCGACGTGGCGATCGAGAGGTCGTTGTCGTTGCAGGCCACGACGCCCGTCGTGCCGCCCTCGCCCGACCTGGTGGGTGCGGGGGCGGTCGGTTCAGGAGTCTTGGAGGCCGTCGCGCCCGGGGTGCCGGATGACGGCGTCGCGGTGGACGGGCTGCTCGACGAGGGAGTCGCCGACGCGGTGGGCTTCTTGGCGTCGTCCGTGTCGCCGGACTGGCAGGCCGTGGAGGAGAGGAGCGCGGCGACGGCCGCGAACCCAAGGGTGCAGGTCTTCCACCTGGTGGAGCGAGCAGTGCGCATGGTAACCCCCGTGTACCTTCGCGTGGCTTGATTGGTGCGCTGGTCCGTTCGGTTCTGCCCTGGCCGGATCGCGGACATCCGTGTCCTGACAGGCCGTTACGGACTCAGGACATGGAGGTCACGGTTCCGTTCGAGTCGGGGGCGCGCACGGAAAAGAGCCCCGGCACGACGAGCGTGCCGGGGCTCTCCTGAGGGTCCGGGGATCCGTACGTCGACCCTACGTCCCCACCTCGGAGACGTCTCTACGTCAGAGGTTGACGCCGAAGTCGCGGGCGATGCCCTCCAGGCCGGAGGCGTACCCCTGGCCGACCGCGCGGAACTTCCACTCCGCGCCGTTGCGGTAGAGCTCGCCGAAGACCATCGCGGTCTCGACGGCGGCGTCCTCGGAGAGGTCGTAGCGGGCGATCTCGGCGCCGCCGGCCTGGTTGATGATGCGGATGTAGGCGTTCCGCACCTGGCCGAAGTTCTGCGAGCGGTTGACCGCGTCGTAGATGGAGACCGGGAAGACGATCTTGTCGACGTTCGGCGGGAGGGCCGCCAGGTTGACGTTGATCTGCTCGTCGTCGCCGCCGCCCTCGCCCGTGCGGTTGTCGCCGGTGTGGACGATGGTCTGGTCCGGCGTCGCCTTGTTGTTGAAGAAGACGAAGTGCGCGTCGGAGGCGACCTTGCCGGCGCTGTCGACGCCGATCGCGGACGCGTCGAGGTCGAAGTCGGTGCCGGTGGTGGTACGGACGTCCCAGCCGAGGCCCACGGTGACGGCGGTCAGGCCCGGAGCCTCCTTGGTCAGGGAGACGTTGCCGCCCTTGGACAGGCTTACAGCCATGGGAAGTCCCTTTCTTCGTGCCTTCGTGATGTCGTGCGTCGTCACACGGGATAACGCGGACGGTGGCCCGCCGGTTCCAGCGTGCGAAACGCGTGCGAAAACAGGATGACGTGCGGGAGCCCGTCCAGGGAACATGGACGTATGTCCGGTCCCTATCTGATCCGCGGCTCCGTCTCGCTTCCCGAGGCCGAGCTCATGTGGCGTTTCTCGCGGTCGTCGGGGCCGGGCGGGCAGCACGTGAACACCAGCGACTCGCAGGTGGAGCTCCGCTTCGACCTGGCGTCGACGGAGGCGCTGCCCGAGGTGTGGAAGGCGCGCGCCCTCGAACGGCTGGCCTCGCGGCTGGTCGGCGGGGTGGTGACGGTCCGCGCGTCGGAGCACCGCTCGCAGTGGCGCAACCGGGAGACGGCGGCGGTCCGGCTGGCCGCGCTGCTCGCGGAGGCGACGGCTCCGCCGCCGAAGCCCCGGCGGGCGACGAAGATTCCACGGGGCATCAACGAGCGTCGGCTGCGGGTGAAGAAGCAGCGCTCGGAGACGAAGCGGGGACGGCAGGGCCGCGACTGGGGCTGACCGACGTGGGCCTGCGACGTGACGTGAGGTCACGCCAGGGCTGCGCTGGGGCTGACCCGCGGTGCGCCCCTGACCTGCCGTGAGGTCACGCAGGGGCGCGAGTGGGGCTGACCCGACGCGTGCCCCTGACATGACGCGAGGTCACGTCAAGCGGCGGTACTTGCCTCGGAAGTACGTCAGCGGGGTGTCCTCCGTCGCCGTCGGGACCGTCGCCGTCAGGACGCGGGCCACCACCAGGGTGTGGTCGCCCGCCACCACCCGGTTCTCCGTACGGCATTCGAGCGTCGCCAGAGCGCCCGTCAGGAGCGGCGCGCCGCTCTCCCCGCCCCGGGTGTACGGGACGTCCGCGAAGAGCAGGCGGTCGCTCACCCGGCCCTTCATCGCGAAGCGGCCCGCGATGACGCGCTGCTGCTCGGAGAGGACGGAGACCGCCCACACCGGGACCTCCGCGAGCAGGTCGTCCATGCGGGAGCCGTTGCGCAGGCTCACCAGGACCAGCGGGGGGTCCAGGGAGACCGACATGAACGCGGTCGCCGTCATCCCGACGTCCTCGCCGCGCGGGCCGTCGTCGGGGTCGTGGGCCGTCACCAGGATCACGCCCGCCGCGAGGCGGGACATCGCCGCCCGGAACTCGTCGTTGCTCACCCCCTCAGCATGAGGGATCGCCAGATCCGAGGTGGGGGGCGGGGAGGGCGTCGTCGTCAGCACACTCGCACGCTAGCTCCGGCCCACGCCCCCCGCATCGGGCCCCGGGACCAGTCCCGGCACCCCCGCCGGTCCTAGGACCATCGTCCCCGGGCCGTCCGGCGGTGTGCGCCTCGCGCTGTTCCCTTTGCGTTCAAGAAGGTAGGGAATCGCGCCAGAACGCCGTCCGTGACCCCGCGCGCCCCTTGTGACTTGAGTCACAGAGCCCAGTATTTGTTGACCCTGTGTACCGGGTGCACAGCTCGCTGTGATTCAGTGGCGGAGACAATGCAGCACAAGAGCCGATGAGAACCCCTGGAGTTGCTGTCGAGGTCTCGGGGAGAGCGAGCGATGGAGACCGAGTCGGAGCCGTACGTCCGTCTTGCGACCCTGCGGCAGCTGCATCAGGTCGTGGCCGACCTCAATACAGCCCGCAGTCTGGCGGACACCCTGCAGACCGTTGCCGACGGCATCGTCGCCGGTCTCAACTACGAGCTGGCCTGCGTCAACCTCGTCCGCCCCGACGGTGACCTCGTCGTCGCCGCCTTCGCCGGCAGTACCGCCGCCGAAGCGCTGATCACCGGCCGCGTCGGCTCCCGCGCCTCCTGGGAACGCCGCCTCTCCATGGGTGTCGCCTGGGGTGACCTGCGGTTCATCCCGCACACCGAGGGCTGGGTCCTCATCGAGGACGACGTCCCGCAGTGGCACACCGAGGGCCCCGCCCCCCGCTTCGAGGACGAGTGGCACCCCCACGACCGCCTCTACGCCCCCATGTACGCCTCCGGCTCCGGCCGCGAGCTGCTCGGCGTGATCTCCGTCGACCGGCCGCGCAACGGCCGGCACCCCGGTCCCTGGGGTCAGGAGGCGCTCCAGATGTACGCCTCCCAGTCGGCGATTGCGATCAGCAACGCCCGGCTGCGAGCAAACATGCAGCGCGCCCTCGTCCGCCTGGAGCGCGAGCAGCAGGCCCTGCGCGCCAGTGAAGAGTCGTTTCGGCAGGCCTTCGAGTACGCCCCCTCCGGCATGGCCATCGCCGAGATGGGCGGCGACCAGCACGGCCGCCTGCTGCGCACCAACGACGCCCTGTGCCGCCTCCTCGGCCGGCCCGCCTCCGTGATGCGGCGCTACTCCTTCGCCGACCTCGTCCACCCCGAGGACATAGGGACCCTGCTGCGCACCTCCGCCGAGGGCGGCCGCGCCGAGCTGCGCCTCGGCCGCCGCGACGGCACGTACGTCTGGGTCTCCCTGCGTAACTCCGTCGTCGCCGACACCGCCGACGGGCCGCGCTTCCTCCTCACCCACGTCGAGGACATCGAGGAGCGCAAGCGCCACGAGCTGCAGCTCGCCCACCGCGCCTCGCACGACGCCCTCACCGGCCTGCCCAACAGCGCCGAGCTGCGCTCGCGGCTCAGCGCCCGGCTCTGCGAGCGCCCGCACGCCACCCCCGAGGCGGACTACGACACCCCGTACGGCCACGAGCACGGCTTCGGCTTCGACGCGGGGCCCGGTGTGGCCGGCCCGTACGACCACCACGTCCACACCGTGGCCCCGGCCGGCGGGGACGTCGACGACGGGACGAAGGGGCTCGCGGTCCTCTTCTGCGACCTCGACGGCTTCAAGTCGATCAACGACCGCTTCGGGCACCACACCGGCGACGCCGTCCTCATCGAGGTCGCCCGACGGCTCACCACCGGCGTACGCGACGGGGACACCGTCGCCCGCCTCGGCGGAGACGAGTTCGTCGTCCTCGCCGACGGCCTCGGCGCCGCCGACGCCGCCGACCTCGCCGTGCGGCTGCGCAACGCGATCATTCCGCCGATCCGGGTGGACGGGCGGGCGGTCCGGGTCGGGGCGAGTTTCGGCATCGGCTGGGCCGAGTGCGGGATGAGCGTCGAAGAGGTCCTGAACTCCGCCGACCAGCGGATGTACATCGAGAAGCGGTCCCGCGCCAAGGTCCACCGCCGCGCCGGATAGGGGTACGCGGCACCCTCGCCTGTCAAGGTCCGGATCGTCGGGTTCCCCGTTCGGGGTAGGCTCGGCCGGTCGGCGACGGCTGGCGAGCATGGATAGGAGTGACCAGGGATGGCTGCCGGTAACGACGGCGCGAACACGCCCGAGGACGACGATCCGTTCGGCTACCTGTACGCGGACGGTCAGGCGGCGGGCGCCCAGCCGCCGGGTCAGGCCGGTGGCTACGGCTACCCCGGACCGGCCGCGCAGCCGGGTGTGCCCCGGACCTCGTACAACCAGGTCAGAACGGTCGGCGAGCGTCAGTACGGCGGTCAGCAGCAGTACGGCCAGGGTGCGCAGGGCGCCCCCGGGCAGGTCCCGCAGCAGCCCGCGTACGGCCAGCCGCACCCGCAGTACGCCGCGCCCGAGACGTACCCGGGCTCGCAGACCCGCCAGTCGCCGATCCCGCACCAGCGCGGTGGCGGTGGCGGCGGTCGCGGACCGAACACCAAGGGGCTGCTGATCGGCGCGATCGCGGTCGTCGTGGTCGTCGTGATAGGGATCACGGCCGCCGTGCTCAACAACACCGGCGACGAGCCCAACGGTGGCACCGCGGGCGGCAAGCCGACCGGTGGGTCCACCCAGGTCCAGGAGACCCCGTCCGACGAGCCCAGCACCGAGCCGTCCCAGGCTCCGCTGCCCCAGCAGGACGCGGCGACGCTCAAGCTCGGCGGCTCGGCGTCGCTCGCCAAGGACATCAAGGGCGCGGAGGGCGCGGGCGGTGCCTACGTGACCGGGTTCAACGCGGTCGGCTCGTCCGCCACCTGGCAGACCGAGGTGCCCGAGGCCGGCACCTACCGCATGTACGTGCGGTACGCGGTCCCGGCCAAGGACGCCAACGCCACCGTGACCGTCAACGACAAGGCGAACACGAACCCGATGAACCTGAAGAACTTCATCGGTTCCTCCGACCCGAACCTGGAGAAGAACTGGCAGACCACCTGGTCCCAGGTCTCACTCCAGAAGGGTCAGAACACGATCAAGCTCTCCTGCGAGCAGGGGAACCAGTGCGACGTGATCTTCGACTGGGTGAAGATCAGCAAGGGTGAGCTCTGAGCCGTACGGCTCGCACGTCAGGCCCCGTGGAACCGGCAGGTTCCACGGGGCTTTTCGCTAGGCCGCCTCCGCCTGCTCCGTCACCGTCACGCGCGTCAGCAGCTCCTCGTACGCCGTCCCGTCGAACTCGCCCGCCACCGGGGCGAGGACCGTCGCAGCCGACAGGGCGACCGCGCGGATCAGCCGCTCCGGCCAGGGGAGTTTCTCGACCAGACCCGACAGCAGGCCCGCGACGGCCGAGTCGCCGGCGCCCGTCGGGTTGCCCTTGACCGCTGACGGCGGGGCGGCGCGCCACAGGCCGTCCGGGGTGGCGGCCAGCATGCCGTCGGGGCCCAGGGAGGAGACGACCGCGTGCGCGCCGCGGCGGCGGGCGTCGCGGGTGGCGCGGTGCGGCTCGCGGGAGCCGGTGAGCTGGGCGAGCTCGTCGGCGTTGGGCTTGACCACGTCGGGGCGGGCCGCGATGCCGCGTCGCAGGGGCTCGCCGCTGGTGTCGAGGAGGACGGGGACGCCCGCTGCGCGGGCGAGACGGATCAGCTCCGCGTACGCGCCGACGTGGATGCCGGGCGGCAGGCTGCCGCAGAGGGCGACGGCCTCGGCGTCGGCGAGGAGTTCGGTGTAGCGGGCGGTGAGAGTCGTCCACTCGGCGGGGGTGACGGTCGGGCCGGGCTCGTTGAGCTGGGTGGTGTCGCCGGTCGCGGTGTCGACGATCGCGACGGTACGGCGGGTGGTTCCGGCGGTCGGGACCAGGGCGTCGACGACCGTGCTCGATGCCAGGTGGGCGCGGAGGAGCTCGCCCGTCGAGCCGCCCGCGAAGCCGGTGGCGACCGTCTCGTGGCCGAGGGCGGCGAGGACGCGGGCGACGTTGAGGCCTTTGCCGCCGGGGCGTTCGATGACCTGGGTGACGCGGTGGGAGGCGTGCGGGACGAGCGCGGGGACGCGGTACGTGAGGTCGAGCGCCGTGTTGAGGGTGACCGTGAGAATCACCTGCCGTACCCCCGTACATGGTCGAAAGTTCGTGGAACAGCCGCGCAACCGCGCCTGGAACGCGCCCCGATCATGCCAAACGGAAGGCGGTTGGCCCAGTCCCCGGGCCAACCGCCGTACGTCCGATGGGGCGATATCACGCCAGGTGGGGCTCAACCACCCAGGTGCCCTTGCGCATCACGCCCTTGACGTCGAATTCGGCGTCGAGCACGACCAGGTCGGCGTCCTTGCCGGGCTCCAGGGAGCCGACGCGGTCGTCGATGCCGAGCAGCCGGGCGGGGTTGGCGGAGATGGCCTGGACGATCGACTCGACGGGCAGCTTGTCGATGGTCGCGGCGCGCTTGAACGCCCGGTCCAGGGTGAGGGTCGAGCCGGCGATGGAGCCGCCCTCGACGAGCCGCGCGACGCCCTCCTTCACCTCGACGGCCAGCGGGCCGAGCGAGTACAGGCCGTCGCCGAAGCCGGCCGCGTCCATCGCGTCCGTGATGAACGCGACGCGCCGGGGGCCCGCGTGATGGAACGCCAGCTCCAGGGCGGCCGGGTGCAGGTGGGTGCCGTCGTTGATGAGCTCGACGGTGATCCGCTCGTCCTCCAGGAGCGCGGCGATCGGGCCGGGGGTGCGGTGGCCGAGCGCGGGCATCGCGTTGTAGAGGTGGGTGGCCACGGTGGCGCCCGCGTCGATGGCCTCGACGGTCTGCTCGTACGTCGCGTCGGTGTGGCCGATGGCGGCGATCACGCCGTGTTCGGCGAGCAGGCGTACGGAGTCGATGCCGCCGGGCAGTTCGGTGGCGAGGGTGACCATCTTGGCCTGGCCGCGCGCGGCGTCGACGAGCTTGCGGACCTCGGCCGGGTCGGGGTCGCGCAGCAGCGTCTCGTCGTGCGCGCCCTTGCGGCAGGGGGCGATGAACGGGCCCTCGAAGTGGATGCCCGCGATCTCGCCCTGCTCGGCGAGTTCGGAGAGCAGCCCGGCGCGGCGGCTGAGGAAGTCCATCTCGCCGGTGACGAAGGAGGCGACGACGGTCGTGGTGCCGTGCAGCCGGTGGGTGTGGACGCCGGTGAGGATCTCCTCGACGGTGCCGGAGGTGAAGGAGGCTCCGCCGCCGCCGTGGTTGTGCATGTCGACGAAGCCGGGGACGACCCAGTGGCCCGTGAGGTCGAGCGAGGGCGCGTCGGCGGGCGAGGAGCCCGCGATGCGACCGCCGTCGACGATCACCCGTCCGTTCTCGACGACCCCGGTCGGCAGCACCACGCGGGCCCCGGCGAGAACTGTGGAAACGGCCATCAGGCGGATACCTCCGAGTCGAGGGAGAGAAGATCCCAGGCGAGGAGGCCCGCGCCCAGGCATCCGGCGGTGTCCCCGAGGGCTGCCGGTACGACGGCGGGCAGCTTCTGGAACGTGACGCGTTCCTCCACCGCGGCCCTCAGTGGTGTGAACAAGGTTTCCCCGGCCTCGGCGAGACCGCCACCGATGATGAGCGTGCGGGGGTCCAGCAGGGTGAGCGCGGTGACCAGGCCGTCCGCGAGCGCGTCGATGGCCTCCTGCCAGACCCGTACGGCCCGGGGGTCGCCGGACTCGACGGCCTTGGCGCAGTCGGCGGCGTCCGCCTTCGGGTCGCCGGAGGCGGCGGCCCAGGCCTGGGAGACGGCGGAGGCGGAGGCGTACCGCTCCAGGCAGCCGCGCTGGCCGCAGCCGCACTCGGTGCCGCCGGGGCGGACGACGATGTGGCCGATCTCGCCGGCGTAGCCGTGGGCGCCGGCCTCGATGGCGCCGCCGATGCCGATGGCGCCGGCGATCCCGGTGCCGAGCGGCACGAAGAGGAAGCGGTCGGCGCCGTTGCCCGCGCCGATCCGGCCCTCGGCGAGGCCGCCGGTGCGGACGTCGTGGCCGAGGGCGACGGGGATGGAGTCCAGGCGTTCGCTGAGCAGCGCGCGCATCGGGATGTCGCGCCAGCCGAGGTTGGCGGCGTAGACGGCGATGCCGCGGGCGGCGTCCACGATGCCGGGGACGGCGACTCCGGCGGCCGCGGCGGGCTCGCCGTACCGTTCGAGGCCGTAGGCGCGCAGTTCGGCGGCGAAGTCGAGGATCGTCTCGACCACGGCGTCGGGGCCGCGCTCGCGCCCGGTGGCGCGGCGTGCCTCGTGGAGCAGGGTGCCGTCCGCCCCGACGAGGGCGGCCTTCATGCCGGTGCCGCCCACATCGAGGGCGATGACGTGTCTCACGGGGACAGTCTCGCCGGTCCGGGGCCGAAAGGTCTAGTCCACTGACCGATATTGTTGCGGTGGGATACAAATTCGAAGGGTGAGGCGTACGGCCTGCGGCGACGGACTTCACAAGGTCTTCACCCCATGCCGGGGACCTCCCCAAGTGGTGTAGACCTTATGCTTCCTCTCCTGTGAAAATCACAGCTCAACGACGAGCAGAGGGTGGGGCAACGCTGTGCAGCGGCGATTCATTGGACTGACCGCGACAATCGCCGCGCTCGGACTGACCGCGGGTCTCTCCGGCTGCGGGCTCACCGAGGGAGCCACCGGCGACGTGACGCTCAAGCTCGTCGCCGCCGACTACGACCTGAACGGCGGCGACAGCACCAAGAAGTACTGGGACGAGCTCACCGCCGCCTACGAGGCCAAGCACCCCGGCGTCCAGGTCGACGTCCAGATCGAGTCCTGGAACGACGTCGACCGCAAGGTCGCCGAGATGGTCAAGGCCGGACAGGCCCCCGACATCGCCCAGATCGGCGCCTACGCCGACTACGCCGCCGCGGGTGAGCTCTACTCCGCCGACGAGCTGCTCTCCATCCCCGTCCAGGCCAACTTCCTGCGCCCGCTCGTCGAGGCCGGCGAGCACAAGCGCGCCCAGTACGGTCTGCCCTTCGCCGCCTCCACCCGGCTGCTCTTCTTCAACCAGGACCTCTTCGACCAGGCCGGCATCAGCAAGCCGCCGACCTCCTGGGAGGAGCTGGCCGCCGCCGCGGAGAAGCTGAAGGACAAGGACGTGAAGTACCCCTTCGCGCTGCCGCTCGGCCCCGAGGAGGCGCAGGCCGAGACCATGATGTGGCTGCTCAGCGGCGGCGACGGCTACACCGACGGCTCCGACCGCTACCGGATCGACTCCGAGCAGAACGTCGAGACCTTCGACTGGCTGAAGACGAACCTGGTCCAGAAGGAGCTCACCGGCCCGGTCGCCCCCGGCAAGCTCAACCGCAAGGACGCCTTCGCCGCCTTCTCGCGCGGCGAGGTCGGCATGCTCAACGGCCACCCCTCGCTGATGCAGGAGGCCGAGAAGAAGGGCGTCAAGGTCGGCAAGGTCGCGCTCCCGGGCGCGGACGGCAAGGCCAAGGCGTCCATGGGCGTCGCCGACTGGATCATGGGCTTCAAGCAGAACGGCCACCGCGAGGAGATCGGCGACTTCCTGGACTTCGTCTTCAGCGACGAGAACGTGCTGAAGTTCGCGGGCGGCAACGACCTGCTGCCGCCGACGGTCAGCGCGTACTCCCGGATGGAGAACGACGCGGAGCACAAGGACCTCCGCGAGTTCCTCGCGGAGCTGCCGAACTCGCAGCTCCCGCCGGTCGGCAAGACGTCGTGGGCCCAGGTGAGCGACAACATCAAGCAGAACATAGGCAAGGCCGTCACCCCGGGCGCGAAGCCGGCCGACGTGCTGGGCGAGATCGCCCGCAAGGCGACGGCGGCCGAGAGCGCGGAGTGAGCGCGGGGTAATAGGTTGTTCGTATGACCGGTACGACCGACACGAGCAGCCCGGGGCCCAGTGACGACGCGGGCGCCGGGGACGCCGTGCCCGGGGCCGGTGACGACGGGCTCGGTGAGGGAGGGCCCGGTGACGGCGGGCTCCGTGACGGCGGGCTCGGCCACGGTGGGCTCGGGGAGCGGGAGCGGGCCGTGCTCGCGCTCGAACGGCGGTCCTGGCCCGGTCCCGGCGCCAAGGAGCGGGCCGTCCGCGAGCGGCTCGGCCTCTCCGCGACCCGCTACTACCAGCTCCTCAACGCCCTCCTCGACGACCCGCGCGCGCTGGCGCACGACCCGGTGACCGTCAACCGGCTCCGCCGGGTCCGTGCGGAGAAGGAGCAGCGCCGCTGAGACGCGGCTCGGTGCTCCGCGAAGAGGCAGCGCCGAAGAGGCCGCGTCGGTAGGGTCGTCGTATGGTCAGCAGCCTTCCGCACCCGACCACGTCCGCAGGCCGCGACGGCCTGGCCGCGCTTCTCGCCCGGCCGGAGAAAGCCGTCGTCGCCCTCGACTTCGACGGGACGCTCGCCGAGATCGTCCCCGACCCCGAACGGGCCCGGGCGCACCCCGGCGCCGTTCCCGCGCTCTCCGTCCTCGCGCCCCGGATCGCCTCGGTCGCGGTGGTGACCGGCCGCCCGGCGGGCGTGGCCGTGCGGTACGGCGGCTTCGCCGGCGTCCCCGGCCTGGAACACCTCGTCGTCCTCGGCCACTACGGCGCGGAGCGCTGGGACGCGGTCACCGGCACGGTCCAGTCCGCCGCCGTCCACCCGGGCGTGGCCGCCGTCCGGGCCGAGCTGCCCGGCTTCCTCGACGGCGTCGGGGCGTGGCCGGGCACCTGGATCGAGGAGAAGGGCCGCGCGGTCGCGGTCCACACCCGCCGCGCCGGCGACCCCCAGGCGGCCTTCGAGGCCCTCAAGGCCCCGCTCGCCGACCTCGCGGCCCGGCACGGCCTGGTCCTCGAACCGGGCCGCATGGTCCTCGAACTGCGTCCGCCGGGCATGGACAAGGGCGTGGCGCTCGCGGAGTACGTACGGGAGGTGGGCGCCGAGTCCGTCCTGTACGCGGGCGACGACCTGGGTGACCTGCCGGCCTTCGCGGCCGTGGAGAAGCTCCGCTCGAACGGCACCCCGGGCCTGCTGGTGTGCAGCGGCTCGTCGGAGGTCCAGGAACTCTCCGACCGCGCCGACCTGTCCGTCCCGGGACCGGCGGGCGTGGTCCGCTTCCTGACGGACCTGGCGGAGGCGGTACGGGAGGGGTCCGCCTAGGAAGCCGGCTCGCCGCCGCGCAGGGCGTTCAGCTGTTCCAGGAACCAGCGCTGGGGCGGCAGCGCCGTCGCGGCGGACGCCAGGCGTTTCGAGCGGTCCGCGCGCTCGGTGGCGGGCATCGTCAGGGCCTGGAGCAGGGCGCGCGCGGTCTCCGAGACGTCGTACGGGTTGACCGTCAGGGCGTCCTCGCGCAGCTCCTCGTACGCCCCGGCCCCCGTCGACAGCACCAGCGCGCACCCGGCCTCCGAGACCACCGGGATCTCCTTCGCCACCAGGTTCATCCCGTCGCGGACCGGGTTGATCAGCGCCACGTCCGCGAGCCGGTACGCGGCGAGGGAGCGCGGGAAGTCGTCCTTCACGGAGAGGAGGACCGGCTGCCACTCCGCGGTGCCGAACTCCGTGTTGATCTCCTCCGCCAGCTCCGCGACCGACGCCGTGTACGCGCGGTAGACCTCGAGGTCCTGGCGGGACGGGTAGGCAGAGGCCAGGTGGACGACCCTGCCCCGCCACTCCGGGTGCTCCTGGAGCAGCTCCCGGTACGCCAGCAGGCCACGGACGATGTTCTTCGACAGCTCCGTGCGGTCCACCCGCACGATCGTCTTCCGGTCGCCGACCTCGGCCCGCAGCGCGGCGAGCCGGTCGTCGACCTCGGGCCGGTGGGCCAGCGAACGGAGGTCGTCGCCGTCCACGCCCAGCGGGTAGGCGTGCACCCGGGTGCGGCGCGGCTCGCCGCCCGCCCTGCGGTGCTTCACCCCGCGCCAGGGGTCGTCGCCCTGCCAGACCCCTTCGGCCTCGCCCTGCTCGCCGTGGAGGTGCGCGCCGGTGATGAACGCCTGCGCCCATCCCCAGGTGTGGAAACCCAGCTCGTCCGCGCCGAGCATGCCCCACAGCAGCTCCTCGCGGATGTCCTCGGGCAGCATCCGCAGGTACTCCGGCAGCGCCCACGGCGTGTGCGTGAAGTGGCCGATCCGCAGGTCCGGCCGCAGCTCCCGCAGCATGCCCGGGGCCAGCGCCAGGTGGTAGTCCTGCACCAGGACCGCCGCGCCCTCGTCCGCGCCGGCCGCGAGCTCCTCGGCGAAGGCCCGGTTGTAGCTCCGGTACGACTCCCAGCGGCGGCGGAACTCCGCGTCGAAGACCGGCTCGCGCGGGATCTCGTACAGGTGGTGGTGGAGGAACCACAGCACCGAGTTCGCGATGCCGTTGTACGCGTCGGCGTACACCTCCGGGTCGATGTCCAGCATCCGCACGCCCGGCTCGGAGACCCCGCGCCGGACCGCCTCGCGGTCACCGTCCCCGAGGGCCGCGCACACCCACACGCTGTCCTCCGAGGAGACGGCGCTCAGCCCGGAGACGAGACCGCCCCCGCCGCGCCGGGCACTGAGCGTGCCGTCGGCGGCGAGGGCGTACGAGACCGGACCCCGGTTGGACGCCACGAGCACAGAAGCCATGTGGCGAACCTAGCCCGTGACGTAAACGCTCAAACGTACGTATACGACTCTGGCGAATCCTCGCCTCAGAGGTCGCGGTGTCCGCGCAGGGCTGCCTTCGCCACGAGACCGGTCGCGGCCAGCGCCAGGGCCAGTCCGCCGAGCAGCCACAGGCGCTCACCGCTCGATCCGGTTTCCGCCATCGAGCTGCCGGGGCCGTGCGGGGCCGGGCCCGGGCGCGGCTCATGGGTGGTGGGGGCCGGGGCCGGGGCGATCTCGGCCTCCGAGGGGGACGGAGACGCCGGGGCCGACGGCTTGGGGTCCACCGGGGCGGGCCGCGACGGCTTCGTCGGGGACGGGCTCTGCTTCGGCGGGTCGAGGACCCGTGACACCGCGCAGGCCGGGTCCTCACTGCCCTTTCCGCAGTTCGAGCGCGGCGACTGGACCTCGACGCCGCCCAGCAGCCTGCCGTCGCCGCGCACCCGGTCGTGGACCTTCACCGAGTACGTGACCGTCGCCGACTTCCCGGCCGGGATGTCTCCGACGAAGCCGATCTTCGACCTGCCGTACGTCACCTTCCCGAGCGTCGCCTTCGCGTCGCCGGTGTAGTCGGCGTCGCCCAGGGTGCTGGTCAGGTCGTCACTGAACGTGACCTTCGGGTAGTCCAACGCGCTGACGTTCTTCGCCGTGATCGTGTACGTGAGGGTGTCGCCCGGCTTCACCTTCGTCGGGCTCGCCGTCTTGGTGATCTCCAGGTCCGGCACCGGTACGGAGAAGGCGAGCCCCGAGGGCACGTACGTGTCGCCGGTCGTCGTGAACGTCAGGTCCGCCGAGCGCGCGCCCGCCGCGATGGCGCCGTCCGGGATGTCGAAGGCCTTCGCGTCGATGGACAGGTTGTTCGTCAGCTTCGGGGAGACGGCGCCGTCGTCCTCGCTGACGAAGAAGTTGTCTCTTTTGCCCGTGTGGCTCTCGGTGACGTTCCTGCCGTCGACGAGGAACGCGTCGCCGGGCGTGTTCCAGTCGCCCTCGTACGCCGTCACGCTCGCCCGCGCCCTGCCCGTCGACCGGTGGAAGCCGTCGACGGTGAGAGTGGTGGCGGGGGAGGTGGAGCGCTGGAGGACGTGGCCGCCGTAGACGTGGATGTCGCGGCGGTCGGGGGCGAAGGTCGGCTCGGGTCCCGGGAACGCGTAGACCACCGTCAGGGACCAGCCGGCCACACAGCCCTTGCCGTTCGGCGCCCAGACGTTGCCCACCGCGACCCGCGTGTCGATGCCGGTCACGCCCGCGAACGCGGCCGTGACGTCCGACTCGCCGGTGTAGTAGTGCGGGCCGGCGGTGTCCGCCGGGTCGGTCACCATGCTGTCGATCGAGACCGCCGTCGCGGGCCCGGCGCCGACCTTGAGGTGCGGCGCGGTCGTCGCGTGGTCGCCGGGCGAGGTCACCACGTCGGCGCCGGAGATGTCGCAGCGCTTCAGTTGCGCCCCGCTCGGCGCCCTGTACGTGCCGTCGTTGCCGCCCCAGAAGAGCCGGGCGTAGGCGACCTTCGCGCCGGCCGGGACCGCGACGTGGCCGGTGCTGGAGCCGAATCCGTCGGCCATGGACGCAGTGTTCACGCGCTCCATGACGAAGGTGTTGTTGTTGTCGCCGCCCTGCCCGGCGGCGGCGCTCGCGCAGCGCGCGGCCAGGTCGGCGGGGGCCCTGGGGCAGCCCATGACCGTGTTGCCGACGGTCGTGAAATCGCCGTACAGCGACGCGTCGTAGCGCTTGCCGAAGGGCTCCACCACGTCCGCGGCGGCCGGGCCTGCCGAGGCGAGGGAGAGCGGGAGCGAGCCGAGCGAACCGACGGCGAGGGCGAGCGCCGCCGACAACCTGGTCATTCGATATGAGAGCCGCATGAAACGGAAATGTAGGCAAAAAACACAATCATTCGACGCTACGCCACGCGGCGGTGCGCGTACTCCGCGATCTCGGCCATCGGCGGCCGCTCCTCGGTGTCCACCGCGTACGTGCGCGGCGTGAACCCCGCCTCGCCCCGCTCGAACTGCGTCAGCCGGGGCCGCACCAGGTGGCCGCGGGAGAGCCGCAGCTGCGCCGTTCGGTAGATCGCCGCCGCCATCCGGCCCAGCGCCTGCCCGTCCTGGTGCCGGTGCTTGCGGACCCCGACGTCCACCTGCGCGAGCGCGTCAAGGCCGACCGTGTGCAGCGCGTCCACGAGCAGGCCCAGCTCCACTCCGTAACCGACGGGGAACGGCAGCCGTTCGAGCAGCGAGCGCCGCGCCGCGTACTCGCCGCCCAGCGGCTGCACGAAACCGGCCAGCTGCGGCCAGTGCAGATTGAGCAGCGGCCGTGCCACCAGCTCGGTCACCCGGCCACCCTGACCTGGGGTCTTGCCGGGGGCGGGCCCGTCGAACTCCGGGCCCAGCGGGCGGTCGTACATCGCCTTCACGAAGTGCACGTCCGGGTCGGTGAGCAGCGGGCCGACGATCCCGGTGACGAAGTCCGCCGAGAAGTCCCGCAGGTCCGCGTCGACGAAGCAGACGATGTCACCCTCCGTCACCATCAGCGACCGCCAGAGCACCTCGCCCTTGCCGGGCACGGCCGGTATCCGGGGCAGGATCGCGTCCCGCGCCACCACCCGGGCCCCGGCAGCCGCCGCCACCTCCGCCGTACGGTCGGTGGAGCCGGAGTCGATCACCACCAGCTCGTCCACCAGCGGGACCGCCTCGGTCATCAGCTCGCGCCGGATCACGCCGACGATGTCGCCGACCGTCGCCTCCTCGTTCAGCGCGGGCAGCACGACGCTGACCGTCGTCCCGTGCTTGGCCGCGAGGACGCGGTCGAGCGGGCGGTCTGCCACGGACCAGGACCGCCGGCCGAGCCAGCGCTCCACTTCCTCCAGCAAGGTGATCTCCATCTCGCGGTTCGGACGACCATCTCAACCGTCCATGCCTTCGGTTACAGTCTTGAACAACGCGAACGCCCGATGCATGTCGGGGTGCCGTCCGCGTTCCACAACCGAATACCGCTCATCCAGAGGGGCAGAGGGAAACGGCCCGTTGAAGCCCCGGCAACCCTCCAGTCGGTCTCGTCCGCAGTCGCCGTCACTGCGCCCGCGAGGCTCCCGGCTAGGGAAGGTGCCAAATCCGTCTCATGGCGACGTTCGTCATGGGAAAGATGAGGAGAAAGGGCCTCGCCTCCATGGCTGTACAGACTGTTTCCACCGAAACCTCCCAGACCGTCGATCTCGGTCCCGCTTCCGGCCTTTCCTGTCGGGAATGCGGTGAGGTGTTCGCGCTCGGCCCGATCTTCGCCTGCGAGCTGTGTTTCGGCCCGCTCGAAGTCGCGTACGACCTTCCCACCGGCGACCCCGAGGCGCTGCGCAAGCAGATCGAGGCCGGCCCCGCCAACATCTGGCGCTACGCCCCGCTGCTGCCCGTCCCCGCCGACGTCGCCGACAAGCCGAACCTGAACCCGGGCTGGACCAAGCTCGTCCAGGCCGACAACCTCGGCCGCGAGCTCGGCGTCGAGCCCGGCAAGCTCTTCGTCAAGGACGACTCCGGCAACCCGACGCACTCCTTCAAGGACCGCGTCGTCGCCCAGGCCCTGGAGGCCGCCCGCGCCTTCGGCTTCACCACCCTCTCCTGCTCCTCCACCGGCAACCTGGCCGGCGCCGTCGGCGCCGCCGCCGCCCGTGCCGGCTTCCGCTCGTGCGTGTTCATCCCGCACGACCTGGAGCAGGGCAAGGTCGTCATGGCCGCCGTCTACGGCGGTGAGCTCGTCGGCATCGAGGGCAACTACGACGACGTCAACCGCTTCTGCTCCGAGCTCATCGGCGACCCGCTGGGCGAGGGCTGGGGCTTCGTCAACGTCAACCTGCGCCCGTACTACGGCGAGGGCTCCAAGACGCTCGCGTACGAGATCTGCGAGCAGCTCGGCTGGGTCATCCCCGACCAGCTCGTGATCCCGATCGCCTCCGGCTCGCAGCTCACCAAGATCGACAAGGGGCTGCAGGAGCTCATCAAGCTGGGCCTGGTCGAGGACAAGCCGTACAAGATCTTCGGCGCACAGGCCGAGGGCTGCTCGCCGGTGTCGGCGGCCTTCAAGGCCGGTCACGACGTCGTACGGCCCCAGAAGCCGAACACCATCGCCAAGTCGCTCGCCATCGGCAACCCGGCCGACGGCCCGTACGTCCTCGACATCGCGCGCCGCACGGGCGGCGCGGTGGAGGACGTCAACGACGAGCAGGTCGTCGAGGCGATCAAGATCCTGGCCCGGACCGAGGGCATCTTCGCCGAGACGGCGGGCGGCGTGACGGTCGGCGTGACGAAGAAGCTGATCGAGGCCGGCCTCATCGACCCCAGCCTGACCACCGTCGTGCTCAACACGGGCGACGGCCTCAAGACCCTGGACGCGGTCGCCGATACCTCGCAGGCGACCGCCACCATCCGCCCGAGCCTCGACGCGTTCCGCGACGCCGGCCTGGCCCACTGACCCCCCTCGTCACGGAAGGCAGCACCACATGAGCGTCAAGGTCCGTATCCCCACCATCCTCCGCACCTACACGGGCGGCCAGGCCGAGGTTCCGGCGGAGGGCGCGACCCTGTCCGAGGTCATCGCCGACCTGGAGAAGAACCACGCGGGCATCGCCGCGCGCGTCCTGGACGACCAGGGCAAGCTGCGCCGCTTCGTGAACGTCTACGTCAACGACGACGACGTCCGCTTCGAGCAGGGCCTGGAGACGGCGACGCCGGACGGCGCGGGCGTCTCGATCATCCCGGCGGTCGCAGGCGGCTGCTGAGCCTCGCCGGCTTCGCCGGCTTCCCGGCCTCGCCGCCGGCCCCTGGGATTACCCGCAGTAATCGAATTGCCCCCTCCGCGCGAGAAGCGGAGGGGGCAATTCTGCATGGTTGAGCGCGGTAGAGTTGGGGAAGTCCCCCCGGCTCCACTCCGCCGCTCCGTGCCAGGCGCATATGAGAATGCGCCCGCACGCGACAAGAAGTCGCCAAAGTGCGCGCACGTTGTGTACCTTCTGCCACGCTTTGCCGGGCCCGACTTGCCCCGGAATTCAGCAATTCCTCCGGAATTCTCCTTTACGCCGTGCCCAGAATTCTCGCCCGATTGACCTGTTGCAGAGGGCAGTTGGGCAGATACATTCAGCCGCGGTCGACGCGTTCCGGCGCAGGGTCTGACCCGGGTCCGCGAAGTGCGGTCCCGCGCAAGGGCCAGTAATAGGGGAGTTAGGCATGGCTCAGGGCACCGTCAAGTGGTTCAACGCGGAGAAGGGCTACGGCTTCATCGCGGTCGACGGTGGTGCGGATGTATTCGTCCACTACAGCGCGATCCAGATGGACGGATACCGCACCCTCGAAGAGGGTCAGCGGGTCGAGTTCGAGATCTCGCAGGGCCAGAAGGGTCCGCAGGCGGACATGGTCAAGCTCGCCGTCTGAGTACGGCGCGATCGGCCACCACGTACGCACTCACGCGTTTCTCACGCCGAGGGGTCCGCATCCTGACCAGGATGCGGACCCCTCGTGCGTGCGCGGGTGCCCATGCCCGGTCTTCCGATCTGTGGGAGTCGCTTGCACTCGCATGGGCCGAGTGCTAATCATTGGCGTTAGCACTCTGAAGGTGAGAGTGCTTACGAGGATCGGGCAGACGAGGTCCGTGGCCAGGTGGGGCAAGGAACCATCGGGGTCGCAGGCCGTCCGTCGCGGGCGTCGGCGCGGTCCTGGAGCGTTATCCACCCCATGTCCGGGAGGACCACTTCACATGGCCAAGATCATCGCGTTCGACGAGGAGGCACGGCGCGGTCTCGAGCGCGGGATGAACCAGCTCGCCGACGCCGTCAAGGTCACCCTTGGCCCCAAGGGCCGGAACGTCGTCCTCGAGAAGAAGTGGGGCGCCCCCACGATCACCAACGATGGTGTGTCCATCGCCAAGGAGATCGAGCTCGAGGACCCGTACGAGAAGATCGGCGCCGAGCTGGTCAAGGAAGTCGCCAAGAAGACGGACGACGTCGCCGGTGACGGTACGACCACCGCGACCGTCCTCGCCCAGGCGCTCGTCCGCGAGGGCCTGCGCAACGTGGCGGCCGGCGCCAACCCGATGGCCCTCAAGCGCGGCATCGAGAAGGCCGTCGAGGCCGTCTCCGGCGCCCTGCTGGAGCAGGCGAAGGATGTCGAGACCAAGGAGCAGATCGCTTCCACGGCCTCCATCTCCGCCGCCGACACCCAGATCGGCGAGCTCATCGCCGAGGCGATGGACAAGGTCGGCAAGGAAGGCGTCATCACCGTCGAGGAGTCCCAGACCTTCGGTCTGGAGCTGGAGCTCACCGAGGGTATGCGCTTCGACAAGGGCTACATCTCGGCGTACTTCGCCACCGACATGGAGCGTATGGAGGCGTCCCTGGACGACCCGTACCTCCTGATCGTCAACTCCAAGATCTCCTCCGTGAAGGACCTGCTCCCGCTGCTGGAGAAGGTCATGCAGTCGGGCAAGCCGCTGCTGATCATCGCCGAGGACGTCGAGGGCGAGGCCCTGTCGACCCTGGTCGTCAACAAGATCCGCGGCACCTTCAAGTCCGTCGCGGTCAAGGCTCCGGGCTTCGGCGACCGTCGCAAGGCCATGCTGAACGACATCGCCATCCTCACGGGCGGCACGGTCATCTCCGAGGAGGTCGGCCTCAAGCTCGAGAACGCGGGCCTGGACCTGCTGGGCCGCGCCCGCAAGGTCGTCATCACCAAGGACGAGACCACGATCGTCGACGGTGCCGGTGACAGCGACCAGGTCGCCGGTCGCGTCAACCAGATCCGCGCCGAGATCGAGAACTCCGACTCGGACTACGACCGCGAGAAGCTGCAGGAGCGCCTGGCGAAGCTCGCCGGCGGTGTTGCGGTCATCAAGGCCGGTGCCGCGACCGAGGTCGAGCTCAAGGAGCGCAAGCACCGCATCGAGGACGCCGTTCGCAACGCGAAGGCGGCCGTCGAGGAGGGCATCGTCGCCGGTGGTGGCGTGGCCCTGCTCCAGGCCTCCAACGTCTTCGAGAAGCTCGAGGCCGACCTGTCCGGCGACGAGGCCACCGGTGCCGCGATCGTGAAGCTGGCCCTGGAGGCCCCGCTGAAGCAGATCGCCGTCAACGCCGGCCTCGAGGGCGGCGTCGTGGCGGAGAAGGTCCGCAACCTGCCCGTCGGCCACGGCCTGAACGCCGCGACCAACGAGTACGTGGACCTCATCGCCGAGGGCATCATCGACCCGGCGAAGGTGACGCGCTCCGCGCTGCAGAACGCGGCCTCCATCGCCGCGCTGTTCCTGACCACCGAGGCCGTCATCGCCGACAAGCCCGAGAAGGCCGGCGCGGCCGCCCCGGGTGGCATGCCGGGCGGTGACATGGACTTCTGATCCGTCAGGATCGGTAGTTCCTCGCTGTACGCGACCGAGGGCGGCACTCCCTGTTGGGGGTGCCGCCCTCGGGCGTTCGGGGTGATGCTGGGAGGAGAGCCCCGACAGGCGGGAGCGCGCCATGGTCACGCTGCTGACGACACCGACGGACCGCGAGCTGGTGATCACCCGCACCTTCGACGCGCCGCCCGCCCGCGTCTGGGAGGCGTGGACCCGTCCCGAGCACGTCCGGCAGTGGTACGGCGTGGCCGCGATGCCCACGACCGTCTGCGACATCGACCTCAGGGTCGGCGGCGCGTGGCGGTGGGGCCAGAAGGCGCCCGACGGCCGGGAGATCGTCTTCTCCGGCACGTACCAGGAGATCATCCCGAACGAGCGCCTTGTCTACACCGAGGTCTTCGAGCTGATGCCGGGCCCGCCCGTCCATGTCGTCCTCACCTTCGACGACACCCCGGACGGCGGCACGGCGCTGACGAGTACGTCGCTCTGGCCGTCGACGGAGATCCGCGACCAGGCGCTGGCGACGGGCATGGAGGCCGGGGTCAAGGAGGAGTACGACCGTCTCGCGGTGTACCTGGAGATGATGTGAGCCTGGTCGTGCCGCGGCTCGCGGCGGGCGCGTACGAGCTGCGCGGGTGGGAGCGGGCGGACCTGCCGCTCGTGGAGGAGGCGTCGACCGACCCGTACATCCCGCTGACCACCACGGTCCCTCCGGTGTACTCGGACAGCGAGGGCGAGGCGTTCCTGTGGCGGCAGCAGGCCCGCGCGGAGACGGGCGCGGGGTACTCCTTCGTGGTCGTCCGCCGCCGCGACGACCGGCCGGTCGGCATGATCGGCCTCTGGCTCCGCGACCTCCCGGAGGGCCGGGCGACCTTCGGCTACTGGATCGTCCCCTCCTGCCGGGGCGAGGGCGCCGCGGCGGCGGCGCTGACGGCGGTAAGCGCGTGGGCCTTGGGCGAACTGGGCATTCCCCGGCTCCAGTTGCTCGTCGAACCGTGGAACGAGGCCTCGGCCCGGACGGCCGAGCGGGCCGGGTTCGTACGGGAGGGACTGCTGCGGTCCTGGCAGGAGGTGGGCGGCGAACGGCGGGACATGGTGATGTACGGGCGGGTGCGCGCGGGTGGGGCTCGGTAGGGGCCGGTGGCTCGGGAGCGAGTAGCTAGGGGGTGTCTTCAGCTGCGCGGGCGGGTTCTGAGGCTCGAAGCCCGGAGCTTGGGCTTCGGGTCCACCGGTCTGGTCGGTCCGGGCGACTCGAAGCCCGTAGCTCGGGCCGCGGATCAGCCGGTCTGGTCGGTCCTGGCGCCCGGGCGCATCGCGAAGGCGGACCACAGGGCCGCCACCAGCAGTGCGGCGGTCGCCATCGCCGCCAGTTCGGCCACCTCCGGCCGCCATCCGAGGGAGAGCCGGGTGCCCAGGAAGGTCAGCGCGACCGTGATCCGTCCGGGGCCGTAGACCGGGACCCTGGCGGCCGCCGTCCGCAGTACCGCTGCCGTCGCCACGCCGATCGCCGCCCAGGCGACCAGGTACGGCCAGACCGCCCCCGGGGCGGCCGGCGGCAGCCCGTACTGGTCGGGCCCGAGGCGGAACAGGGACCCGGCCCACCCCAGCCCGACCCCGAGCGCGGCGACACCCGCCACCCACAAGGCGTGGCGCCACAACGGGCCGGGGGCGAGGGGCTCTTCGTATTCAGGGCTGTCCACGTACATGTCGGGAGATTCGATCACGCCCAATTGGACGTGAACGGGCGAGCGCGCGTTGCCTCACGAGCGAGCGTTCATCGGGACCGGGGCGTCTTGATCCCTCTCGCCGCATGGGCCTTACGGCAGTTCGGGGCGGACCAGCGCGCGGACGAAGGGCTCACCCGTCCTCCGGGCGTACGCCATCCGCTCCCGGACCTCGCTCAGTGTCCGGGGCCGGTATCCCGGGCCGCCGCAGCAGCTCTTGTGGAACCGTACGCCCGCGTGGAGCAGCACCGAGAGCGTGCGCCAGGCCGCCGTGTCGCGGCGGCGGGGCGGGGCGAAGGCGGAGCCGACGTGGACCAGGGTCCCCGCGCAGCGCGGGCAGCGACGGTTGTCGCGACTGTCCTGGTCGCCGAAGGGCTGCTTGTACGAGGCCCGGCAGGGCAGGCAGACGAACGAGGTCTTGGCGTGGGAGCCGTACATGCCGTCAGGGTAGGCGCCGGTGCGTGGTGTGCTCCAGGGAATACCTGGCGCCTGCCGTGGTCGCGAACTTTCCCGGAGTCGTGCCCACGTGGCGTTTGAAGTGGCGTGTCAGGTGCGGCTGGTCGTAGAAGCCTGTCGTTGTGGCCACTTCTGCCGGGGGGTGGCCGGCCAGGAGGAGGCGGCGGGCCTGGGCGATGCGGCGGGACATCACGTACTGGTGCGGGGCGATGCCGAAGCTCGTGGTGAACGCCCGTACCAGGTGGGTGGGGTGGGCGTGGAGCTGCTGTGCCGCTTGGGCCAGGGTGATGTTGTCCAGGAGGCGTTCGTCCAGGAGGTCCCTGAGCGTGTGCGCCACGCCCCGTGACGGCGGCTCGGGCGTGACGCGCGGGCGCAGGTGGGTGCGGAGGCGGTCGGCGATCAGCGCCAGGCGGCACTCCGCCTCCAGTTCGTCGCCCTTGTGCGTCAGCGCCGCGTGGAGTTGTGCCACCCGGACCCGCAGGAGGGGGTCCGCGAGGTCCGGGGTGTCGACCGCCGGGCCGATGAAGCTCTCGTCCAGTTGGGGCAGGTCCAGGTAGAGGACCCGTTTGCGGAAGCCGTCCGCCGTGGCCGGGGAACCGTTGTGCGCGACATGGGGTGGGAGCAGCGTCACCGTGTCGTGCGGGGTTCCGTGCTCGCGGCGGTCGAGGTCGTAGCGGACCGCGCCGTCGTCCACGATCAGCAGCGTCCACACGTCGTGGACGTGCATCGGGTACGCGTGCTCGGTGAAGTGGGCGTGGAAGACCTCCACGACCCCCGGGACCGCCGGGCGCCACGCGGACACCGATTCACGCGCGACCATGCCAAGAACGTACAAGAACCGTCGGGGCGCGAGCGGCAGTCTCAGGGTATGAACAACGCGAGCGAACCCGAGAACCCGACCGTGCGTTTCGACACCAAGATCGCCGTCCTGCTCCGCGAGGACCTGGAGACCTGGCAGCGGCTGAACGTCACCGCGTTCCTGGTCAGCGGGCTGGGCTCCGAGCTGCCGGAGGTGATCGGGGAGCCGTACGCGGACGCCGACGGCGTCCCCTACCTGCCGATGTTCCGCCAGCCCGTCCTCGTCTTCCAGGGGGCGAAGGAGACGCTGACCGCCGCGCACGGCCGCGCCCTCTCCCGCTCGCTGCCCCGCTCGGTCTTCACGGCCGATCTGTTCGCCACCGGCAACGACCGGGACAACCGCGCGGCGGTACGGGCGGTGCCGACGGGCCAGCTGGATGTGGTGGGCCTTGCGGTGTACGGGCCGCGCAACGCCGTCGACAAGGTGTTCAAGGGTGCCCGGATGCACCCGTAGGGGCCGTGCCGGGCGCCGGGGCCGTCCTGGGGTCCGCCCCGGGGACCGTACGGAAGCGGCGGCGGTAGTCGGTCGGGGTCGTGTCGAGTCTTCTGCGGAACGCCCGGATCAGGGTGTCCGTCGTGCCGAAACCACAGGTGGACGCGATGCGTTCGAGGGTGTCGTCCGTCGTTTCGAGGGTGGCACGCGCCCGCTCGACGCGGGCCGCCTCGACGTAGACGCCCGGAGTCATGCCGAGTTCCTCCTTGAAGATGCGGGTGAGCTGGCGGCTGCTGACGTGGGCGTACGCGGCGAGGTCGTCGACCGTGAGGGGTTCGGCGAGGTTCCGGGTGATGTGGTGGCGGAGGTCCTCGACGCGCCGGGTCGTGGAGACCGGTTCGAGCGGGACGCTGAACTGGCTCTGGCCGCTTGGGCGCTTGAGGTACATGACCAGCTGGCGGGCGACGCGGAGCGCGACGGTCTTGCCGAAGTCCTCGGCGACGAGGGCGAGCGACAGGTCGAGGCAGGCGCTGATCCCGGCGCCGGTCCACACGTCGTCCTCGCGGATGAAGATCGGGTCGGCGTCGACCTCGACCAGCGGGTGTTCGGCGGCGAGCTGCCGCGCGGTCGACCAGTGGGTGGTGGCGCGCTTGCCGTCGAGCAGCCCGGCGGCGGCGAGGATGTGCGCGCCGACGCAGACGGACGTGATGCGGCGCGTCCGCCCGGCGAGCGTCCGCACCCGGTCGACGACCTCCGGGTCGGCGAGGGCGCGGACGCGGCGCCGGCCGTCGGCCTCGGGTTCCGTCTCGACGGAGCCCGGTACGAGGAGGGTGTCGATGCGCCGGGTGGCGGCCTCGTCGAAGGTGACGTCCGGGAGGATCCGTACGCCGGCGGAGGTGGTGACGGGGTCCATGGTCTCGGCGGCGAGGAGGACGCGGTAGCCGGACGCTCCGTCCGTCTCGCGGCGCAGGAGCGAGAAGACCTCGGGGGGTCCGGTGACGTCGAGGAGGTCGACGCCGTCGAAGAGGACGATGACGACGAGGCGTTCCATCGGGCGGCTCCTTTCGGCGTGTCCGTTTCTGCAAGTTGGCTGACATTGCCGACGTGTTGGGGGCGGCCATAGCGTTTCAGACGTAGCGAGAACCGCCGAACAAGGGGTCACTTCCATGGGTACGACCGCGTCCACGACCGCGTCCACGACCGCGTCCTTCCGCGCCTCCACGACTCTGCGTGAGCTGAACGGCTTCGACGAGACGCCCGGGTCGCTCGCCGACGCGACGCTGATCCTGGTCGACTACCAGAACACGTACACGCGCGGTGTGATGGAGCTGGACGGCTGGCAGCCCGCGCTGGACGCGGCCGCCGCGCTGCTCGGGCGGGCCCGGGAGGCGGGCGCCACCGTGATCCACGTCGTCAACGACGGCGGCGAGGGAACCCCGTACGACATCCGGGCGGAGATCGGCGCGATCCACCCGAGCGTCGCGCCCGTCGAGGGCGAGACGGTGGTCGTGAAGCAGGTCCCGAACGCCTTCGTCGGGACGGACCTGGCCGAGCACGTCGACGCCGCCGGTCACAAGGACGTCGTCATCGCCGGGTTCATGACCCACATGTGCGTGACGTTCACCGCCGAGGGCGCGTTCCTGCGCGGAAACCGTCCCACCGTCGTCGCCGACGCGTGCGCGACGCGCCCGCTGCGGACGGCGGTCGCCGGGGTCTCCGCCGAGCGGCTCCACCACGGCGCGCTGGCGACGATCGGGGACCTGTACGGGGTCGTGGTCGCGTCGGGGTCGGACCTGGGCTGAGCTGGGCTGGGCTGTACTGGGCTGAGCGGGCTGGGTTGAGCTGGGCTGGGCTGTACTGGGCTGAGCGGGCTGGGTTGAGCTGGGCTGGGCTGGGCTGAGCGGGCTGGGTTGAGCTGGGCTGGGCTGACCGGGCCGTCGGGTTTTTCGCAGCTGAAGGGCCTCGACGTCCCGCTCGTCTCAGTTGGCGTGGTCCTTGAGCTTTTCGCGGGCGCGGATGGCCGCCGCGTGGGCGCGGACTCGGGCGGCGGGGAGGACGGCGGTGCGGCGGGTGGGCGGGGGTTCGCCTTTGCAGGGGCCGCATTCGCCCTCCCGGAGGAGGTCGGCGTAGGTCGGCGCGCCGCACTTGGCGCACTCCAGGAGACGGAGGGGTGGTCGGTCCCGGCGGATCGGCTCCGGGGGGAGCTTCGTCGTCAGGCGCTTGCGGGCGAGGGCCGCCGGGTGGTGGACGGGGGTCGGGAGGCCGGTGGTGAGGGCGCGCGTGACGTCGTCCTCGGTGGCGTCCCGGACGAACCACTCGTTGACCAGGGGCGCGAGGGCCTGGCACTCCGCGTGGGAGAGGGACATCGCGGAGTTCGTACGGCCGAGGGCGGCCAGGAGGATGTACGCGCGGGAGCGGGTGGGCTTCTCCTTCGGCACGTCTCCGCGCTGGAACGCGGACCACCAGGCGTCGTCACGTGCCGTACGGGACCACCACGTTCGGGTGATCCAGAGGCCGTCGAGGCACTCGCGTCCACGGCGCAGATGACCGGCCCGTGTGATGCGGGTGAGGGCGGTGCGTAGCGCGCACTGACCGTAGGCGAGGTGCTTGGCCAGCGTCTTCACGGAGATGTCGCTGCCGTCGGCGAGCCGGTCGATGTAGGCGGCGATGGCGGCTTCGCGGGGCGGGAGGTGCGCGAAGTCGGTTTCGGTACGGGGTTGTTCGTACGGCGCGGCGCGCTTGCCGTAGCCGGGGTTGGCGAGGGGGTGGGGCTCAGCACTAAACTCGGCGTCAGCCATGGATCGAACTTTCTGGTTTGTCGATCTGGTTGGTGAGGCCCTCGCAGGTGTTGGAGCACCGGCGGGGGCCGTTCTTATGTCTTATGGACGTGTTCACTCACCGTAGAGGCATATGACGCTGGGTGGCAAGTTGCTCGCGGAGAGTCAACTCGGGGGGTGGGTGGGCGGGTTGATTACCGGACCCGTACCCCTTCCGTAGAACAGCGCTCGAAGCTCGGAGCTTGAGCTTCGGGTCTCTGAGGGGGTCGTGGCAGGGGCCCTCGCGGGCTTCTGGTTCGGCCGCCCTCGTCTTGAGTGTGGCAACCTCCGGCGGTGCGCCAAGGGCGCTCCCTGCGGTCGCGTCGGCTGCGCCGATTCCGCTCCGCTCCACCCTTGACCCACCACCTCCGGTCGCCGGTTCTCTACTCGGGGGCAGCCTGGGGGCGTGGCCACGGGACAGACCGGGGATCGCTGCGGTGGCGTGACTGGCCTGCGGCCCGGTGGGTGGGGGGCCGGGTATCGCTCCGGTGGCGTGGGGTTCACCCGCCCGGTGGGTGCGGGCTCGGTTTGCGGCGGGGGTGGGGGAGTTGGTGCGGGTTGAGTGGGGTGCGCGGCAGTGGAATGGGGCGGTGGCGGCACCGGCTCAGCGGCGGACGGTCGTCGTGGGGCCGGGACTCATGCCCCGCCGGTGACTGTCCGGTGGGTGGCGGGGCTCCGAGCGCGCCTTGTAGCCGTAGGTGCAACGTACTCGCGGTAACGCTCTGGGCATATCGGACATGGAGCGGTGATTCGGCGCTTGGAGGGGGAATTGGGCGACGTTAGGTGTGTCCGCGGCTATCCCATCGACAGAGTGCGCAGAGGTCTGCCGGTCTCGGGGTCGAGGTCGATGAGGTGGACCTGAACTTCTTCGGTCGGGTCACCGGTGACGAGGCGTATCCGGTCGGGGCCTGCCCACGACGCTTCGTGCAGGCCGTTGGTGTAGTCGTCGCCGTTGAAGTAACCCACCTTCCAGCGGCGTTGGGCCGGGCCCCAGTCCTCGTCGACGTAGACCCACCAGACGGGTCGATCATCGCCGATCCCTCTTCGATCACGAGGTGTCGGTTTGGGTGGCTGGGAGCCGTTCTGTCCGACGTCTCCGAAGGGGTGGAAGCGAGGAGGAAGAAGGGCATCACCGCGAAGAGCGCGAGGCCGGCCCGGCGAGGGAGACGAGTGCCGCCGCCAGCACAAGGTCGCGTGCGCGCTTCCGAGGGTGCCGTGCCGTCGTCTCCACGGTGATCCTTGCTGTTGGCCGGTCGGGACACGTGAGTGTGGCGCACTCCCACCGGGCGGATACCAGCGGGGCATGAGTCCGGGCCCGACGACGGCCGTCCGCCGCTGAGCCGGTGCCGCCACCACCCCATTCCACTGCCGCGAACCTCACCACCCGACCCGCACCAACTCCCGCGCTCACGCCGCAAACCGAGCCCCCACCCACCGGGCACAGGGGGCCCGCCCGGCCGGAGCGATACCCGGACCCCCACCCCACCGGGCCGCAGGCCGCCCCGCCACACTCGGAGAGAGGGCGGCCCCGCCAGAGGCTCACGGGGGTGGTCAGCACTGGGGCCGGCGGAGACCAACCGGGGGGCGCGCTCGGGATGCGCGTGCCGGTTGGCCCCGACGTACGGGCTTCGTTCAGTGCCGTTCTGCGACGCCCTCGATGAACCTGGCCCAGGCGGCCGTCCGAAACGCGAGCTTCGGGCCGTCGGGGTTCTTGGAGTCACGGACGGGGACGATGCCGGGGTGGTCGTCGGAGACCTCCAGGCAGTTGCCGCCGTCGCCGCCGCTGTACGAGGACTTGCGCCAGGTGGCGACCTCGACGCAGTCGCCGCCGCTGGCCCCGCTGTAGCTGGACTTGAACCAGACAGCCGTGCTCAGATCGTACTCAGGAGGGGTGATCTTCATGGGTGAAATCCTCCACCACGGACTCGATCAGGGCTAGGGAATCTCGGGGCGACAACGCGGCGGCGACAACAAGGTCGTAGGTGAGAGTGTGGCGCGCGACGGTAGCCGGATCGTCCTCCAGGCGGCCCGATACGTGGCCCTGCAGGTACGCCAGGGGAGGGGCGTCCTCGAAGGACATCAGCTTGACCGGGCCGTCGAGTGACGCGTGGGCCCCTGCCATGAACGGGAGCACCTGCACAACTACCCTGTGGCTCCGCGCGAGTGTTGCCACATGGCCCAGTGCCTCGGCCATGACCGCAGCTCCGCCCACCTTCTGGCGCACCACCGCTTCTCCCAGCACCACCCACAACAACGGCCCGGTTGCGTTGTCCAGCAATCGGCCACGAGCCAGTCTGGCCGCCACCAGTTCATCGATCACCCCCTTCGCGGCCGTCGGCTGATACGCCCGGAACACCTCAGTGGCGTAAGCCGGCGTCTGCAACAAGCCCGGGATCAGCAGCGGCTCGAACTCCTTGATCACCGTAGCCACGGCCTCCGCCTCCGCCGCCTCCGCGAAGTGGTCCGGGTACTTGGACTTGTTCGCCGCCGCGCAGTTCCGCGTGAAGAAGCCGCCGGTCCCCAACACCTCGTCCAGTTGGGACGCGATCTCCGGCCGGATCCGTCTCGTACCCGCCTCCATCTGGCCGATGTACGAGCCGCTCACGAAGAGCAATTCGCCCAGCGCCTCCTGGCTCAGGCCCTTCCGTTCCCGTGCGTGGCGCAGTTCCGCGCCGATTATCGCTCTGGGTGAGGTCGACGGGTCTGGCTTCCGCTGTCCGGCCATGGCCATGGTCATCAACTCCCGCTTGCACATCTGGGGTTGTTGGGGCTGCACCACTGTTCCCCAGTCTTCTCCATCCGGACACTCGGTGTAGTCGAAACCGATACACAGAGTGGAAAGGTCCGTAAAATGCCTACTTCGCTTGAGCGTCTCCAAGCCGTTCAGGAAGTCGTCAGTCAGCTCAGGGGTGAGTTCGACGCCCTCGGTGTCGCCCTGCCCTCCCTCGGGGTCGACCCGCTCACGATGGCCGGGACCGGGGAGGCGTATCCGCTGGTCGAGCTGGGGCGGTGCAATCTCGACACCGCCTTGCGGCTCGCGGCCGTCCTGAACGAGGTGCGTCGGTGAACGTCGGGGCGTACGTCATCGACTCCCGTGACGGGCGGATCGGGCGGGTCATGGGGTGCGTGGGGCCCTGTGTGCAGCTGAGGCCGCCCGGTGGCGGGCGGGAGTGGGGCTGTCCGGCCGAGCTGCTCAGTCCCGCACCGCCCGGGGAGGTGCTCCGGGCCCGGGTGCGGGCGATCAACCGTGACGGGCGACTGCCCTGAAGTCCCCAGGCAGCAGGTGGGGTTGACCCCACCCGCGATCCGCCTGCCGACCGGATGGGGTGTGAGTGGCTGATCGAAGAGGCTGCTCCCATGACGACTTACGGACGCACCAGCCTGGTTCTCGCCCTCTCGGCCGCCGCCGTCGCGGCCACCCTCACCGTCGCCCCCGGCGCCACCGCCTCGGGCTCCGCCGCGCCCGGCCTCTCCTGGAAGCCGTGTGGACCGGCCGGCCTCGGGCAGGAGTGCGCCACCCTCTCCGTACCGCAGGACTACGCCGACCCGGACGGCCTCCAGCTCTCCCTGGCCGTCTCCCGGATCCGCAGCGAGCGGCCCGAGGCGCGGCGTGGGACGCTCGTCGTGATCCCGGGCGGGCCGGGTGGTTCGGGGGTGCAGCGGCTCTCGCAGAAGGGCGCGGCGCTGGTCGGGGAGCTGGACGGGGCGTACGACCTGGTGGCGTTCGACCCGCGTGGGGTCGGCGGGAGTTCGACGGCGAACTGCGGGCTGGACCCGGACGACCGGCGGATGGTGACCCTGCGGTCGTGGCCGGCCGCCGACGGGTCGATCGACGAGAACGTCGCACGGTCCCGGCGGACAGCCGAGGCCTGCTTGCGCAACGGCGGTGAGCGCCTGCGCAGCTTCACGACGGCGAACCAGGCCCGGGACCTGGACCGGTTCCGGCAGGCGCTCGGGGAGGAGAAGCTCTCCGCGTGGGGCGTGTCGTACGGGACGTACGTGGGGGCGGTGTACGCGACGAAGTACCCGCAACGCACGGATCGTTGGGTTCTGGACAGCAGCGCCGACCCGAACCCGGAGCGCGTCGCGCGGGGGTGGCTCGCGGACATGGCGAAGGGCGCGGAGGACCGCTTCCCGGACTTCGCGAAGTGGGCGGCGGACCCGGCCAGAGGTGACCTGCGTCTGGCAGAACACCCGTCTGACGTTCGCCCGTTGATCCTGGCTCTCTCGACCCGCCTGGATCGCGAGCCGAAGGAGTCGACCACGCCGGGTCTTCCGCTGACGGGCAACATTCTCCGGCAGGCGCTGCAGAACGCCCTCTACTCCGACACCGCGTTCGCGCCCTTCGCGGAGCTGGTCCGGTCGGCCCGGGACCCGAAGGGCACGCCGGTCCTGCCCGCGCAGTCCTCCGCCCCGATGCCGGACTCGGACGCGGCGCTCAGCGTCGCCGTGATCTGCAACGACGTGAAGTGGCCCGGTTCGGTCCGCGCCCACGAGCGCGCCGTCGCCACCGACCGCGCCCGCCACCCGCTGACGGCGGGCATGCCGGTCAACATGACCCCGTGCTCCTTCTGGAAGTCCCCGGCCGAGAAGCCGACCCGGATCACCGACCGGGGCCCCTCCAACATCCTCATGATCCAGAGCCTCCGCGACCCGTCCACCCCGCACGCGAGCGGCCTGAAGATGCGCGAGGCCCTGGGCGCCCGAGCCCGCCTGGTCACCGTCGACCAGGGCGGCCACGGGATGTACCTGGGCAACGGCAACGCGTGCGGCGATGCGGCCGTGACGACGTTCCTGAAGACGGGGGAGCGGCCGGCGGGGGACGCGTACTGCGGCTAGATACGCCGGATGATTCCGACGATCCCGATGTTCCTTGGTCACCGCGCCGCCGTTTGGCCGGATCAGGTGCCTTCGCCACCAGCCTCTCGAACTCCGGCGTCACCCGCGCGACCGTGCCCGGGCCGAGGACGATCTGGTACGTGTCGTCCTCCACCACGCCCATCACCGACGGCAGGGCCCGTCCCGCAGGGCCCGGGGGATCGCGGCGGCGAAGGCGTGGTTCTTGTCGTCCGTGCTCGTGTGCGGTTGTGGTGCCTTGCTGCGCGGGGGAGCTTCAGGGGGTCAGGGCGGCGCGGAGGTGGCCCTTTGACGTGCGGAGGCGCCGGTCGGCGGTCTTGGCATCGACGTCGGCGAGAATCATCAGGATCGCCGTCTTCACCTCGCCGTCGGCCTCGGCGAGCGCCGACTCGATCTGCTCGTCCGGCGCTCCGGTGGCGAGGGAGACGATCCGGCGCGAGCGGGCCTGGAGTTTGTCGTTGGAGGCGCGGACGTCGACCATCAGGTTTCCGTACGTCTTGCCCAGCCGGATCATCGTGATCGTCGAGATCATGTTGAGGACCAGTTTTTGGGCCGTGCCCGCCTTCAACCTGGTCGAACCGGTGAGGAATTCGGGGCCCGTGACGATCTCGATGCCGTGCTCGGCCGCCGCTGCGAGCCCACTGTGGGCGTTGCCGGACAGGCCGATCGTCAACGCGCCCTTCGCACGGGCGTGTTCGACCGCCCCGATGGCGTAGGGGGTACGGCCCGAGGCGGAGATCCCTACCACCGTGTCGTCCGGGGTGAGGTCGAGTGTGTCGAGGTCGGCGGCTGCCAGTTCGCGCGAGTCCTCGGCACCCTCGACCGACTTCACCATCGCCGACGGGCCGCCCGCGATCAGGCCGACGACCTCCGAGGGGTCGGTGTTGAAGGTGGGCGGGCACTCGCTGGCGTCGAGGACGCCGAGCCGGCCGGCGGTGCCCGCGCCCGCGTAGATCAGCCGGCCGCCGCGCGCCATCCGCTCGGCGGTGGCGTCGATGGCGGCGGCGATGCGCGGCAGCTGCGCGGCGACGGCGGCGGGGACGGTCTGGTCCTCGGCGTTCATCGTCCGGGCGATGTCGAGGGTCGGGAGCTGGTCGATCTCCGCGAGCTCGGGCCGGAACGCCTCCGTGGTGAGGGTGGCCAGCTGGGCGCGCAGTTCGGAGTACGCGGCAGAGGAAGCAGAAGACACGTGCGGCTCTTTCGGTGCTCTGGTCAGCGGGTGCGGTCAGCGGGTGCGCGGGGAGTGGCGGTGCGCCAGGGCTTCGTACGAGGCCGCGAGGGCAGGTGCCGCCGTCTCGTACGTACGCTGGGTGACGCAGGTGAACAGGCAGTCCACGACGAGGAGTTGGCTGGTACGGGAGGACATGGCGGCGGGTCGCAGTTCGCTCTCGCGGGCGGTGGAGGTGGTGAGGATGTGGTCGGCGTACTGCGTCACGGGCCCGTCCGGGCGGCCGGTGATGGCGACGGTCGTCGCGCCGTGGTCGAAGGCGACGCGCAGGGGTTCTATGACGTCGCCGGTCGAACCGGAGTGGGTGATGGCGATGGCCACGTCGCCGGAGCGGAGCTGCACGGCGTTGGTGACGGCGAGGTGCGGGTCGCTGTGCGCGTGGGCGAGGAGGCCGATGCGCAGGAGCTTCTGGACGAGGTCCTGGGCGACGAGACCGGAGGCGCCGACGCCGTAGACGTCGATCCGGCGGGCGGTGGCGAGGGCGGCGACGGCGGCGCCGAGCTGGACGGTGTCCAGGCCGGCGGCGGTGTCGGCGAGGGTCTGCTGCTCGTCGTAGGCGAGCTTGGCGACGACGTCGGCCACGGGGTCGTCCACGGCGATGTCGGCGGTGACGGAGGGCGCGCGGCCGGACTGCTGCTGGGCGGCGAGGCCGGCGAGGGCGAGGCGGAGGTCGCGGTAGCCGGGGTAGCCGAGGAGGCGGGCGGTGCGGACGACGGTCGCCTCGCTGGTGCCGGTGAGCTCGGCGAGACCGGTGACGGTGAGGGCGGCGCAGCCGGCCGGGTCCCCGGCGACGGCCTCGGCGACGCGCTGCATGGACCTCGTCATGGACGGTGCGAGCGTCCGCACCTTGGCCGCGAGCGCGGCGGGCGCGGGCGGGGCGGCATCGGCCGTGCCACCGAGCGCGGGGGCGGTGCCGCCGGCGCCGGTGCCCGGAGCGGGGCGGGACGCGGCGGAGGGCGGCGCGGAGGGCGGGGCCCCGGGCGCGGGCACCTGGCCGCTGAAACTTTCCTTCACGTCATTGGTCACACCTGAAAGATATTTTCGGAGGTAGGGGCCGTCAAGACCTCGTCGGCCCCTACCCTTCCGGGACGGCCCCGGATGCGGAAGGCACCTTCGCCCCTGAGGCTTGTCGGGTGACAATGACTCCATGGACGACATCGACCCGCTGGAGCAGGCGCTGCACGCCGCCCGCGCCCTGGTCCTCGCCGATCTCGCGGCACGCGACGTGGCGGCGGCCGAGGTCGTGTCACTGGTCGAGGACGCCGTCACGCACCGGCGCTGGTGGGTCGAGCAGTGGCCCGAGGGCATCACGTACGTCGCCGGCCTCGTCGCCCAGGACGTCCAGGACGCCCTCCTGGAACGGTACGGCCGCTGGCCCCTCTGCCCGGTCTGCTCCACGGGCGACCCGCACGCCCTGGACGTCGAACCCGAACTCGGCCCCGACCCGCACTGGGTCTGCGGCAAGGCGGGCGTGGTCGTCGCCCCGGTGGGCGGCCTGAAGTGACCCTCTACATCGACCCGCCGACCTGGCCGGGCCACGGCCGCATGTGGTCGCACCTGGTCAGCGACGTCTCCCATGACGAGCTCCACGCCTTCGCCGCCATGATCGGCGCCCCGCCCCGTGCCTTCGAGCGCGACCACTACGACATCCCCTCGGACCGCTACGCGGACGCGGTGGCGGCGGGCGCGGTCGAGGTCGGCTCGAAGGAACTCGTCCGCCTGATCACGGAGGCGGGACTGCGGCGGCCCAAGGGCCGTTCGACGGCCTGAGCCGACCGCTTACGCAGCGTCCGACGGCGTGAGGGGCCTGTCGGCCGTCGTGGACGGTGCCGAGGAGGCCACCACGCGGGAGCCGGACTTGTTCAGGCGGAGTGCGAGCGCGGCCGTGGCCAGGGCCACCACCGTCATGGCCGCTCCCGCCCACGCCGTCGCGGCGAAGCCGTGGTCCGCGTCGATGACGGTGCCGCCGAGCCAGGGGCCCGCCGTGTTGCCCAGGTTGAAGGCGGCCGTCGTCGTGGCGCCCGCCAGGGTCGGGGCGGCGCCGGCCACGTTGAACATGCGGGCGTTCAGCGCGGGGGCCGTGTAGAAGGCCGAGACGCCGAGGAGGAAGGAGAGGGTCACCACGGCGACCGGGCTGGAGGCGAAGAGGGCCAGGGCCACCAGGAAGACCGTCGAGGCCGTGATGCCGCTCAGCAGGACCCCGAAGAGGTGGGCGTCCGCGACCCGGCCGCCGATCGTCGTACCGATCAGCGCGCCGATGCCGAAGAGGCCGAGGATCCCGGAGACCCAGCGCGTGTCGATCCCGGCGACGTCCGTGATGACCGGCGCGAGGTACGAGAACGCGCAGAACACGCCGCCCGCCGCGAGCGCCGTGATCACGATCGAGAGCAGCACCTGGCGGTCCCGGTAGATCGACAGCTCCCGCTTGAGGCGCGGCTTCGTCTCGGGCAGGGGGATGTGGGGGATCCGGGTGATCACGCCGACCAGCGCGATCGCGGAGGCCGCGCCGACCGCCCAGAACGCGGCCCGCCAGCCGAGGTGCTCGCCGAGGAAGGCGCCTGCCGGGACGCCGAGGACGTTGGCGATCGAGAGGCCGCCGATCATGACCGCCATCGCGCGCGCCCGGGAGGTCACCGGGACCATGGCGATGGCGACCGCCGCTCCGACCGCCCAGAAGCCCGCGCAGGCGAGGGCGCTCAGGACGCGGGAGGCGAAGAGGACGGCGTAGTTCGGCGCCAGCGCTCCGGCGACCTGGCCCAGGCCGAAGACCGTGATCAGGGTGACCAGTGTCGTCTTGCGGGGGAGGCGGAGGGTCGCGACGGCCAGCAGCGGGGCGCCGACGACCATGCCGATCGCGAAGGCCGAGATCAGGAGGCCCGCCCGGGGGATCGAGACGTTCATGTCGTCGGCTATCGGCGGCAGCAGTCCGGACAGCATGAACTCGCTGGTGCCGAGTGCGAAGACCGAGAGGCCGAGGATGTAGACGGCCAGCGGCATGCGGGTGCGGCTGCGGGTGTCGGACGGTGCGGTGCGCTCGGTGGAGGTTGACGGCATGACATGCGTCAACCCGGGTTTTGTGCCTGTCATTCCCTGGGGCGGGAGTGTCTCGCCATATGAAACGACGGCCCACCCCAGGGGCGGGCCGTCGTTTCGGTGCGTCAGAGGACGTGGTTGCCCGCGTCGCCCACGTACGGCAGGGACGCGCGCTGCCTGGTGCGCAGCGGCGCGCGCCAGTCGCCCGTACCTCCGTAGAGGTACTGGGACGACGTGTTGAGAGCGACCAGATCCGCGCGGCCGTCACGGTCGCCGTCGCCGATGGCGACGAGGTGCTGGTACGTGTTCCAGCCCGCGCCGACCTTGGTACGCGCCGCGAACGTGCCGTCGCCCCTGCCCAGGTACAGCCAGAGGACACCGGCCTTGTCCCGGGCGAGCAGGTCGCCCGCCGTCGCGCCGGCGATGTCGCCGGCGGCCACGAGGTCGTTGTAGATCCCCCAGCCGCTGCCGATCTTCGTCCGCGTGGAGAAGGGGGCGGTGGCGGAACCGGTGCTCTTGTAGAGCCAGAGCGCGCCCGCCTTGTCGGTGGCGAGCAGGTCCGGGCGCCCGTCGCCGTTCAGGTCGCTGCCGGCCGCGATCTTGTCGTAGATCTGCCAGCCGCCGCCGACCTTCACGCGGGTGGCGAAGCCGCCCAGGCCGTTGCCCTGGTACAGCCAGAGCACACCGGTCTTGTCGCGGGCCACGAGGTCGCCGACCGCCGAGCCGCCGAGGTTCCCCGTCGCCTCGATCCGGTCGTAGATGTTCCAGCCTGCGCCGAGCAGCTGACGTGACTCGGCCGTCAGCTGGCCGTACTCCTTGTAGAAGGTGGTGTCGCTCCGCCACAGCCTGCCGGCGGTGTCGCGGAAGAGGACGTCCGGGTGCCCGTTGTCGTCGAAGTCGTGCGGCACGGTCTTGCGGACGACCTTGAAGGTGCCGGATGCGGACGTGGCCGGGCCGATGCCGTTGAGCGGCTCCACGTCGAGGCGCCAGGTGTACTCGCCGTTGTAGGCGCTCGTGAGGGTCGGCCCGGTGTCGCCCTTCCAGCGGAACGTCGCATTCGGGGTCTGCGGGTGGTGGACCGTGAGCTCGCGGCTCATCCCGGTCCGGACGTGGCGCAGCGTGAGCGTCGCCGCGAAGCTGGTCCGGGACATCGGGAAGCTGAACTCCGCCGTGCCGCCGTTCTGGTCGAGGTCGACCAGGGCGGGGATGCCGGAGCCCTCGATGACGACCTTGGTGGGCTCGCCGGTGGTGGCGACCATGCTGACGGCCGGAGCCGCACCGTCCGCACCCGCCACGATCTTGTACACGCCTTCGCCCTGGGCGACGGTGCCGCCGCGTACGTACAGGGCGTCGGGCGCGGCGGAGGACGAGGTCAGGTGGTCGAGCAGCTTCACCTTCGCGCCGGTCGCCGGGTCGTAAGCGGTGAGGGCGTACAGCGGGTTGATGTCGCCGTTCGCGATGCCGCCCGCCTCGCCGTACACCACCCAGCCGCCGACCAGGCCGATCTGGAGGTCGCTCGTCCAGGCCGTGTCGATCGGGACGACCTGGACCTTGTCCGTGGCCCGGTCCAGGAGGAAGACCATCGGGCGGCCGGTCTCGTCCCCCTCGGTCCAGGCGATGTGCGTCTCGGAGACGGCGATGTCGCCGCCTGCCGAGCCCGCCGTACGGTCGTGGATCTCGTCGACGGTGCCGGTGTCGAGGTCGATCAGACCCCACTTCTTCGCCGTGCCGTCGGTGAAGGTGACGAGGGCGTCTTCCGGGGTGCCCTGGGCGACGGCGATGTCGGTCGCCCCGGCCGGGAGGCCGGTCACGGTCACGGTGCCGTTGCCCTCGGTGGGGTGCGTGTGCTTCCGCAGCACGGTGCCGTCCGCGGACTTCGTGAACACCGCGTTCGCCGCCGCACCGACGAACGTGGCTCCGCCGGCGGTCGACCCGACGGGGACGTCGAGGATCGACATGGTGCTCAGGTTCCGGACGGTGACCTGGTAGTTCCCCACGAGGACCAGGTGGTCCGTGGTCTGCGACGACCGGATGTAGGTACGGAACCCGTAGCCCGTGGCCGTACCGTGCTGGAGCGACCGCACCGCCGTGGTCATGGATCCGGCGGCCCGCGAGGTGATGTGTGCGAGCCCGGCGTCGATCAGCTTGGCGTCCTTCGGGAACGAGATCGGCGCCGCCGCGGTGTTCGTCGCAGCCGCGTCCGTCGTCGTCGTCGAACCAGTCGCACCCGTCGCCGCCGGGGCGGCCTGCGCCGGGGCCGTCAGCGCGCCCGCTCCGAGCGTGACGGCGAGGACGGTGGTGGTGGCGGCCAGGAGGCGCCGCCGGGTCCAGCGAGCTTGGGGCACGTGCTGTTCTCCCTCGGATGCATCAGGCGCACCGTGCGCCGCACCAGAAGGGACTCGTGAGCGGGTGAAAGGTTGTACGGCCGTCGCGACTCTTCTCGGGACCTCAGCCCTCCAGCTCCGCCAGCTCCCCCTCCAGGTTCCGCCGCGCCCGCGCCTCCCACGCCGTCGCGCCGTACGGCGTGCGGAACAGGCGGGGCAGGGCGAGGAGTTGACGCAGGACCGCCGCGCGGCCCTGCCGGAAGGCGTCGTCCGGGACGAACGCGTACTCCTCGCGGACCGCCCGCGCGTACCCCCCGTACGTATCCTCGTCCGTCGCCAGGATCGCCAGGTCCGCGTCGCACAGGAGCTCGCCGTTGACGTCGCCGTCCGCCGGGTCGTGCGTGACCGTCAGACGGACCAGGCGGGCGACCTCCGCGACCTCGTGCGCGGTCAGGCCCGCTTCCGTCAGGGCCTTCTCGGCGAGGGTCGCCGAGCGCTCCTCGTTCTCGGAGCGGTCCGGGCGGTAGACCGCGTCGTGGAACCAGGCCGCCAGGCGTACGAGCTCCAACTCCCCGCCCTCGCCGCCCTGTTCGGCCAGTTCGTCGACCCGGTCGAGGACCGCCCGCAGGTGGTCGACCGTGTGGTACCTGCGGTGCGACTCGGACCAGCGTGCCAGCAGGTTCCGGCCGTACGCCTCCGGGTCCGGGCGGTCCGCGAGTTCACGGCCCGCGTCCGAACCGGCCGTGGCCTCGTGGCCGGTGCGGGCGGCCCGCAGGGTCGACGTCCAGCGGGTGAGGAGCGCGTCGTTCACGTCTGCGGTCATGGCGGAATCCTCTCTCGTCCCGGCCATGATCGCCGCGATGTCCGGCGCCCCGAGTCCGCCCCGCAGCCGGACAAGGTCTCCGTCTGACGACCTGCCGATCCACCACGCCAGGGGCCGTCCGAACTCATCGGGCGGCCCCTTCTGCTCATCCACCGCTAGCTCGTTCGGTCTCGCCGCCGTGCGACGGGAGGGGGGTGCTGCTCGACTGGGAGCACCCCATCCCCACGCAGAACGGGAGCGTCACCATGGCGGTCATCGTCGTCATCGAATTGCCGGGCGTCACGAAGGATCAGTACGAGAAGAACTACAGCAAGATCCACTCCGCGCCGTGGTGGCCGGTCGAGGGCTTCGTCTCCCACGCGGGGGCGCCGGCCGACGGCGGCTGGTTCGTCGTGGACATCTGGGAGTCGATGGAGGCGTTCCAGGGGTTCAGGGAGAAGGCGGGGCCCATCTTCCAGGAGGTCGGGATGCCCCAGGTCGAGCCGAAGATCTACGAAGCGGTGCACGTGGACATCGGCTAGCCGGAGCGGGGCTCCGGGGAAAACCCTTTGCCGGGCCGAGACCGTGCACGCCACGCTACGACGCATGACTTCCCATCCCGTATCGAGCCCGGTGGCGGACCTGTTCTCCGCCGAAGGGCGCCTGAAGGCGATTCCGCGCAGGGCCCCGCGCCGGGCGCAGCTTCTCGCGTATCTGGCGGAGAGCCTCTTCGAGCCGTCCCGCTCCTACAGCGAGCGTGAGGTCAACGACGCGCTGCTCACGGTCCACGAGGACTTCCCGGCCCTGCGCCGCTACCTCGTGACCGGCGGCCAGCTCTCCCGTACGAAGGACGGCGCCCGCTACCGCCGACAGCAGCAGCCCGGCTCCCTCGGAGGCGCGATCCCCTCCGTCGCGTGAGCGGCGCGGTGGTGGCCGGTCTGGTGGCCGGCTACGGCATCGCGATCCCGGTCGGCGCGGTGGGCGCCTATCTGGTGGCGGTCACGGCACGCACCGGCTGGCGTACGGGAGCGGCCGCGGCGCTCGGCGTCGCGACGGCGGACGGGGTCTACGCCCTCGTGGCCATCCTCGGCGGTTCCGCGCTCGTCCCGCTGCTCGCCCCGGTGACGACCCCGCTGCGATGGGTCTCGGCGGTGGTCCTGGTGGTCCTGGCGGCGCGCTCGGCGTGGACGGCGGTCCGGGCGTACCGGGCCCGGGCGCAGGCGTCCCGCGACGGCGACGACGCCGAGCGGCCCCTCACCCCGCTGCGGGCGTACGGCACGTTCCTCGGCATCACGATCCTGAACCCGATGACCGTGGTCTACTTCGCGGCCCTGATCCTCGCGACCGGCCCCGCGGGCCCGTCGACCGCTCTCGACCGTACGGCCTTCGTGCTCGCGGCCCTGGTCGCCTCCGCCAGCTGGCAGCTCTTCCTGGCCTCCGGGGGCGCGCTCCTCGGCCGCGGGCTGACGGGGCCGAAGGGCAGGCTCGGGACGGCGCTGGTGTCGAGCGCGCTCATCGCGGGACTGGCCATCCACCTCGTGAGCTGACCGGATCCCCCTCGCAGAGGGGCGGCCGTCACGTCGTCATCGGCGCGGTGAGCGCGACGCCACCGTGAGCGCGACGGCGAGCGTGACGACCGCCCCGGCCGCCATGACGCCGCGCCGGGAGCGCCAGGACATCACCGACCAGCACGACTGGGCGGACAGCAGGGACCCGGTGCTCAGCCAGGAGCCGACGGAGGCCACGGAGGCGGCCGAGCCGACGGAGCCGACGGAGAGCACCGAACCGACGGATCCGACGGACAGGACGGATCCCACGGAGCCGATGGAGAGCACGGAGTCCCTCGACCAGAGGGAGAGCGCGGCAGCCATGCTCCGATCGTAGGCGCCGCGAGGCCCCAGGGCCTGCCGGCGTGAACTGCCGGAACCCCGGGGCCCGTCCCTGGCCGATCTGACGGCCCGTCGTACCGTCCGTCGACCCGTCACCTGTCGGCGGCCTGGAAGCCGCGCAGGCGCAGGCTGTTGCCGACCACGAAGACCGAGGAGAACGCCATCGCGGCGCCCGCGATCATCGGGTTGAGCAGGCCCGCCGCGGCGAGTGGCAGGGCGGCCACGTTGTAGGCGAAGGCCCAGAACAGGTTCGAGCGGATCGTGCCGAGCGTGCGCCGGGAGAGCCGGATCGCGTCGGCGGCGGCCCGCAGGTCCCCCCGTACGAGCGTCAGGTCGCCGGCCTCGATCGCGGCGTCCGTGCCGGTGCCCATGGCCAGGCCCAGGTCGGCCTGGGCGAGCGCGGCGGCGTCGTTGACTCCGTCGCCGACCATGGCCACCGAACGCCCCTCCTCCTGGAGGCGCTTGACGACATCGACCTTGTCCTGCGGCATGACCTCGGCGATGACCTCGTCGATGCCGACCTCGGCGGCGACGGCCTCCGCGACCGCCTTGTTGTCGCCGGTCAGCAGGATCGGGGTCAGACCCAGGCCGCGCAGCCGACGGATCGCCTCGGCGCTGGTCTCCTTGACCGCGTCGGCGACCTCCAGGACCGCGCGGGCCGCCCCGTCCCAGGCGACGACGATCGCGGTCCTGCCGGACTTCTCCGCCGCGTCCTTCGCGGACCTCAGCGAACCCGGCAGCTCCATCGCCCACTCCGCGAGCAGCTTCTCGCGGCCGACGAGGACCGCGTGGCCCTCCACGACGCCCTGGACGCCGAGTCCGGGGAGGTTGGCGAAGTCCTCGGGGGTGGGGAGCGTACCGACCTTGGCGGCGGCGCCGGTCGCGACGGCCTGCGCGATCGGGTGCTCGGAGGAGTGCTCCAGGGCGCCCGCGAGCCGCAGTACGTCCGACTCGTCCACGCCCGCCGCCGTGTGGACCTTGAGGAGCGTCATCCGGCCGGTGGTGACCGTACCCGTCTTGTCCAGGACGATCGTGTCGACCTTGCGCGTGGTCTCCAGGACCTCCGGGCCCTTGATCAGGATGCCGAGCTGCGCGCCGCGACCGGTGCCGACCATGAGGGCGGTCGGCGTGGCCAGGCCCAGGGCGCAGGGGCAGGCGATGATCAGTACGGCGACGGCGGCGGTGAAGGCGGCCGTGAGTCCGGAGCCGGTGCCGAGCCAGAAGCCGAGCGTGCCGAGCGCGAGCGCGATGACGACGGGGACGAAGACGGCCGAGATCTTGTCGGCGAGGCGCTGGGCCGCCGCCTTGCCGTTCTGGGCGTCCTCCACCAGCGCGGCCATCCGGGCCAGTTGGGTGTCGGCGCCGACGCGGGTGGCCTCGACGACGAGCCGGCCGCCGGCGTTCAGGGTGGCGCCGGTGACGGAGTCGCCGACGCCGACCTCGACCGGCACGGACTCGCCGGTGAGCATCGAGGCGTCGACGGCGGATGAGCCCTCGACGACGGTGCCGTCGGTGGCGATCTTCTCGCCGGGGCGGACCAGGAAGCGCATCCCGACCTGGAGTTCGGCGGTGGGCACCGTCACCTCGGCCCCGCCGCGCAGGACCGTCACCTCCTTGGCGCCCAGCTGCATCAGCGCCTTGAGGGCCGCGCCCGCCTTCCGCTTGGAGCGGGCCTCGAAGTAGCGCCCCGCCAGGATGAAGGCGGTGACGCCGGCGGCGGCCTCCAGATAGATGTTCCCGGCGCCGTCGGTACGGGCGATCGTGAACTCGAAGGGGTGGGTCATCCCCGGCGTACCGGCGGTGCCGAAGAACAGCGCCCACAGGGACCACAGGAACGCGGCGATCGTGCCGACCGAGATCAGGGTGTCCATGGTCGCCGCGCCGTGCTTGGCGTTGGTCCAGGCAGCCTTGTGGAAGGGCCAGGCGGCGTAGACGACGACCGGCGCGGCGAGGGTGAGGCTGAGCCACTGCCAGTACTCGATCTGGAGCGCCGGGATCATCGCCATCGCGATGACGGGGACGGCGAGGGCGACGGCGGTGACGAGCCGCTGCTTGAGGGGCCGTAGCTCCTCGTCGGCCTTCTCCTCGTCGGTGGTCCCGCCCTCGCCGCCCAACTCGGCCTGAGGGGGAGTGGGCTCCTGGGCGGTGTAACCGGTGGCCTCGACGGTGGCGATCAGGTCCTGGACGGAGATGTCGGCGTCGGCGTCGAAGGTGACCTTCGCCTTCTCGGTGGCGTAGTTGACGGTGGCCTCGACCCCGTCCATGCGGTTGAGCTTCTTCTCGATCCGGGCGGCGCACGAGGCGCAGGTCATGCCGCCGATGGCGAGCTCGACCTGGGCGGCGCCTGGGGTGGTGGTGGTCATTTCCTGCTCCTCGGTACAGCGGGTGCGGGGCCGGGGCCCCTGGGCGGACGGGCCCCGGCGGCCGGGATGCGGCGTGGACCGCGCGGTCAGGCGCGGCCGGTGAGGTCGTAGCCGGCGTCCTCGACGGCGGCGGCGATCGCGGTGTCGTCGGGCGCTCCGCCGGTGGTCACGGTCACCAGACCGCCGGCGACGTCGACATCGACGGAGATGACGCCGTCGAGCGCGGAGACGGAGGTGGTGATCGCGGTCCTGCAGTGTCCGCAGGTCATGCCGGACACGGCGTAGACGGTGCTGGTGCTCTCGGCGACGGCGGTGGCCGTGGTGGCCTCGCCCGTGCTGGTGGAGCAGCTGCCGTCAGGAGTACAGCAGGAACCCATGTCTTCCTCCTCGGATGGGGCGATACCCGGTGGGGGTATCCCGAACTGAGTCCAATGTATACCCCCAGGTGGTATCAGGCGCAAGGGCGGACCCGGCTTGACTTGATACCCCCTAGGGGTATCGTGAAAGGCATCGGAGTACGCGCACGACCACATACGTACGTACGGGAGAGCAGCCATGAACACAGGAGTGAGGATCACCGTCTTCGCCGCCGCGCTCGCCGCGACCTTCGGGACCGCGTACGGCGTCGGCACGGGCGTCGGGCCCGTGGGCGAACCGGCGAAGGCCGGGAACGGGGAGCACGCGACCGCCCACGCCGAATCGGGGTCGGACGCGGCGGCGAACGCGCCCGCGGCCGGGGGCCTCCAGGTCTCCGAGGGCGGCTACACGCTGGCCCTGGAGACGCCGACCCCTGCGCAGGGGCGGAGCGTCCTGAAGTTCTCGGTCAAGGACGCGGACGGCAGGAAGGTCACCGCCTACACCACCGAGCACGGCAAGGAACTGCACTTCATCGTCGCCTCGCGCGACCTCACGGTCTACCGCCACCTGCACCCGGTGCGCGCGGCGGACGGCACCTGGTCGACCCCGGTCGACCTGCCCGCCGCCGGCGGCTACAAGGCCTTCGCCGACTTCAAGCCCGCGGGCAAGAACGCCAAGGGCGTGACGCTGGGCGCCGACCTCGCCGTACCTGGCGCGTACGCACCGAAGCCGCTGCCGGCCGCCGCGCCGACCGCGCCCGTGGAGGACGGCTACGAGGTCCGGCTCGGCGGGACGCTCCGCCCGGGGCGGGCGGGCGAGCTGACGCTCACGGTCAGCAAGGACGGGAAGCCGGTCACGGACCTGGAGCCCTACCTCGGCGCGTACGGCCATCTCGTCGCCCTGCGCGACGGGGACCTGGCCTACCTCCACGTCCACCCCAACGAGGGCGGTCCCGGCCCGGACGTCTCCTTCACGGCGACGGCGCCGAGCGTCGGCACGTACCGGCTGTTCCTCGACTTCCAGCACGGCGGGAAGGTCCGCACGGCGGCCTTCACGGTGCACGCCGGGCCGAACCAGGCCGCGGATGAGGCGTCGCACGATGCGGGAGGGCACGCGCACGGCTAGGGTGGTCATTGGACTAGACCTGTAGCCGTCATTCATGGAGGAATGGGCTCGATGAGCAACCGTGCAGTCCTTGAGGTGATCGCCCTCGACGAGGAGGACGCGGTCGCCGCCCAGGCCGGTGGAGCGGACCGCCTTGAGCTGGTCACCGACATGGCGGCCGACGGGCTGACCCCGTCACGGACCGGCTTCGCCGCGATCCGCGCCGCCGTGGACATCCCGCTGCGCGTGATGCTCAGGCTCGCGGACGGCTTCGCGGCGGGCGACATCGACGCGCTGGTGTCCCGCGCGTCCGACCTCCGGGAGGCCGGCGCGGACGAGTTCGTGCTCGGCTTCCTGACGGCGGACGGCGACGCGGACCTGGTGGCGGTGGAGCGGCTCATCGCGATCCTCGACGGCTGCCGGTGGACGTTCCACCGGGCGATCGACCGCGCCGCCGACCGCGACGCGCTGCGCAAGCAACTCGCCGACCTGCCGGGCCTCGACACCTACCTCACGGCGGGCGCGGCCACCGGCGTCGACGACGGCCTCCCCGTCCTCAAGGCGGAGGCCGGCCGCTCCGGCGAGCCGGGCTACGAGCCCCAGATCCTGGTCGGCGGCGGCCTCCGCCTCGACCACCTGCCGGAACTCCGCGCGGCCGGTCTCGACGCCTTCCACATCGGCGGCGCGGCCCGCCCGAACGGCTGGAAGTCCCCGGTCACCACGGACGCGGTCCGCACCTGGCGCGAGGCGCTGGACGCCTAGGGGAGCCTCTCGACACCTCTAGGCCACGTCACGGCACCACCGGCTTCGCCGTCGCCGCGATGATGTTTTCGAGGAAGTCCTGGCCCGGTTCCTCCCAGTAGGGCAGCTCCGGGACCTTGCGGACGAGGTCGAACGCCTCGTCGATCAGCTCGTGGTGGATCGCGGGGCCGTGGCAGGACGCCGCCGTGTCGATGTCGAGCTCCTGGACGCGGTCCACGTGCTTGTTGAACTTCGTGGTGTCCAGCCACAGATGCCAGGGGTGGTTCAGCCGGTTGCCCAGGAGCATGCCGTCGCGCCAGGCCTCCCGGTCCAGGTCGGCGGCGTCCTCGACGGGATGCGGGAGGGCCGTGGCGAAGGTGTCGGCCGCCCAGTAGACGCGCGTCGTCGGGTCGAACAGCCCACGCGTCGTCGGGTTGTCGAAGAACGGCGGCCTGATCGCGAGGAGTGTGCGGTCACCGGCCGGGAAGCTCTCGCCGTCACGTACCCAGCGGGAGCGGTTGAACGGCATCCAGAACTCCTCGGTGTCGATGGCGTAGCGGGCCATCGAGAACCAGGTCGTCACCAGGGTGGCGTGCGGGCAGGCGGCCATGACCTCACGGACGTTGCCGGCGTGGTCGTGGTCGTCGTGGGTCAGGAAGACCCACCGGACGTCGGCCGGATCGACGAGGCTCCAGGCGTGATCCAGCCACTGCTGCCGGTTGGAAGGCGCACCGGTGTCGACGAGCACGGGCTCGCTGCCGGTGATCACCATCGAGTTGACGTAGAACATGCCGACCGGCGGCGCCTCCAGCAACTGCGGAATGACATAGGTCTCGGGCGCGACCTTGTACGGCTCGACCTTCGGCGCAAAGATTCCTTCGGCGCTGGTCATGGCCCCGCCTCCTCGTGACGGTATGCGTGACCGAGGGGTCCTCCCTCCATCGTGCGCACGTCACGCGGGCGGGCACCACCGCAGCCGCGACCCTCTGCGCCCGGCACGATCCGAACGAGAGGCCCTAGCGGCCGCCGGCCACCCGCAGGATCGTGCCCGTCGTGTACGAGGCGTCGGTGGACAGGAGCCAGGACACCGCCGCCGCGATCTCGTCCGGGCGGCCCGGGCGGCCCAGGGGGATCGTCGCCGCCGCCGTCGCCTCGGCGGCGCCCGCGTCCCGTACGTACCCGAGCGCCAGATCGTTGCCCCTCGGCGGCCAGACGTACACGGGTCGCCGCGCCGATCCCCCGGCTGCCACCGGTGGCGACAGTCGTACGGGACATGGTGTTCCACCCTTCTCGCGGTCGCGCCGCCCCACCGTAAATCGTTCGCCGCCCCGGTCGGCCGCTGGCTACCCTCCCCGGCATGGTCGACCTCGTGCGCAGACTGATCGCCGCCCAGTTCCCGCAGTGGGCGGAGCTGCCGGTCACCCGCGTCCCGTCGGCCGGCACGGACAACGACATGTACCGCCTCGGCGAGCGCCTCGCGGTCCGGCTGCCCAAGAACGCCGGGACCGCCGGGTCCATCGCCAAGGAACAGCGCTGGCTGCCGCACCTCGCCCCGCACCTGCCCCTGCCCGTCCCCGTGCCGGTGGGCCACGGCGTGCCCGGGGAGGGCTTCGGGCTGCCCTGGTCGGTGTACGACTGGCTCGACGGCGCCAACGCCTACGACGAGCCGATTGTCGACCTCGCCCACGCCGCCGTCGAGTTGGGCCGCTTCGGTGCCGCGATGCGCCGCGTGGACGCGAACGGCGGCCCGAGGTCCTTCCGGGGCGGTCATGTCACCGAGTGGGCGGACGGCGCCATGGAGAGCGCGATCCAGGGCCTCGGCGCGGAGGGCCTCTTCGACGCCGGCCTCGTGACCGGCGCCTGGGAGTCGGTGCTGCGGCTGCCGCAGTGGGTCGGCCCGCCCCGGTGGGTCCACGGCGACCTGCTGCCGGGCAACCTGCTGGCCCGCGACGGCCGGCTGAGCGCCGTCATCGACTTCGGAGCCGTCGGCACGGGCGACCCCGCCTGCGACATGATGGCCGCCTGGACCCTCCTCACCGCCGACACCCGCCCCCTGTTCCGGGAGGCGGCTCAGGTCGACGACGCGACCTGGGCCAGGGGGCGCGGCTGGGCGCTGTGCTGGGGTGTGGTGACGGAGCACCACTACCGCGCCTCCAACCCGGTCCTCGCGGCCGTGGCCCACCGCTCGTGGTCCGAGGCGCTCACGGAGTTCGAGTTCGAGGTGAACGAGCAGCCTGCCGACGGCGGCAGGTCGTGAAGTTTTCGACCGCGCGGGGCTGTTCATCGCTGCCCACGGGCCTCACCATGCACCTGACTACTCGTGCGTAACGCCTCGTAGGGGGAAGCGTGTTGAGACTCCGTGTCAGTTTCGTGGCGCTGCTGGCCCTGGTCACGTCCGTCCTCGTCGCCCAGGGACCCGCCCAGGCCGCCGCCCGTACCCCCGTCGTCTTCGTCCACGGCTACAACGCCGACCCGGGAGTCTGGGGCAGCCTGCGCGAGGACCTCAGGGTCGACGGGTACACGGACGCCGAGCTGTTCTCGTTCGGCTACGACACCCACCGGTCCGTCAACGAGGCCGTCGCCGGCGAACTGGCCGCGTACGTCGAGGACGTGAAGCGGCGGACCGGCGCGAGCCGGGTCGACCTCGTCGCCCACTCCTTCGGCAGCCTCGTCACGCGCTGGTACGTGAAGTTCGGCGGCGCCGGCCAGTCGTCCGTCGCCCACTGGGTCTCCCTCGCGGGCCCCAACCACGGCACCAGCACCGCCTGGGCCTGCGCGCTCTGGGACCAGGCGTGCCGGGACATGACCCCGGGCTCGTACGTGCAGAAGAAGCTCGCGGAGGGCGACGAGACCCCGGGGTCCGTCCGCTACGCCACCTGGTGGTCGAACTGCGACGAGGTCATCAACCCCGACAGCAGCGTCCCCCTGGCAGGCGCCACCAACAACGCGGCCGGCTGCCTCGACCACAACGCCCTCCTGGGCGACGACGGCGTGTCCCAGGGGATCCGCGCCTTCCTCCGCGCCTAGCCCGACCGCCCTGGCCCGACTGCCCTCGACCGCCTGCCCTATCCCAACTGCTCGGGCAGCGGTGAGGAGTGAACGACCGTCAGCCCCGAGACGGCACGCGTCAGTGCCACGTACAGCCGCCGCAGGCCCGTCCGCTCGTCCGGTTCGCCGTCCACGACGGCGGCCGGGTCGTCCAGGACCACGTAGTCGTACTCCAGGCCCTTGGCGAGGGAGGCGGGGACGAGTGTCAGCCGGGACTCGGCCGTCGTCTCCTCGCCCGGGGAGAGGTACGCGAGACCGGCGCCGGTCAGCGCCTCGGCGAGCGGCGCGATCCGCGCGTCGGCGGCGATCAGGCCGATGGAGCCCTCGTGCTCCAGGGCCTCCAGGCAGGCGGCGACGACGCCCGCGTCCAGGTCCCGCGGCTCGCGGTGGCGGATCGACAGCGAGCCCGGGTTCTCCCGGACCGACTCGACGGCCGCGAGCCCCGGGGACATGTGCGGCAGCAGCCTCGACGCGTACGCGATGACCTCGCGCGGCACACGGAAACCGGCGGTCAGCTCCTCCACGACGGCCTCCGGCTTGCCCAGGTGCCCGAGGGCCTCCGGCCAACTCCCGGTCGCCCAGGGCGTGGTGCCCTGCGCCAGGTCGCCGAGGATCGTCGCCGAACCCGTGGTGCACCGGCGGCCGACGGCCCGGTACTGCATCGGGGAAAGATCCTGCGCCTCGTCCAGGACCACGTGCCCGAGCGAGTGCGTACGCTCCACGAGGTCCTTCGCCTCGTCGATCAGGACGGCGTCCGCCGCCGACCACTTCGCCGATTTCACCGACCGCGCGGGCTTCGCCCACAGCAGCAGCTTCTGCTCGTCGTCGGTCAGGACTCCGGCCGCGTGCTCGGCGAGGAAGTCGGCGTCGCTCAGCAGCCGCAGCACCAGCTTCGCCGGGTCGACCGGCGGCCAGAGCGTCTTGACGACCGCCTTCACGGCCGCGTTGCGGGCCACCGCGTCCTGCACCCGGTCGTCGGGTGCCTCGCCCGCCTGCTCCATGCGGACGAGGACGGTGTGGGCGATGCGCTGCGGGAGGGCGTCGCGGGCGGCGCCGTAGCGGATGTCGCGGTCGAGCAACTCGCGGACGATCTCCTCCAGTTCGTACGCCGGGACGCGCCAGCGGCGTGAGCCGCGCACCACGACCAGCGGCTCCGTCGGCAGGGTGACGTGCGCGCGCACCGCCCGCCGCAGCACCTCCGCCATCCGCGCGTCCCCCTTCACGAGCGCCGTCGCCGCCTCGTCCGTACCCCGGACCTCGACGTGCGCGACGAGATCGTCGACGGTCGCCTGCTGCACCTCCAACTCGCCGAGGGCGGGCAGGACCTGCTCGATGTAGTGGAGGAAGGACCGGTTCGGCCCGATGACGAGCGTGCCGGTGCGGGCGAGCCGCTCCCGGTGCGCGTAGAGGAGGTACGCGACCCGGTGCAGGCCGACGGCCGTCTTTCCGGTGCCGGGTCCGCCCTGCACACAGACCGTGCCGGAGAGCCCGGACCGTACGATCTCGTCCTGCTCGGGCTGGATGGTGGCGACGATGTCCCGCATCGGCCCGACGCGCGGCCGCTCGATCTCGGCCTGGAGCAGCTTGCTGGTCTTCTCCAGCTCTTCGGGGTCGGAGAGGTGCTCGTCCTCGTACGCGGTGAGGTCACCGCCCGTGTAACCGAACCGGCGGCGAAGGCCGACGTCCTGCGGGTCCTTCCTGGACGCCCGGTAGAAGGGCTGGGAGACGGGCGCGCGCCAGTCGATGACCATGGGGTCGCCGTCGGCGTCGTGGACGTGCCGACGCCCGATGTAGACAGTGCCGATCGAGCCGCCTCCGGCGGCGGGTTGCCCCTCCTGCGTGGAGTGCAGGTAGTCGAGCCGCCCGAAGAAGAGGGGCGTGTGGGAGAGGTCGGCGAGCGCCTTGATCCGCTCCTCGATCTGGCGGCCGAGGACGGCGGCGTTGACCCAGTTCGCGGTGACGTCCTTGATGTCGAGCGCCTCGACGTCCTCGCGCATCGCGCGCAGGGCGGCACGCGAGTCGGCGAGATGGGCGCGCTCGCGCGCGAGCGGGTCGGACGAGGACATGCGGAAGCCTCCAGATGCGCGTGCATGACAGGGCGGCCGCCGGTTTCCGACCGGTCGGCGGCGCTCCACGAGGGGAGGCGGGGAAGTCGGAGAGTGTAACTTCCGCGTACGGCCAGGGGCGAATGGTTTTCGCGTGCGGGGCACATGAGGACGACCCGTAGGGGACGGGGTCCGACCCGAGAGGGACCCGGGTTCCACCCCGGGGCCGATGTGTTCGGAATGTCCGAAATCCATCATGGAGTCATGACCACAGCGACCCTGAACCCCGGCCTCCCCCGTTCCCACCGTCTCGGCCTCGCGCTCCGCGCGATACGCGCCTACGGCGGCGCCGCCGTGAGCGTCGTCCTGCTCGGCGAACACGGCCCGCGCGAGGCCGGCGTACGCGACCCGCGCCCCGTGTACGCGGCGCGAGGCGACTGAGCACCGGCCCCGTACAACTATTCCTCGCCCGTGTCGGTCTCCTGTTCGCACCGCACTCCCCCGGAGCAGTGAGGAACACAGGAGATCATGAGAAAGCTTTCCGCCGGCCGCGTCGCGCGGCTCGCCGCGAGCGTCACCGCGGCCGGCCTGGTCACGGTCGGCATGGCCGCCGGGCCCGCCGCAGCCTCCAGCGACCAGCTGTGGATCGTGTCGCCCTGGGAGCTCGCGCTGCCCAAGGCCGTCGACGGCCAGCAGGCCAAGGACACCACCGTCGCCCTCGGCCTGTACCACGACAACGCCAACTACCAGGTGACCGACGGCAAGCTCACCGTCGACGTCTCCGGGCTGACCGGCGTCGCCGACGTCACCTGGCCGGAGAACTGCGCCCCGACCGGCACCACCGCCGTCTGTTCCTTCCCCGAGGTGCCGCTGACCGGCGAGGCCCCGGTGGAGGTGAAGGTCCGCGCCGCCGTGGGCGCCGAGAGCGGCGCCACCGGCCAGATCACGTACGAGGCGACGGCGACGACCAGCTACGGCACCATGGTCGCGCCCGGGAGCACGACCACGATCCGGGTCGCCTCCGGCCCCGACCTCGTGCTGAACCAGCCCGCACCGGTGACCGGCGTCGCGCCGGGCAGCACCGTGCAGGTGCCGTTCTCCGTCGTCAACAACGGCAACGAGCCGGCGAACGGCGTCGACGTGTACTTCTACGTCACCCGCGGCCTGGAGCTCGGCGCCGTCGCCCCGCAGTGCACCAGCACCCCGCTGGGCGAGGGCGAGCCGCTCACCAAGGTGGAGTGCGCGTTCGACGACGTCGTCGCGCCGGGCGGCTCGTTCACCCTGCCGTCGGCGCTGCAGGCGAAGGTCGCCCCGTACGCGCTCGGCGAGCGCATCGACATCGGCGCCAACGCCCGCGGCGGCGTCACGGACCTGGAGCCGGGGAACAACGGCTGGGTCGCCCAGATCACCGCGACCAACACCGCGGACTTCGCGGTCCGGGGCGGGCGGTACACCGCCGCCGCCGGCGAGACCGTGCGTGCCGACGTGACCTTCCGTAACCGCGGCCCGGCCTGGGTCGCCAACCTCGGCTCCGGCGACCCGGTCGGCTCGGTGGAGGTGGCGATCCCGCGGGGCGCCACCGCCACCACCGTGCCGGACGCCTGCGAGCCGCGCACCGCGGACGGCGGCTGGTGGGAGAGCGAGGTGCGCACCGGCGCGCCGCGCTACGTCTGCCAGCTCCCGATGTGGGTGGCCGAGAAGCAGACCGTGACGTTCGGCTTCGACCTGCGGGTCGACACCGTCGTGACCGGTGCGAAGGGCGCGATCACGCTGAAGCCGCCGTACGGCACCTCGTTCCCGTTCGACCCGAACGCCGCGAACCACCAGGCGAAGCTGGTCCTGAACCCGGCCGCCTGACGGCCGCGTCCGAAGGCCCGGTCCGTGACAACGGACCGGGCCTTCGGACATCCGGTCAGCCGACCGGCTCCTCGCCCGCCATCAGCTCGTCCGCGTCGACGATCCGGTACGCGTACCCCTGCTCGGCCAGGAACCGCTGGCGGTGGGCCGCGAAGTCCTGGTCGATCGTGTCGCGCGCGACGACCGAGTAGAAGTGCGCCTGGTGCCCGTCGGCCTTCGGCCGGAGCACGCGCCCGAGCCGCTGGGCCTCCTCCTGCCGGGAGCCGAACGTGCCGGAGACCTGGATGGCGACCGTGGCCTCGGGCAGGTCGATGGAGAAGTTCGCGACCTTCGAGACGACGAGGACGCTGATCTCGCCGTTGCGGAACGCGTCGAAGAGCTTCTCGCGCTGCGCGTTCGACGTCTCGCCCTTGATGACGGGCGCGTCGAGATGCTCGCCGAGCTCGTCCAGCTGGTCGATGTACTGGCCGATGACGAGGATCTGCTGCCCGGCGAACTTCCGTACGAGCGCCTCGGTCACCTTCCGCTTCGTGGCCGTCGTGGCGCAGAAGCGGTACTTCTCCTCCTGCTCGGCGGTCGCGTACGCGAGCCGCTCGGAGTCGGTGAGGTTGACCCGTACCTCGACGCAGTCGGCGGGCGCGATGTACCCCTGCGCCTCGATCTCCTTCCACGGCGCGTCGAAGCGCTTCGGGCCGATGAGCGAGAAGACGTCGGACTCGCGGCCGTCCTCGCGCACGAGCGTCGCCGTGAGCCCGAGCCGCCGCCGGGCCTGCAGATCGGCGGTGAACTTGAAGACGGGCGCGGGCAGCAGGTGCACCTCGTCGTAGACGATGAGGCCCCAGTCGCGGGAGTCGAAGAGCTCCAGGTGGGGGTAGATCCCCTTCCGCTTGGTCGTCAGCACCTGGTACGTGGCGATGGTGACCGGACGGATCTCCTTCTTCGTACCGCTGTACTCACCGATCTCGTCCTCGGTCAGCGAGGTCCGCTTCACCAGCTCGTGCTTCCACTGCCGCGCGGAGACGGTGTTGGTCACGAGGATCAGCGTGGTGGCCTTGGCCTGCGCCATCGCACCGGCTCCGACCAGCGTCTTGCCGGCGCCGCAGGGCAGCACGACGACACCGGAGCCGCCGTGCCAGAAGCCTTCGACGGCCTGCTTCTGGTACGGGCGCAGGGCCCAGCCGTCCTCGGCGAGCTCGATCGGGTGGGCCTCGCCGTCCACGTACCCGGCGAGGTCCTCGGCCGGCCAGCCCAGCTTCAGCAGGGTCTGCTTGATCTGCCCGCGCTCGGAGGGGTGCACGGCGACGGTGTCCTGGTCGATCCGGGTGCCGACGAGCGGCTGCACCTTCTTCGACCGGAGGATCTCCTCCAGGACGGGCCGGTCGGTGCTGGTCAGGACGAGCCCGTGGGTGGGGTGCTTGGAGAGCGTGAGCCGGCCGTACCGCGCCATCGTCTCGGCGACGTCCACGAGCAGCGCGTGCGGCACGGGGTACCGCGAGAACTCGACGAGCGCGTCGACGACCTGCTCGGCGTCATGCCCGGCGGCCCGGGCGTTCCACAGTCCGAGCGGCGTCACCCGGTACGTGTGGATGTGCTCGGGCGCCCGCTCCAGCTCCGCGAACGGCGCGATGGCCCGTCGGCAGGCCTCGGCCTGCTCGTGGTCGACCTCCAGGAGCAACGTCTTGTCGCTCTGGACGATGAGTGGTCCGTTCACGTACGTACATCCCTTCGCACCAGCCAAACGTCCAGTGTGCCTGACCGGCGGCGAAGGTGCGCCTGAAGCGGGTCAGACCTGGTCGTCCGCCAGTTCCGCGACGCCCGTGATGCGGTGGAGGGGGTAGGTGCGGACCTCGTCGGCCGTGTGGTCGTAGCCCGTGACGAAGCCGCCCTCCACGCGGACGGGGGCGATCACGCGCTGGCTGGCCGCGCCCTCGGCGTTGACATAGCCGATCCAGACGGCCGTGCCGGTCATCGCGGCGGCCTGGACCGTGGCCAGGGTCTCGGCGGGGGAGGTGCGGGGGAGCTCACCGGCGGCCCGGGCCGGGGCCTCCGCGGTCTCGGGGCGCTCCTTGCGGACGGCCGTCGCGGCCAGGTCGCCCGCCCGGATCGCCCGGACCGCTGCGCCGAGCAGGGTCGCGTCCGGGGCGGGCGGGCCCTCGGGGACGGGTGCGGGCGCGGTGCGGGCGCCGGTGCGGTACGCGTCGGCGCGGGTGATCAGGACGTCTCCGGCGGCGGACTCGGCGGCCGGGGCGTACCCCATCGACCGCAGCCCGTCGAGCAGCGCCGCCGGGTCCGTCTGCGCGGCGAGCACCGTCGGCGCGAGGCGGCGCAGCCGCAGCGACGCGGACCGCTTGTCGGCCAGGATCTCGCCGAGGACCGCGTCGTCGTCGCAGCGCACGTACGCGGACGCGGCGCCGATCCGGAGGTGGCCGTGCCTGCGCGCCACGTCGTCGATCAGGTACGAGAGGGGTTGCGGCACCGGCGTACGGGAGTGGGCGGTCAGGAAGTCGTGCAGGTCGGACGCGCTGCGTCCGGCGTCGAGCGCGCGCCGCACCGAACCGGGCGTGAACCGGTAGACGGTCGCACCACCCTTCGACTCCACGTCCGCGAGTACGGAGAGGGTGTCGGCGAGCGGCCGCCGCAGCGGCCCCGGCGCGACCGCGGTGAGGTCGGCCTGGAGAAGGACGTGGTCGACGGCCTCCGGGAGCAGCGGGGCGAGCAGGGTCGCGGCCCGTGAGGCGGCGACGGACAGCTCGACCCCGTGCTCCGCGACCGGCTCAGGGGCCGCCTCGGCGAGGGGCAGGTTGAGCAGCGCCCTCGCGGGCGAGGCGAGGGCGCCGCGCCCGGTGATCCCGAGCATCTCGGCCTCGCCGAGGGTCCAGAGGGCGATCCGGGAGCGCAGATCGGTGGGGGACGGGCCGCCCGTACCGGAGCCGTACGCGGTGCTGGAGCCCGTGGCGGGGCTCGCGCTCGTGGGGCCGGCGCTCGCGCCGGTCCCCGTGCCCGTCGCCGTGCCGGGGCCGGACGGCGGGTTCGAGGCCCTCGCCGGGCCGCCGCCGCGCAACGGCCGCTCCCACCGCAGCCGCGCCAGCAGCGCCTCCGGGGCCGCCGCCGCGCCCGGCGGCAGGGTCGCCTGGAGGGTCAGGACGCGGCGCCGTACCTCCGGGGCCGCGCCTCGGTCGAGGTCCGGGCCGAGGGCCGAGAGCGTGCGGCCCTTGGTGTCCTGTCCGCCGACGAGGCCGGCGGTACGCGTTCCCATGAGCCAGGCCGTGGCGAGGCGGGCCCAGCGCTCGGCGGGCGGCAGGTCGAGCCAGTCGTCGTACGCGGGCGTCGGCGCGTACCGCTCGTCCGCCTCGCCGTCCGAGGCCAGCAGCCCGGCCCCGTAGGCCAGCTCCAGCCAGAACGCCGCGACCGGCTCGGCCACGTCCAGCGCGACGGCGGTCCGCTTGAGGTCCCGTACGGACAGGCCGCCCGCGCGGAGCACGGCGGGGCCGCCCTGGTCCCAGCTCTTCAGCAGCTCCTCGACCGTCGCGAGCGCCGCGTAGGCCTGGCCGGCCGCCGCGTTGTCCACAACCTGGGGGCGGTACTCGCGCAGGACCGTCAGCTCGGGCGGGTGCGGCTCCGGCGAACGGTGCGCCCGGCCGCCGCGCAGATGCAGCGCCGCCTCCCGGGGCAGGACGACCGTACGGGGCGAGGCGGGCAGCAGCAGGCCGCGGTCGCGCAGCCACTGGACGGGCGGGGCGGGGTTGGCCGTCACCTCGCCGTACGGCGGCCCCCACACCAGCCGGTCGAGCACGGCGAGCGCGTCCGGCGGAGCCGTGTCGAGCAGCGCGCCCATCCGGTCCCGGTCGGTGAACAGCTCCGTGAGAGCGGCGACCGCCGAGACCGGGTCGTGGGTCGCGGGCAGCCCGGCGGCGGCGATGATCTCCTGGATCCGGCCCGGCGACATGCCGGCGGTCGCCTCGGAGACGGTCGGCCCGAGGCCGGTCGGGGAGGGGTGCTGCGGGGACGGCGCGAGCAGCTCGCGCGCGGTCCGTACGAGCCGCAGCCGGTCGTCCTCGCCCCAGACCAGGGCCTGTTCGCGCAGCGCCTCCACCGCACGGGGCAGGGCGGCCTCGATGTCCGGGTCGCCGTCGTCGCCGGTGAGGAGGGCGAGGAGGACGGCGTACGGGGCGGGGTCCGGGGCGACGGCGAGCGCCTCGGCGGTCTGGAGGGTGAACCGGTCGAGCCGTTCGAGCGCGCGGACGACGGAGCCGCGGGTGCCGGCGCGGGTGGCGAGCTGGGTCAGGTCGTTCGGTACGGGGGAGAGCAGGTCCGGGCGCGCGCGCAGCAGCGCGGCGAGCCCCTCGTCGCCCCGCGCGCGCAGCGCCTCCGCGAGCGTGCGCGGCGCAGCGGCGGCGTCAGTTCCTCCGGGCACGTACGCCTCCCGATCGAGCTCACCGATCCCCATCCGGACCACGTTAGCCCCTGCGCGGGCGCTAACGTCGGGGCGTACCGGCCGTGGAGGGGACTGTGGGGATCGAGAGCGACCAGTTGGTCTTCGACTATCTGAGCCGGGTGGGGGATCTGGCGCAGCAACGACAGCTGCCGTCGGGGGACCGCATGAAGCTCGTGTCGTCGCTGCGCGGCGAGATCGACCGTCGGCGCGCCACGTTCGGCCAGGAGAGTCCGGCGGCCATACGCGGCATCCTCGACGCGCTGGGCTCCCCGGACGAGGTGGTGGACCGGGCGGCGGGGGGCGCGCCGGCGGCGGAGGTGCCGCGGCAGAGGGGGCGCCTGCGCAGGAAGAGGCCGGTACCGAGGCCGCGCAAGGAATCTGCGGCCGAGGCCTGGCCGACGCCCCCGCACCTGGCGGGTACGGACGAGGTCGGCGCGGCGGACACGGACCCGGACTGGTGGCGGCTGGACGAGGAGGTCGAGGAGTCGCTGCCGGGGGACGAGCTTGTGCCGGGCTTCCGGGGCGGGGTGGAGATCCCGGAGCTGCTGAAGCCGCCGGTGGACGAGGAGGACGAGGAGGCCGGGGGCCCGGAAGCGTCCGAGGAGCAGGCGAGGGAAAGGGCGCCGCTGTGGCGGCGGGTCCTGCGCCGGGGCGGCGGCGACCAGCCGGTGGAGGGAGGTTTCCGCCTGGGCAGCCCCGTCGTCGTGCTGGCGGCGCTCCTCCTGCTCGGCGGCGCGATCTTCGGCAACCTCCTGGCCCTGGCCTTCGGCTGGCTCCTGGCCTACGCCTCGCGCCGCCTCTCCCGTACGGAGACCCGATGGGCGGTCGTCATCCTCCCGGCCCTCGCGGCCACGGGCGGCGCGGTCTGGCTGTGGGGGCGGGTGCAGGGCCGCTGGGGGGACCCGGTCGCGGCGGGCGGCGAGGCGATGGGCGCGGCGCTCTCGGAGACCTGGCCATGGACCCTGAAGGCGGCGGCGCTCGCCTCCGCGGCCTTCCTCCTCTGGCGATCCCGCCGCGCCGCGTAGGACCCCCGCAGCCCCGTCAGGCGCTCCCCTCGTGGGTGGCCACGCGCACTCCCGCCCACGGCGCCCCCGGCACCACCAGAGGTGAGCCCGTCACGGGGTCCGGGACGATCACCGACTCCAGGCCGAAGACGTCGCGGACCAGGTCGGCCGTCACGACCTCCGACGGCGGGCCCGAGGCCACCACCCGGCCGCCCTTCATCGCGACGAGGTGGTCGGCGTACCGCGCCGCCTGGTTCAGGTCGTGGAGGACGACCACGACCGTGCGGCCCCGTGTCACGTTCAGGCGGCGGACCAGGTCGAGGACCTCCACCTGGTGGGCGATGTCCAGGTACGTCGTCGGCTCGTCGAGCAGCAGCAGGTCCGTCTCCTGCGCGAGGGCCATCGCGATCCAGACCCGCTGCCGCTGACCGCCCGACAGCTCGTCCACCGACCGGTCGGCGAGCGCGGCGACGTCCGTGCGCTCCATCGCCTCCAGGACCGCCCGCTCGTCCGCCTCCGACCACTGCTTCCACCACGCCTGGTGCGGCTGGCGCCCCCGCGACACCAGGTCGGCGACCGTGATCGCCTCCGGCGCCACCGGCGTCTGAGGCAGCAGCCCGATCGACTGCGCGATCCGCTTCGTCGGCAGCTTCGCCAGCGACTCCCCGTCCAGCAGCACCGCACCGCCCGCCGGCTTCAGCAGCCGCCCGAGCGCCCGCAGCGTCGTCGACTTCCCGCACGCGTTCGGGCCGACGATCACCGTCACCTTCCCGTCCGGGACGGCGAGGTCCAGCTCCTCCACGACCGTACGGTCCTCGTACGCGAGGGTCAGTGCCCGCGCCGTCAGCCGACTCACGACGTTGTTCCTCCCACGCTTCGGCTCCGGACGATGAGCCAGATCAGGTACGGGGCGCCCACCGCCGCCGTCAGGACGCCCACCGGCAGTTCGGTCGGCGAGAACAGCCGCCTGCCCAGCAGGTCCGCGAGGACCACGACGAACGCCCCCATCAGCGCCGAGCAGAGCAGCGGGATCTGGGCGGTACGGGTCATCCGCCGGGCGATCTGCGGCGCGAGCAGCGCCACGAAGTCCACCGGACCGGCCACCCCCGTCGCCACCGACGCCAGGACCACGCCCACGAGGACGAGCCCGAGCCGGACCCGCCCCAGCGAGACGCCCAGCGCCGTCGCGGTGTCGTCGTCCAACGACACGCTCCGCTGCGCCCGCGCCGCCCACAGGATCGCCGGCAGCAGCGCGATCAGCGTCCAGCGGATCGGCGCCGCCTCGTCCCAGCCCCGCCCGTTGAGCGAGCCGGTCATCCAGATCTGGGCCTGCTGGGCGACCAGGTAGTCGCCCTTGGTCATGAACAGCGTGATCAGCGACCGCAGCGCGATCGCGAACCCGATGCCGATGAGCACGAACCGCGTCGCGTGCAGCCCGCCGCGCCAGGCGAAGACGTACACGAGCGCGGCGGCGGCGATCCCGCCGACGATCGAGAGGTACGGCAGGACGGTGTACGAGGTGAGGCCGAAGGTCATCGCGCCGACCGTCAGCGCCCCCGCGCCCTGGCTGATGCCGATGATGTCGGGGCTGGCGAGCGGGTTGCGGGCGACGGTCTGGATCAGGGCGCCCGCGACCCCGAACGCGGCGCCGACCATCAGTCCGACCGCGAGCCGCGGCATCCGCAGCTCCTCGACGACGAACGCCGAGCGCGAGTCCTGCCCAAGCAGCACCTTCAGGACCTCGCCCGGTGCGACGAACTTCTCGCCGACACAGAGGTACGCGACCGAGACGGACGCCAGCACCAGCACCAGGCCCACGGCCACCACCGCCGAGCGCCGGTGCAGCAGGAACGATCCGCTCCCGGTGCGCACGACTCCGTACCCAGCAGGCCGTACAGACGCCGTCGTCATGCCGGCACCGCCTTCCGCCGCACCAGCGTCACCAGGAACGGCACCCCGATGAGCGCCGTCATCACCCCCGCCGGGACCTCGCCCGGCGGGAAGAGGATCCGGCCGATCACGTCCGACACCAGCAGCATCACGGGGCCCACCAGCGCCGCCATCGGCAGCACCCAGCGGTGGTCGCCGCCCACGATCGCGCGGGCGATGTGCGGCACCGCGAGGCCGACGAACGCCAGCGGGCCGGCCGCCGCCACCGCCGCCCCCGTCAGCACGGTCGCCCCGATCCCGCCCACGATCCGTACCGTCGCGACCCGCTGACCGAGCCCCTTCGCCACGTCCTCGCCGAGCGCGAGCGCGTCCAGGCCTCGGGCCACGGAGACCACCAGCACCGCGCCGACCAGCAGGAACGGCCAGATCTGGCCGACGACCTCGGCGTCCCGGCCGTCCAGCGAGCCGATCTGCCAGAACCGGAACTCGTCGAGCGCCGAAGCCTTCATCGTGAGGATCCCGGTCGTCACCGACAGCAGCAGCGCGTTGATCGCGGCGCCGCCGAGCGCCAGCTTCACCGGCGTCGCCCCGCCCCGCCCGCTCGCCGCGATCGCGTACGCCGCGACCGCCGCCAGGGCCGCGCCCACGAAGCCGAACCACACGTACCCCGTGAGCGTGTGCACCCCCGCGAAGGCGATCGCCATGACCACGCCCACCGAGGCGCCCTGGCTGATGCCGAGGATGCCGGGGTCGGCGATCGGGTTGCGGGTGATGCCCTGCAGGGCCGTACCGGCCAGCGCGAGCGCGGCGCCGACCATCAGGCCGATCAGGGTCCGGGGCACCCGCATCTGACGTACGACCTCGGCGTCGTCGCTCGTCCCGCCGTGCAGCAGCGCGTCGAGGACCGTGGACGGGGCGATGCCCCGGGCGCCCACGGCGAGGCTCAGCAGGATCGCGACGAGAAGGGCGACGACGGCGACGGCGGTGGCCAGAACGCGTCTGGAACGGAGAGCGGCGGTCATCGAGGCCCATCGGAAGGTGCATGGCTGGTTCGGTAAGGCTTGGCTCAGTCTAAGCAGGGGCCTGATTCGAACATGTGGGCACAATGTCCCTCATGACTCCGCCGCGACTCCCGCTCACCGTCGGCTTCGACCTCGACATGACCCTGATCGACTCCCGGCCCGGCATCAAGGCCACGTACCTGGCCTTCTCCGCGCAGGTCGGCGTCCCGATCGACGCCGACCTCGCCGTCTCCCGCCTCGGCCCGCCGCTGGAGCACGAGCTCGCGCACTGGTTCCCGGCGGCGGAGGTCGCGGAGCGGGTCACCCAGTACCGCGCGCTCTACCCGACGTACGCGATCGAGCCCTCGCTCGCGCTGCCCGGCGCCAGGGATGCGATTCAAGCCGTTCAGGAGGCCGGCGGCCGGACGATCGTCGTCACCGCCAAGAACGAGCCGCACGCCAAGCTGCACCTCTCCCACCTCGGCATCGACCCCGACGCCGTCATCGGCGGACTCTGGGCCGAGGGCAAGGCGGAGGCCCTGCGCGAGCACGGCGCGGGCGTGTACGTCGGCGACCACACAGGCGACGTACGCGGCGCCGCGCACGCGGGCGCCCTGTCGGTGGCCGTGACGACCGGACCGTGCGACGAGGAAGAGCTCCGCGCGGCGGGCGCGGACGTCGTCCTGCGGGACCTGACGGAGTTCCGTGCCTGGTGGGAGGCGTACCGGGGCTAGTTCCCGCCGACCGTCACGGTCTTCGCCTGGCGGCGCTGGGCGGCGATCGAGCGCAGCACACCGGCACCCGCGACCAGGAAACCGACGCCCATCAGCATGCAGACGCCGTACGCGATCGGCGGGAACGGGTCGGTGCCGAGGAAGAGCGGCGCGACCGTGACGAGCGTGGCCACCGCGCCGATGATGAAGACGATCGCACCGGCCCGGACGAGACCGTCACCCGGAGCGCTGTCGTCGACCGGCGCGGCCGAAGGGGTTTCACTACGCATTCGGCCAGGGTAGTTCCCAGGCGCCAGGAACAGACCGGCGACGTCTTGTCACCAGCCCGAAGCCCATTAGCCTTGGTGCGGCAGGTCACGCGACCTGCTGTATTGCTCTCCAGAGCCGGATTCCCGGCGCATTCCATCGAGTACGAGGACGAGGACAGACGTGCCTACCGGCAAGGTCAAGTGGTTCAACAGCGAGAAGGGCTTCGGCTTTCTCTCCCGGGACGACGGCGGCGACGTCTTCGTCCACTCGTCGGTGCTCCCTGCCGGAGTCGACGCCCTCAAGCCGGGGCAGCGCGTGGAGTTCGGGGTGGTCGCGGGCCAGCGCGGTGACCAGGCGCTCTCCGTGACGGTCCTCGACCCGACCCCGTCCGTCGCCGCGGCGCAGCGCCGTAAGCCCGACGAACTGGCGTCCATCGTGCAGGACCTGACGACGCTCCTGGAGAACATCACGCCGATGCTGGAGCGCGGCCGTTACCCCGACAAGGCGCAGGGCGCGAAGATCGCGGGCCTGCTGCGGGCGGTCGCGGACCAGCTCGACGTATAAGCCCGACGAGGCTTACGGGAACGACAGCGCGTCCGGGCCGAGGGGCGGTACCAGCCCCTCGGCCGCCGCGCGTGTGAGCAGTCCGCGCACGGCCGCGTAGCCGGCCTCGCCGAGATCGGCCGTGAACTCGTTGACGTAGAGACCGATGTGCTGATCGGCCACCTTCGGGTCCATCTCCTGTGCGTGCTCACGTACGTACGGCCGCGAGACCTCCGGGTCGTCCCAGGCCATCCGGACCGACGTACGGGCCGCTTCGGCGATGCTCCGCAGCACCGCCGGGCCGAGCGAGCGGCGGGCGACGATCGCGCCGAGCGGGATCGGGAGGCCGGTGGTGTCCTCCCAGTGGGCGCCCATGTCGGCGAGGGCGTGCAGATCGTAGTTCTGGTAGGTGAAGCGGGCCTCGTGGATGACGAGCCCCGCGTCGACCTTCCCGTCCCGCACGGCGGGCATGATCTCGTGGAACGGCATGACGACGACGTTCCCGACGCCTCCCGGGACGACGTCGGCCGCCCACAGCCGGAAGAGCAGGTACGCGGTCGAGCGCTCGCTCGGCACCGCGACCGTCTTCCCGGTGAGGTCCACGCCGGGCTCCCGCGTGAGCACCAGGGGGCCGCAGCCGCGCCCCAGCGCGCCGCCGCAGGGCAGCAGGGCGTACTCGTCGAGGACCCAGGGCAGGACGGCGTACGAGACCTTCAGGACGTCGTACTCGGCCGTGCCGTGCTCCGCCCAGCCGTTGGTGAGGTCGATGTCGGCGAACGTCACGTCGAGGCGGGGCGCGCCGGGGACGCGGTCGTGGGCCCAGGCGTCGAAGACGAAGGTGTCGTTCGGGCAGGGCGAGTACGCGATCTTCAGTTTTCGCACGTCGGCTCCACGAGGACGGAGTGGCTGAGCAGCTGGAACGTGGACCGCAGCGCGTCCAGGGCCTCGCCGATGCGCCAGGCGGCGCGGTCGCGGGGGCCGACGGCGTTGGAGACGGCCCGGATCTCGACCACGGGTACGCCGTGGGCGGCGGCGGCCTCGGCGACGCCGAAGCCCTCCATGGCCTCGGCGGCGGCGCCGGGGTGCCTGGCCGCCAGCTCGGCGGCGCGCTCGGCGGTGCCGGTGACGGTGGAGACGGTGAGGACGGGCGCGACGGTGTGGGCCTGTCGGCCGAGGCCGCGGGAGACCCGCAGGGTCAGCCGGCTGTCCACGCGGTGGACGGACCGGCCGAAGCCGAGTTCCTCGACGGTCAGATAGCCGTCGGGGGTCTGGGCGCCGAGGTCGGCGGAGACGATCGCGTCGGAGACGACGACGGAGCCGATCGGCGCGTGGGGCTGGAAGCCGCCGGCGATCCCGGCGGAGACGACGAGGCCGTAGGGGGCGCTCGCCCGCGCGAGGGCGGTGGCGGTCGCGGCGGCGGCGGAGGCGGGCCCGACGCCACCGACGAGCAGGTCGACGTGCCCGCCGGGGAGCGCGATCCCGGCCCCCTGACCCGGACCGTGGCTTTTGTCGTGACCGTCACGGCCGAGGTGGTCGTGCCGGCCGTCGTGGCCGTCGTGGCGAAGGCCGCGTGCGACGGAGTCCGCCTCCGCCGCCACGGCCGTCACGATCAGGGTCCGGAAGGTCACCGGAGGATCAGGAGTCCTTCTTCAGCTCGAAGTGCCAGATGCCGGTCAGCTTCTTGCCGTCGTTCTCGACGATGGTGATCTGGGTCTGGTTGGTCGCCTCGCCGGTCTGCGAGGAGAAGAAGGCGCTGGCCGGGATGGTCCGGTAGGTCTTCTTGTACGGCTCCGGCTCGGCGTTCTGGCCACCGAGGAAGATGGTCCAGCCCTTCTCGGCGATCTCGGGGTCGACGCCGAAGCGGATCTTGTCGTCCGCGGCGACCGTGAGGGACTTCTCGGCCTTCTTGTTGAGGCACTGCTGGATCTGCGACTCCTTGATGGCGTCGCCGTCGTTGTAGCAGGCGGCCTCGGAGTGGATGGACTCGGTCCCGACCGTCAGGGTCGCGAGCGGAGTCGGCTTGTCGCCGCAGGCGGTGAGGACGAGGAGCCCGGCGGAGACGGCCCCGAGGGCGGCGGCCCGGCGGCGCGAGCCGGTGAAGAACGCAACGGTCATGGCCCGAAGGCTATCGGGCGCACGGAACTCCGCCACGCGGGGGTGCGGCGCGCCGCGTTTTCCCCTCACGGGCGTGGCCCGTCCGCGCCCACCTCCGGCGCGGGGCGCTACGCCCCCGTGGTCTCCGCCTTGCGCCGGGTCTCCGCCCGGGCCGCGCCCACGAGGCCCCGGACCGCGAGGAGCGCGCCGAGGCCGAGGATGCCCGCGGCGACCGACATGCCCATGGGGCCGCTCAGCGGCAGCGAGATGCCGATCGCGCCGCCCACCACCCAGGCCATCTGCAGCAGCGTCTCCGAACGGGCGAAGGCCGACGTCCGTACGACCTCCGGCACGTCCCGCTGGATCAGCGCGTCCAGCGACAGCTTCGACAGGGCCTGCGTCAGGCCCGCCACCGCCCCGAGCACCGCCACCATCAGCCCGCCGAAGAACACCGCCGCCAGGACCGCCGCCCCGCACACCGTGGTGATCATCGTGGCGATGATCACCTCGGGAGCGTGGCCGCGTTCCTTCAGGAGCGAGCCGACCGCCGTCCCGCACGCGTTCCCGACGCCCGCCGCCACCGCCACCATCGCCAGCGACACGGCCGCGCTCTGCCCCGACAGCGGATGCTCGCGCAGCAGGAACGCCAGGAAGAAGATCAGGAACCCGGAGAGCATCCGCTGCGCCGCGTTCGCCTGGAGCCCGTGCAGCACCGAGGGCCCCACCGTCCGCAGGCTCGGCTTCTTCTCGCCGTGGGTCAGCAGGTGCACCCGCCGCTCGCCCTTCGCGGAGTCGACCTTGTGCGGCATCCGGAACGCCCAGTACCCGCCCAGCAGGAAGAGCGCGCACGCCCCGTACAGCGGGTACGGCGGCCCGATCTGCTGGAGCCCCGCACCGATCGGCGCCGCGATCCCGGTCGCGAGGAGGCCCGCGAGGGTGACCCGGGAGTTGGCCTTGACCAGCGAGAAGCCGGGCGGAAGCAGCCGTGGCACGACCGCGCTGCGGACGACCCCGTACGCCTTCGACGCCACCAGCACGCCCAGCGCCGCCGGGTACAGCTCCAGGCCGCCGGTGGCCACCGCGCCCGACATCGTGATCGCGAGGACCGCCCGGGTCCACATCGCCGCGGCCATCGCCGCGCGCCGCCCGTGCGGCAGGCGGTCCAGGAGCGGGCCGACCACCGGGGCCAGCAGGGTGAACGGGAGCATCGTGATGCCCAGGTACAGCGCCACCCGGCCACGCGCCTCGTCCGTCGGTACGGAGAAGAACACCGTGGAGGCGAGCGCGACCGTGATCATGACGTCGCCGGCGCCGTTCACGGCGTGCAGCTCGATCAGTTTCCCGAGGCCCGACTCGCCCGCGCCGTGCGCGTGCGTCGCCTTGCGGATGCCGCGGGCCGTGCCCGTGAACGGCAGATGCAGGGCGCGCCCCACCGTCCGGCCCGCTCGGCGGAGCGGCCCGGCAGGATCGTGGGATCGTGCGGACGACCGTGCGGCTGCCACTCCGTCATAGTGCCCCACGCCCCTGACTTGTGAACCGTGGCACGGCGGGCCGCCGGTCCACGATCCGGGCCACTTGGGGCGGGCAGGTGGGCGGCGGGCGGCGGAGGGGGTAGCGTGCGTAGCGCGCCACCGGCGGAAGATCTCGGCCGCGCGCCTCTTCGGCATCCCGCAGAATGGATGACGATAGGTGTGCCCGAGAGACGCGAGACATGTCGGGCGCGGACGTCGATGCGGCCCCCTGGTCCGCTCCGCCCGCCGCCCGGGGCTTTTCGCTCCCGCTCCTCGGCCGGCGCACCCGTGAGACGGCGTAGGAGAGAAGCGAGACCTGTGAGTGCTGCGACGACGCGAAGCCGTACCCCGCGTACCCCGCGTACCCCCGACCGCCTGTGCGCCGAGGCGGTAGACCTGGCGAGGGCGGCCGCCGAGGAGGCTGCCGCGCCCGGGATCGTCGGCGCCCATGTGGAGGCCGTCGCCGACGGCGACCGGGTCGTCACGCACTTCTTCGAGTGCAAGGAGCCCGGCTACCGCGGCTGGCGCTGGGCCGTGACGGTCACCCGCGCCTCCCGGGCCAAGAACGTCACCCTCGACGAAACCGTCCTGCTGCCCGGCTCCGACGCCCTCCTGGCCCCCGAGTGGGTGCCGTGGAGCGAGCGGCTGCGGCCGGGTGACATGGGGCCGGGGGACCTGCTGCCGACGGAGCAGGACGACCTCAGGCTGGAGCCCGGATACACCGGCGAGGACGCGCCGCCGCCGAACTCCGCGGTCTCGGAGGAGATGGCGGACCACCTCGACGCGGAGGACGCCGAGATCGTCTCCCGTACGCCGTCCCGGGGCGCGATCGCCTCGGTCGCCGAGGAACTCGGCATGCGGCGCGCGCGGGTGCTGTCGCGGTACGGGCTGCATGTGGCGGCGGACCGCTGGGACGAGTCGTTCGGGGCGAAGACCCCGATGGCACAGGCCGCACCGGCCTCGTGCGAGTCGTGCGCCTTCCTGGTGCCGCTGGCGGGCTCCCTGAAGCAGGCGTTCGGCGTCTGCGCGAACGAGTTCTCGCCGGCGGACGGGCGCGTGGTGTCCCTCGCGTACGGCTGCGGCGGCCACTCGGAGGCCGCGATCATGCCGAAGCCTCCGCGCCCGGCGCCGCCGGTCCTGGACTCTGTGGGCGCGGACGCCTTCCCGCTCCGCCCGGCGAAGGACTCGGGCTCGACGACGGAACCGGACGGCACGTCGGAAGACCTGGGCCACTCGTAGGCGGGGGGTTGGACCCTCCGTTGTGGGCAGTCGTTCCGCTCGAGCAGGGCGGACCCCCATCGCCCTGCGGGACGTTTGCCCACACGGGGGTGGGGCGACGCCGAGGGCCGGCGGGGCGCGGTACCTTCGGGCACCCGGCATCTATCCCGCCCGCAGAGTGGAGCAGACGTGAGCGTCAGCGTCAGGACGTCGACCGACGGAGCCGACCCCTTCGGCACCGCCCGGCTGCGGAGGGGCGTGCTCGACGCGTGGGGGGCCGGGCCCGCCCGGTTCCGGGAGGACGCCAACGCCGAGGAGGACCTCGCCCTCGGCGGCTACCGCGACCGCCTCGTCGTCGAGCTCGCCCAGAACGCCGCCGACGCCGCCCACAGGGGAGGCGTCACCGGACGGTTGCGGCTCACCCTCCACCCCGCCGGGCCCGACGCCCCCGCGATCCTCGCCGCCGCCAACACCGGCGCCCCCCTCGACGCCACCGGCGTCGAGTCGCTCTCCACACTCCGCGCCTCCGCCAAGCGCGGCGAGCACGGCCAGGGAGCCGTCGGCCGCTTCGGCGTGGGCTTCGCCGCCGTTCTCGCCGTCTCCGACGAGCCCGCCGTCCTCGGCCGGCACGGCGGCGTCCGCTGGTCCCTCGCCGAGGCCCGCGAGCTGGCCGCCGACGCCGCCCGGCACAGCCCCGGCCTCGGGGACGAGCTGCGCCGCCGGGACGGTCACGTACCGCTGCTGCGCCTCCCGCTGCCCGCCGAGGGCACCGCGCCCGACGGCTACGACACCGTCGTCGTCCTCCCGCTCCGGGACTCCGCCGCCGTCGACCTGGCCGAGCGGCTCCTCGCGTCCATCGACGACGCCCTCCTGCTCACCCTCCCCGGCCTCGCGGAGATCGTCGTCGACACCCCGGACGGCGTGCGGACGCTCCGCCGCTCCGAGGCGGACGGCTACGTCCACGTCGCCGACTCCGCGACCGGCACCCACCGCTGGCGGACCGTCACCCACGGCGGCCCCCTCGAAGCCGCGCTCCTGAAGGACCGGCCGGTCGAGGAGCGGCTGCGCCCGTACTGGTCGGTGACCTGGGCCGTGCCCGTGGACGCCGAGGGCGCCCCGCTGTACCCCCGTACCGCCCCCGTCGTCCACGCCCCCACCCCCACCGACGAACCGCTCGGCCTGCCCGCCCTCCTCATCGCCTCCCTCCCGTTGGACACCGCCCGGCGCCACCCCGCGCCCGGCCCGCTCACCGACTTCCTGGTCGAGCGCGCCGCCGACGCCTACGCCGAACTCCTCGCGGACTGGGAACCGGTGTCGGTCGCCACGATCGACCTGGTGCCCGGACCGCTCGGCAAGGGCACCCTCGACGGGGCGCTGCGCGCGGCGATCCTCCAGCGGCTGCCGCGCGTCGCGTTCCTCGCGCCCGAGGCGCCGTCGGAGGACGTGCCCGCGCTGCGGGCGGTGGAGGCCGAGGTCGTGGAGGGGGCGGGGCACGAGACCGTCGCCGTCCTCGCGGAGGTCTTCCCGACCCTGCTGCCCGCCGGGCTCGAACGGCGCGTCGAGCTGCGCACGCTCGGCGTCGGACGCGTGCCGCTGACCGAGGCGGTCGACCGGCTCGCCGGGGTGGACCGGGCGCCGTCGTGGTGGTGGCGGCTGTACGACTCGCTGGCCGGGGTGGACCCCGACCGGCTGACCGGCCTCCCGGTCCCGCTGGCGGACCCGGACGCGGGGGACAGGGCCAAGGAGGCCGACGAGGCCCGAGAGGGCGCCGAAGCCGACCACGCCCACGACACCCACCACGCCGGCGACACCCACCACGCCGGCGACCTGACCCCCGCCGCCCCCACCCGCACCCGGACCACCATCGGCCCCCGCCACGTCCTCCTGCCGCAGGACCGCCGCACCCCCGCCGATCTCACCCGCCTCGGCCTCAAGGTCGCCCACCCGGAGGCGGCCCACCCCCTCCTGGAGAAGCTGGGCGCGCTCCCGGCCACGCCTCGGGCGGTCCTGACGACCCCTCAGGTAAGGGCGGCGGTCGCCGCGTCGCTCGACGCGGGCGAGATCTGGGACGAGGACGCGGAGACGCTTGACGCCGACGAACTCGCCGAGACGGTCCTCGCGCTCGTACGGGACGCGGAGCTGGAGCCCGGCGACGAGCCGTGGCTCGGCGCGCTGGCCCTGCCGGACGAGGACGGGGAGCTGGCGCCCGCCGGTGAACTGGTGCTGCCCGGCAGCCCCTTCGCCGCCGTGATGAGCGAGGGCGAACTCGCCCTGTGCGACGCTGAACTTGCCGAGCGCTGGGGCGAACAGCCCCTCGCCGCCTGCGGGGTGCTCGCCAACTTCGCCCTGGTCCGGGCCACCGACCTCGTCCTCGACCCGGACGAGCTGGAGCCCCGCGAAGGGGACTTCGCCGAGCCCGACGACGCTGGACTGCTCGACGCCGTCGACGTCTGGTGCGAGGACGTCCTCGACCGCCTCCCTGACGCGCCGGTGCCCCCGGTGGCGACCGAGATCGTGGCCGTACGGGACCTGGACCTGGTCGACGACGACGCCTGGCCGCAGGCGCTCACCCTGTTGGCCCGGCCGCCGCTGCGGGACGCGCTGACGCAGCCCGTACGGGTCCTGATGCCGGACGGTACGACCGAGACCGTACGGTCGTACACCGCCTGGTGGCTGCGCGACCACCCGGTCCTCGACGGCCGCCGCCCGGCGGGCCTGCGGGCCGCGGGCACCGACCCGCTTCTGATCGGCCTGTACGACTCCGCCGACGCGACCGGGTTCGAGGACGAGCAGGTCCTGCGGGCCCTCGGCGTCCGCACGTCGGTCTCCGCGCTCCTGGACGAGCCGGGCGGAGCGGCCGAGCTGCTGGCCCGCCTGGCCGACCCGGACCGCGAGGTCTCCGGCGCCCAGCTGCACGCCCTGTACACCGCCCTCGCCGACCTGGACCCCGACCAGGTCACCCTCCCCGACGAGCTGCGAGCGGTCGTGGACGGCGAACTCGTCGTCGTGGACGCCGCCGAGGCCCTGGTCGCCGACGCCCCCGACCTCCTCCCGCTCACGGGCGGCCTCGCCCTCCTCCCGGTCTCCCCGTCCCGCGCGGCGGACCTGGCGGAGCTGTTCCAGGTCCGGCGCCTGAGCGAGGCCGTCGAGGCCGAGGTCACGACGGTCGGCGAGGAACACGACGTCCCGCCCTCGGTCCACGCCCTCCTCGGCCCGGCGACCCCGGACTCGTACGTCGAGCACGAGGAACTCCGCGCGGCGGGCGTCGAACTGGACTGGCGCCGCACCCCCGACGGCACGATCCACGCCGCCACCCTGGAAGGCGTGGCGGCCGGCCTCGCCTGGTCAGCAGGCCAATGGCCCCGCCGCTTCGAGGTCGCCGCCCTCCTGGAAGACCCTTCCCGCACGACGGAACTGGCCCGCGATCGGTGGTTCGACTAGGGTCTTTCGTTTGGATCATGCCGGATCAGGGAGCGGGGTCTGGTGCCGTGGATCGCAAGGCGGAGGAGGGCGCCATGGCGGAGCCATGGCAACCGACGACAACGCGGCGAGGCGCGGTGCCAGGGCCCGCGAGCCCGGCATGATCCAAACGAGAGGCCCTAGGGGCTCACGCGCTCACGCCGGGAACCTGCGGTCCACCCAGCGCCACGCCACCTCCAGGAGGGCCGCGCCCGTTGCCGCGATGGCGACCGCTGTCCACGGCATCGTGACGCCGACCAGCTTGAGGGCGAAGAAGTCCTGGAGCCAGGGCACGACGAGGACGAGGAGGAACGCCCCGCCCATGGTCGCCACCAGGGCGATGCGCCACCACGTGTAGGGGCGGGCGACGATCGCCAGGACCCACATGGAGACCAGGAAGAGGGTCAGCGTCGCCGCGCTCGTCTCGGCGTCCAGCGCGCCCGGGCCGCTGTAGTAGGAGCGTGCGACCAGGTACGTGGCGAAGGTGGCGGCCGCCGCGACGATGCCGCCCGGGATGGCGTACCGCATCACCCGTTTCACGAAGTTCGGCTTCGCGCGCTCCTTGTTGGGCGCGAGCGCGAGGAAGAAGGCCGGGACGCCGATCGTGAGGGTTGAGAGGAGCGTGAGGTGCCTGGGGAGGAAGGGGTATTCGACCTGGCTGCATACCACCAGGACCGCCAGGAGGACCGAGTACACCGTCTTCGTCAGGAAGAGCGTCGCCACGCGTGTGATGTTGCCGATCACCCGGCGGCCCTCCGCGACCACCGACGGCAGCGTCGCGAAGGAGTTGTTCAACAGGACGATCTGGGCCACCGCCCTCGTCGCCTCCGAGCCCGAGCCCATGGAGACGCCGATGTCGGCGTCCTTGAGCGCGAGGACGTCGTTGACGCCGTCGCCGGTCATGGCGACCGTGTGGCCGTGGGACTGCAGCGCGCCGACCATGTCCCGCTTCTGCTGCGGGGTGACCCGGCCGAAGACCGCGTTGCGGTCGAGCTCGTCGGCCATCGCGGACTGCTCGGTGGGCAGTCGGCGGGCGTCGATGGTGTTCTCGGCGCCGGGCAGGCCGAGCTTGCCCGCGACCGCGCCGACCGAGACCGCGTTGTCGCCGGAGATGACCTTCGCGGCGACGTTCTGGTCCGCGAAGTACGCGAGGGTGTCGGCCGCGTCGGGCCGCAGCCGCTGTTCGAGGACGACGAGGGCGGTGGGGCGCGCCTCGGCGGCGACCTCGGGCGAGTCGAGCTCGCGGGTGGTGCGGGCGAGGAGGAGGACCCGGAGGCCCTGCTCGTTGAGGTGGTCGATCTCGGTGAGCGTGGGGTCCCCGGCGGGCAGCAGCACGTCGGGCGCGCCGAGCAGCCAGGAGGAGGAGTCGCCGTCGCCCTCGCTGAAGGCCGCGCCGCTGTACTTGCGGGCCGAGGAGAAGGGCAGCGACTCGGTGCAGCGCCAGTCCTCCGCGTCGGGATAGGCGTCGATGATGGCCTGGAGGGAGGCGTTGGGGCGCGGGTCGGACTCGCCGAGGGCGCCGAGGACCTTCCGTACGTACGTCTCGTCGCTGCCGTTCAGCGGGCGCAGTTCCGTGACGTCCATGCCGCCCTCGGTGAGCGTGCCCGTCTTGTCGAGGCAGACGACGTCGACGCGCGCCAGGCCCTCGATGGCCGGGAGCTCCTGCACGAGGCACTGCTTGCGGCCGAGGCGGATCACCCCGATCGCGAAGGCGACGGAGGTGAGGAGGACGAGTCCCTCGGGGATCATCGGGACGATGCCGCCGACGGTCCGGGCGACGGAGTCCTTGAAGTTGGTGTCCTTGACGACGAGCTGGCTGATGATGAGGCCGATCGCGGTCGGGACCATCATCCACGTCACGTACTTGAGGATCGTGGAGATGCCGGAGCGCAGCTCGGAGTGGACGAGCGTGAAGCGGGAGGCCTCCTCGGCGAGCTGGGCGGCGTACGCCTCGCGCCCGACCTTGGTGGCGGTGAACGCGCCGCCACCCGCGACGACGAACGAGCCCGACATCATCGTGTCGCCGGGCTTCTTGACGACCGGGTCGGCCTCGCCGGTGAGCAGCGACTCGTCGACCTCCAGGTTGTCGATCTCGGCGACCTCTCCGTCGACGACGACCTTGTCGCCGGGGCCGAGTTCGATGAGGTCCCCGAGGACGATCTCGGAGGTGGAGACCTCGGTGGCGAGTCCGTCGCGGCGGACGGTGGGTCTGGCCTCGCCGATGACGGCGAGCCCGTCGAGGGTCTTCTTGGCGCGCAGTTCCTGGATGATGCCGATGCCGGTGTTGGCGATGATCACGAAGCCGAAGAGGCTGTCCTGGATCGGCGCCACGAAGAGCATGATCACCCAGAGCACGCCGATGATCGCGTTGAAGCGGGTGAAGACGTTGCCGCGGACGATGTCGGCGGTCGAGCGGGAGCTGCGGACGGGTACGTCGTTGACCTCGCCGCGCGCGACGCGTTCGGCGACCTCGGCGGAGGTGAGTCCGGCGGCCCGGTGGACGACGAGTGGTTCGTCCGCGGTGTTCCCGCCGCCGCCGGTGTCGATCTTCGCCCGCTGAGTCATGTTTTCGACGGTACGACCGGAAGCGGTCGTTCACCCGCCGAGAAGGGCGAAGATCCGACCAGGGGAGGACCGGAATGGTCCCCCGGTACTACGGAGCGGAAGCCTCCGTGGAGCGGGCCGCCTCCGCGCGCTTGATCGCGGCGTCGCGCTTGCGTACGTACCAGATGCCGATCAGTCCGAGGCCGGCTCCGGCCAGGCACGTCCATACCCACCAGGTCAGGTCGCGGTCGTCGAACCAGCCGTAGAAGGGGACCTGGACGAGGAAGAGTACGAACCAGAGGATCGTGCCGCCGGTGATGGTGGCGACGACGGGCCCCTCCAGGGGCTCGGGTGCCTCGTATTTGGGGGTCCACTTCGCCATGCGGTCAGTCTAGGCGGCCGGAAATGGGTTCTACGCGCGGAGATGGACTCCCGCTCGTTCATGTGTTCATACTGAAACGGTTTGCCTCCGGCGGGCTTCCTTCGTATGAACCGCCAATTACCACCCCCACGAGGAACCCCATGAGCACCACGGCCACCGCCAAGGCCACGCCCCCTTCCCCCCAGGGTGGCGGCCACGTCTCCGGTCTCGACCGCTTCTTCAAGATCTCCGAGCGCGGCTCCACCGTCGCCCGCGAGGTCCGCGGCGGTTTCGCCACCTTCTTCGCGATGGCCTACATCATCGTGCTGAACCCGATCATCCTCGGCAGCGCCAAGGACATGTACGGGCACCAGCTCGACGGCGGCCAGCTGGTCACCGCGACCGTGCTCACCGCGGCCTTCTCGACGCTCCTCATGGGCGTCATCGGCAACGTCCCGATCGCCCTCGCGGCCGGCCTCGGCGTCAACACGGTCGTCGCGCTCCAGCTCGCGCCCCGCATGTCCTGGCCGGACGCCATGGGCATGGTCGTCCTCGCCGGCATCGTCGTGATGCTGCTGGTCGCGACCGGCCTGCGCGAGCGCGTGATGAACGCGGTCCCGGTCGGCCTGCGCAAGGGCATCGCGATCGGCATCGGCCTGTTCATCATGCTCATCGGCCTCGTCGACTCGGGCTTCGTCTCCCGTATCCCCGACGCCGCGCACACCACCGTCCCGCTCCAGCTCGGCGCCGACGGTCACCTCTCCGGCTGGCCGGTCCTGGTCTTCGTCCTCGGCACGCTGCTCACCCTCGCGCTGATCATCCGCAAGGTGCCGGGCGCCATCCTCATCTCCATCGTCGTCATGACGATCGTGGCGATGGTGATCAACGCCGTGGCGGAGATCCCGTCCTGGGGTCTGACCACCCCGACCTGGCCCGGCAACCCGGTCGCCTCGCCCGACTTCGGCCTCGTCGGTCAGGTGAGCCTGTTCGGCGGGTTCGAGAAGGTCGGGATGCTGACCGGCGTCCTCTTCGTCTTCACCGTGCTGCTGTCCTGCTTCTTCGACGCGATGGGCACCATCCTCGGTGTCGGCGACGAGGCGAAGCTGATGGACAAGGACGGCAACTTCCCCGGCATCAACAAGGTCCTGCTGGTCGACGGCCTGGCCGTCGCCTCCGGCGGCGCGACCTCGTCCTCCGCCACCACCTGCTTCGTGGAGTCCACGGCCGGCGTCGGCGAGGGCGCCCGTACGGGCCTCGCCTCGGTGGTCACCGGTGCGCTCTTCTCGGTGGCGCTGTTCCTCACGCCGCTCGCCACGATGGTCCCGTCCCAGGCGGCGACGCCCGCGCTGCTCGCGGTCGGCTTCCTGATCCTGGCCGGTTCGGTCAAGGACATCGACTGGAGCGACTTCACCATCGCGGTGCCGGCGTTCCTGGCGATGGTGATGATGCCGTTCACGTACTCGATCACGAACGGCATCGGCATCGGATTCATCGCGTTCAGCGTGCTGCGGCTCGCGGCGGGCCGGGGCCGTGAGGTCCCGGTGGCGATGTACGTCGTGTCGGCGGTCTTCGTCTTCTACTACGCGATGCCGGCCCTCGGCCTCACGTGATCCCTCAGGTGACGGGCTTCGTCAGCCCGTAGAACTTCTCTGTCTCGTCGACGGCCGACTGGAACCGTTCGTCGAAGTCATCGCGGATGAGCGTCCGGACCACATAGTCCTGGACGCTCATTCCGCGTTTGGCGGCGTGTCCCTTGAGACGGTCGAGCAGCTCACCGTCGATGCGCAGGCTGAGCACGGTCGATCCCATGCCAGTCAGGGTCGCGGCACGGACGGGCCCGATGCGTCACTTTCCGGATCCATCTCACTCGTACGGGTGACAGATTCCGTCACGGGCATCCCGAGTGGTATTTAGCCCGTCTAATGAGTTAAGCTAAGGAACATGCCTGACCTGTCCCACGGCACCGCCGACGCCGCCGCCGTGAACGCGCTCCGCTCCGCCGTCATGCGCCTCAGCCGACGACTCAAGCACCAGCGCGTCGACGAGTCGCTGAGCCCGACCGAGATGTCGGTGCTCGGCACCCTGGCCCTCTGCGGCTCCGCCACCCCCGGTGAGCTGGCCCGCAAGGAACACGTCCAGCCGCCGTCGATGACCCGCATCGTCGCGCTGCTCGAAGCCAAGGGACTGGTCCGGCTGGAGCCTCACCCCGACGACCGCAGGCAGAAGGTCGTCACCCAGACCGAGCGGGCCGAGACCATGCTCGAAGAGTCCCGCCGCAAGCGGAACGTCTGGCTGGCCTCCCTCGCCGAGGGGCTCGACGATGACGAATGGGCCAAGCTTCGCGCCGCCGCCCCCGTCCTGGAGAAACTCGCACACCTTTGACCCCTACGCCGAGGAGGCGACGCACTTTGAGTACGGGACCCGGAGCAGACTCCGCACCCGTCCATGAACCCGATACCCACACCCGCGGGCGGGGGGAAACCTTCTCCTCACTCCGCATACGCAACTACCGGCTGTTCTTCACCGGTGCCATCGTCTCCAACACCGGCACCTGGATGGCCCGCATCACCCAGGACTGGCTGGTCCTGAGCCTCACCGGCTCGGCCGCCGCCGTCGGCATCACCACGGCGCTGCAGTTCCTCCCGATGCTGCTCTTCGGTCTGTACGGCGGAGTCATCGCCGACCGCTACCCGAAGCGGCGCATCCTCCTCGTCAGCCAGGCCGCCCTCGGCCTCTGCGGACTCGCGCTCGCCGCCCTGACGCTCTCCGGCCACGTCCAGGTCTGGCACGTCTACCTGATCGCCTTCCTGCTCGGCATGGTCACGGTCGTCGACAACCCGACCCGGCAGTCCTTCGTCTCCGAGATGGTCGGCCCCGACCAGCTGCGCAACGCCGTCTCGCTGAACTCCGCGAACTTCCAGTCCGCCCGGCTCGTCGGCCCCGCCGTCGCCGGTCTGCTGATCGCCACGATCGGCAGCGGCTGGTCCTTCCTCCTGAACGGCCTGTTCTTCCTCGCCCCGCTCGCCGGGCTGCTCCTCATGCGCCCCGCCGAGTTCCACAAGGTGGAGCGCGCACCGCGCGGCAAGGGCCAGCTGAGGGAGGGGCTGCGGTACGTCGCCGGGCGGCCGGAGCTGATCTGGCCGATCGTCCTCGTGGGCTTCGTCGGCACGTTCGGCTTCAACTTCCCGATCTGGCTCACCGCGTTCTCCGGGGAGATCTTCCACGTGGGCGCGGGGACGTACGGCTTCCTGAACACCCTCATGGCGGCCGGTTCGCTCGCGGGCGCGCTCCTCGCGGCCCGGCGCGGCTCCACACGGCTACGGACGCTGGTGGTCGCGGCGGTCGTCTTCGGCGTCCTGGAGATCGCGGCGGCGCTGTCGCCGGCGTTCTGGCTGTTCGCGCTGCTGCTCGTGCCGATCGGAATGTTCGGCCTCACGGTCAACATCACCGCCAACTCGGCCGTCCAGCTGGCGACGGACCCGGTGATGCGGGGCCGGGTCATGAGCCTCTACATGATGGTCTTCGCGGGCGGCACGCCGATCGGCGCACCGCTGCTGGGCTGGATCACGGACACGTACGGCCCGAGGGTCGGCTTCGCGACGGGCGGCCTGGTCTCCCTCGTGGCGGCGTCCACGATCGGCCTGATCCTCGCCCGCGTCGGCGGCCTGAAGATGGACCTCGGCTGGCACCACGGCCACCCCACGGTCCGCTTCGTCCCGCGGGAGCGGCTGGCGGCGGCGGCGTAGGCCTGGAAGGGCGGGGGCGGGGCGGCACCCCGCCACCGCCCTTCACACCCGGAGCTCCAGAACCTGCCCCGGCCAGTCGCCCACCATGAAGGACTCCGTCCTCGTGAACCCCTGGCGCTCGTAGTACGCGACCAGGCGGCCCTCGCTGCCCGCGAAACAGTCCACGCGGAGCAGGGAGAGGCCCTGGCGGCGGGTCTCGTCCACGGCGTGGGCGAGGAGCGCCGCGCCCACACCACGGCCGTGGAAGCGCGCCTCGGTCGCCAGCAGGTGGACGTACGCCTCCGGCTCGTCCGCCGGCGTGACGTACGACCCCGGATACGGGGTCAGGGTCAGGGTGCCCGCCGGTACGCCGTCGATCTCCGCGATCCACGGGGTGCCCTCGCCCACGATCCTCTCGACCAGCTCCACGGCCTTCGGGCGCGCGGACCACGGCTCGGTGCCCCACTGGGCGGTGATGCCCCGTCCGTTCAACCACACGACCGCGCTGTCGAGCAGCGCGAGTATCGCGGGGACGTCCTCGGCCCCGCCCTTCCTGATATTGATCTCCATCCGGCCGAGGCTAGCGGGTGTCCCGCTAACCGCTGCCACACTCTCCCCATGAGGCTTTTCGCAGCCGTGCTGCCGCCCCGGGAGCAGCTCGCCGAACTCGCCGGGGCCGTGGACCGCCTGGCCCACCTGCCCGGCGCCGACGCGCTCCGCTGGACCTCCCGGCCCGGCTGGCACTTCACGCTCGCGTTCATGGGCGAGGTCGACGACGAACTGGTCCCCGACCTGCGCACCCGGCTCGCCCGCGCCGCCCACCGCACGGAGCCGTTCGGCCTGCGCCTCCACGCGGGCGGCCACTTCGGCCGGGCGGTGCTGTGGACGGGGGCCGCGGGAGACCTCGACGCGATGCGCCTGCTCGCCGAACGCGCCGACGCCGCCGCCCGCCGCGCGGGCATCCCGATGGACGAGCACCGCCGCTACCACGCCCACCTGACCGTCGCCCGCGCACGCGACGGAGCCGACCTGCGCCCCTTCGTCGACGCGCTCGCCCCCTTCGAGGGCACCCGCTGGCAGGTCTCCGAGCTGGCCCTCGTCCGCAGCAACCTCCCGGGCGGCGGCACACCGGGGGAGCACCCGCGGTACGACACCGTCGACACATGGCCCCTGGGCGGGGCGGTGGAGCCCCCGGGTTAACCTCGTTACGTGGACCCGAAGACCCGTAACCGGATCATGGCCGGTGTGCTTGTGCTGATGTTCGCGATCGTCGCGGTGTCGTCGGTGCTCGGCCAGTAGGCGGCCGAGCACCTGACGGCCGCCTACCAGGCGAACGCCTCCGGCGAGGGGCCCGGGCCCGGGAAGATCTCGTCGAGGCCGGTCAGCAGCTCGTCCGGGAGCTCCAGCTCGACCGCCCGCAGGGCGCCCTCCAGCTGCTCCGCCGTGCGCGGGCCGACGATGGGGCCGGTCACCGTGGGGCGGGTGAGCAGCCAGGCGAGGCCGACCTCGCCCGGTTCGAGGCCGTGCTTCTCCAGCAGGTCCTCGTACGCCTGGATCCTGGCGCGCGAGGCCGGGTCGGCGAGGACGTCGGCCGCCCGGCCACTCGCGCGCCGGCCGCCTTCCTCCTGCTTCTTGATGACGCCGCCGAGCAGCCCGCCGTGCAGCGGGGACCAGGGGATGACCCCGAGGCCGTACTCCTGCGCGGCGGGGAGCACCTCCATCTCGGCGCGCCGCTCGAACAGGTTGTACAGGCACTGCTCGCTGACGAGACCGACCATGCCGCGCCGGGCGGCGGCCTCGTTGGCCTGGGCGATCTTGTAGCCGGGGAAGTTGGAGGACGCGGCGTAGAGGATCTTGCCCTGCTGGATCAGGACGTCGATCGCCTGCCAGATCTCCTCGAAGGGGGTCAGGCGGTCGATGTGGTGGAACTGGTAGACGTCGATGTGGTCGGTGCCGAGCCGCTTGAGGGAGGCGTCGACGGCGCGGCGGATGTTCAGGGCGGAGAGCTTGTCCTCGTTGGGCCAGGTGTCGCCCTCGCGGGACATGGAGCCGTAGACCTTGGTGGCGAGGACGGTCTTCTCGCGCCGCCCCCCGCCCTGGGCGAACCAGCTGCCGATGATCTCCTCGGTGCGGCCCTTGTTCTCGCCCCAGCCGTAGACGTTGGCGGTGTCGAAGAAGTTGACGCCCGCGGCGAGCGCGGCGTCCATGATCGCGTGGCTGTCGGCCTCGTTCGTCTGCGGGCCGAAGTTCATCGTGCCGAGGACGAGTCGGCTGACCTTGAGTCCGGTGCGTCCGAGCTGCGTGTACTTCATGGTCCCCAAGCCAACGCCTTGGAGCGCGCTCCAGGCAAGGGGGTTCCTGGGAAGGCCCGTTGACCGCGCGCGGGTGCCTGCCGCCGTCACGCGCCGCCGAGCCAGCTGGTGGCGTCGAGGCGGTACGTGGTCTCCGGCGGGACGACCTGGCGGAGGGCGTTCTCGATGTCCCGTACGTGTGCGGCGCCCAGGGTGCTCGTCCACTCCGCGCGCAGCTCGTCGAAGATCGCGGCCGAGCGGGCGAGGGCGTCGAGGCCGTGCGGGGTGAGGCGGACGAGCTTGCGGCGGGCGTCGGCGGGGTCGTCGGCGCGTTCGGCGTACCCGAGGGCGAGGAGGCGGTCGACGGTCTTGCCGGCGGCCTGCTTGGAGACGCCGAGGTGGCGGCCGATGTCGCTGGCGGTCGCGCCCCGGGGCCCGCCCGCGGCGATGGCCTGGAGGGCGAAGCCGTGCGCGGGGCGGAGGTCGGGGTGGCCCTGGCGGGAGAGTTCGGCGTGGAGCCGGTCGATGAGGGTGCGGAAGCCGGCGAAGAGGAGGAGGGGGAGCTCGAATCCGGGCACGGCTTCGCCTGCGCGGGGCTCGCGGGCGTCCCTCCTGCGGGATTTCCCCTTGCCCTCATCGACAACCTGGTTTACGTTTCTCGCATCGAACTGGTCAACCATGTTGACGATTCTACTCTCTTCCTCAGGAGCCGCCTTGTTCACCGATCACACCGTGGAGACCGCGCCCGCCGCCTCCCGCCCCTCGATGGAGGGCGTGGCCGCCGCCTGGGGGCAGCTTCCGCAGGCCGTGGCCCGCATGGCCGAGTCCCCGCACGCGCTGGACGGCTTCTTGAAGATGAGCGCGCTGTTCGAGGACACGACCCTCGACCCGCACTCCCGCGAGACGGTCGTCCTGACGGTCGCCGAGCGCAACCAGTGCCATCTGTGCATCCGGCTGCACGAGGCGAAGCTCGCCAAGCTCGGCCCGGCCGAGAACCCCGAACGGCTCGACGCCGTACGGCGGTTCACGCACCAGGTCCTCGCCGCTGCCGGAGCTGTGAGCGACGAGGACCTGGAGGCGTTCTTCGGTTGGGGCTACACCCGCCGGAACGCTCTGGAGGTCGTCCTCGGCATCGGCGCGTACACGCTGTCGACCATGGCGAACCGGCTGACCCGGTCGGCCTGAGCCTCACCTGCCGCTCCGTCAGAGGCCGTCCGTGCGAGGGGTGTACGGGCCGCCGAGCCCCCACGCCTGATGCATCGCCGAGGCGAAGGCGGCCGCGAGTTTGTGCTCGCCGGAGGGGCCGGGGTGCGTGCCGTCGTACGTGTCCGTGTCGAGGTCGTACGTCGCCGGTGTCGTCGCGAGCAGCAGCGGCGACGCGCCCGTGTCCAGGTCGGCGACGGCCTTCGCGAGCAGCTCGTTGAAGCGCTCGCACTCGGCGGCGAAGGGCGCGTCGTACGTGGCGCGGACGTTCGGGATGACCGGCATGACGACGATCCGGACGTGCGGGTTGGCGGCACGGGCGGCGGCGACGAAGGCGCGCACGTTGTCGGCGGTCTGGGCGCTGTTGGTGTAGAAGCCGAGGTCTATCAGGCCCAGGGAGACCAGGAGTACGTCCGCCCCGGTCGCGGCGACCGTCTCGCCGATCAGCGGCGCCATGTGCAGCCACCCCTCGCCCCAGCCGGCCAGATGACGGCGGGCGGGCGCGGGGAAGTCCGGGTCGGCGTAGGCGTGCGAGAGGGGCGCGTCGGCGCCGGAGTCGTACAGCTCGGTGCGCGGTCCGACGATCTCGTACCGCCCGGGCAGCACGGTGTCGAGGTGCTGCCACATCCGGTAGCGCCAGGTGTGGTCGCCGGCCTGTCCGATGGTGCAGCTGTCGCCGACGAACATGAAACGCATGGCCCCATCATCCCGGAGCCCGGCCGTGGCCTGCGACGTGATCCCGGCCACCCCGCGCGCATGGCAGGCTTGAGGGCATGCGATCTCTCCTGGGCGCCGTCGGTGCCGCGACCGTGGTCCTGGCCCTGGCGGCCGCCCCCGCCATGGCCGCCGAGGGCGCGGACCAGGATTTCAGGATCAAGGACGCCCGGATCAAGGAGTCCAGCGGCATCGCCGCCAGCCGCGCCCACCCGGGCGTCTACTGGACGCACAACGACCAGGACGCCCCGCTGATCTACGGCATCGACTCCCGTACCGGCGAGACGGTCGCGACGCTCACCATGAAGGGCGTCGGCACGCCCCGCGACATGGAGGCCATCTCCGTCGGCCCGGACGGCGACATCTACGTCGGCGACATCGGCGACAACAGGGACGGCACCTGGGACCACGTCTGGATCTACCGCTTCCCCGAGCCCAAGCGGCTCGGGGACCAGACGGTCAAGGCGAAGCAGTACGACGTGAAGTACGCCGACGGGCCGCGCAACGCCGAGGCGCTGATGGTCCATCCGAAGACCGGCCGGGTCTACATCGCCAGCAAGAACGAGAACACCGGCGGCCTCTACGCGGGCCCGGAGCGGCTCTCGACCTCCGGTACGAACGTCTTCCGGCGCGTCGGCGACGTGCCGTGGGTGACCGACGGCGCGTTCTCGCCGGACGGCGAACGGCTTCTGCTGCGCGGCTACTTCAGCGCCAGGGAGTACGACTGGAAGGGCGGCCGCCTCGACGGCGACGGTACGAGCGTGGGGGCGCCCTTCCAGGGGCAGGCGGAGTCGGCGACCTACACGACGGACGGCTCGGCGATGATGTTCGGCTCCGAGGGCGTGAACAGCGGTGTCGTCCGGGTGGACCGGCCCGAGGTCGAGCGCCCGACCGGGAGGACCCCCGGCGCGACGCCGCCGAAGGAGTCGGGCAGCACGCCCGCGACCCCCGAGGAGCGGGGGAACTTCACCCTCGGCGTGATCGTCCTCGGCACCGCGACCGCTCTGGTCATCGGCGCGAAGCGCCTCCTGCGCCGCCGCTGACGCCTCCTGCGCCGTCGCTGGAGTCCTTGGCCGCCTCGACCCGGCCGACGAGGGTTTCGAAGCCGTCGAGGAGGCGGTCGAGGCCGAAGGTGAAGTGGTCGAAGTCGCGGGCGAAGGTGTCGTCGGCGAGGGCCGCCATGTGCGGGTAGTCGCCGGAGGCCATCGCCCTTTCCAGGAAGGGCTGTTGCCTCGTCCAGAACTCCTCGTCGCTCACGCCCGTCTCCTTGGCCGCCTCGACGGCCTGGATCTCCATCCGCGCGATGCCCGCGACATAGCTCTGCACGGTGATGACGACCCCGATGGTCTCGGGGTCGCTCAGCCCCATGCCGTGCGGCCCCTTCAGGCCCGAGAGGCAGAGTTCGAGACCGCGTAGCGCGCTCGGGCCGAGGACCGAGCGGGCCTGGTTGACGCGGAGCAGCCAGGGGTGGGCCTGGTAGAGCTCGCGGTAGGAGCGCGCGAGCTTCTCGACGGTGTCGCGCCAGTGGGTGGGGACCTGCGGCTCGTCCTCGAAGGACTCGCCCTGCACGCGGTCGAGCATCAGGTCGAGCAGCTCGGTCTTGCCGGGGACGTACCGGTAGAGGGACATCGTCCCGACGCCGAGCTCCGTCGCCACGCGCCGCATGGAGACGGCGTCGAGCCCCTCCGCGTCGGCGACGGCGACGGCGGCCGTGACGATCCGGTCGAGGGTGAGGCCCGGCTTGGGGCCGCGGCTGGGGCGTTCGCCCGTGCCCCAGAGGAGATCCAGGCTGCTCGTCGTCGCGTCCTTCATGGCCTCACCCTAAAACTGAGTACACCGTACTCTGAATCGGGTACGGTGTACTCAGTTTCGCTGAGCGGAGGTTCCATGCAGCAGCACGTGTACGAACACGCGGTCCTCACCGAGGGCCTGCGCAAGCAGTACCGAGGCAAGGGGAGGAGCAAGGGCGCCGGCACCCCCGCCCTCGACGGCCTCGATCTCGCCGTCCGCCCCGGCACGGTCCACGGCCTCCTCGGGCCCAACGGAGCCGGGAAGACCACCGCCGTACGGGTCCTCGCCACGCTCCTGACCTCCGACGGCGGCCGCGCCGAGGTCGCCGGGATCGACGTCGCCCGCGAACCGCGCGCCGTCCGCGCCCGTATCGGTCTCGCCGGGCAGTACGCCGCCGTGGACGAGGGCATCAGCGGCCGGCAGAACCTGGAGCTGTTCGGCCGCCTCTTCCACCTGGGCGCCCGCCGGGCCCGCGCCCGCGCCGTCGAACTCCTCGACCGCTTCCAGCTCACCGAGGCCGCCGACCGGAACGCGGACACCTACAGCGGCGGGATGCGCCGCCGCCTCGACCTGGCCGCCTCGATGATCCTGGCGCCCGACGTCCTCTTCCTGGACGAGCCGACCACCGGACTCGACCCGCGCGGCCGGGGCGAGGTCTGGGACGCCGTCCGCGCCCTGGTCGCGGGCGGGACGACCGTGCTGCTCACCACCCAGTACCTGGACGAGGCCGACCGGCTCGCCTCCCGGATCACCGTCATGGACCGGGGCCGCGCCATCGCCGACGACACCCCCGACGGGCTGAAGGACCGGGTCGGCGGCGACCGGATCGAGGTCGTCGCCGCGGACCCCGCCGACCTGCCCGCCGTACGCGAGGTCCTCGCCCGCGTGGCCACCGCCGAACCGGCCGTGGACGAGGGTGAACGGCGCGTCCACGCCCCCGTCACCGACCGGGTCGCCGCCCTGACGGAGGTCGCCCGAAGCCTTCAGGACGGACGGATCGCGGCCGAGGACATCGGCCTGCGCCGCCCCAGCCTGGACGACGTCTTCCTGACCCTGACGGGCCGCCCCACCACCGACGGGCCGGGAGAGGCGACCCGCCCCGACGACGAAGGAGCCGCAGCCGCATGACGACGACCGCCGCCACGAACCCGAACCCGACGCCCACCCTCACCCCGCGGCCCCCGGTTCCGGTCATGAGCCGGGGCCGCGCCTACTGGGCGCTGGCCGACTGCGCCACCCTCGTCCGCCGCACCCTGCTCAACTACCGTCGCCATCCCGTCGCCATCGTCTGGCAGCTCGGCTTCCCCATCGTCTCCGTCCTCCTCTACGGCTTCGTCTTCGGCAGCGCGATGGTGGTGCCCGGAGGCGGCGACTACAAGGACTTCCTCATGCCGGGGATGTTCACCATGACGATGGCCTTCGGTCTCATGAACACCGCCTCCGCCGTCGTCGCCGACTCCGGCAAGGGAGTCATGGACCGGTTCCGTTCCATGCCGATGGCCCCCTCCGCCGTCACCACCGGCCGTGGCGCCTCCGACCTGCTGATCGCCTCCGCCGAACTCGCCATCCTCGCCGCCACCGCGCTCGCCATCGGCTGGACCTCCGACGGCGGCGTCGGCGGCACGCTGCTCGGCTTCGCCCTGCTGCTCCTGCTGCGGTTCAGCCTGATCTGGGTGGGCGTGTGGTGCGGGCTCGTGCTGCCGAACACCGAGGCGGCCGGCGCGCTCTACGCGGTGATCTTCCCGGTCACGATGATCTCCAGCGTGTACGTGGCGCCCAGCCTGATGCCCTCGTGGCTGGCGCCCGTGGCGGCCTGGAACCCGATCTCCTCGACGGTCGCCGCCACCCGCGAACTCTTCGGCAACCCGGGCGCGGCCGGGGCGAGCTGGGTGGAGCAGCACGCGGCCTTGATGGCGTTCGTCTGGCCGCTGGCCATCACGGCCGTCTTCCTGCCGCTGGCGGTCCGCAGGTTCCAGCGGCTCAGCCGCTGACCTGCGGCTCCTCTCCCCGCGTCGACCCGGTGCGGCCGCGGGTCGAGACTGGAAGGAGACCATCGGCCGTGGAGGCATCATGACGGGATTCACTCGCGAGGACACGCCTGTCGCCATGGAGGGCGACGGCCTGGACTTCCGTATGCAGGAGGCCGGGGGCGACATGAGCGTCGCCTTCATCCACCTCCCGAAGGGCACCGACATGGCGCCGGCGCTCAAGGGCCTGGAGGGCGACCTGTGCCAGTGCCCCCACTGGGGGTACGTGCTCAAGGGCCGGATCAGGATGCGGACCGCTTCGGGCGAGGAGACGTACGAGGCCGGCCAGGCGTACTACTGGGGGCCCGGTCACGCCCCCGAGGCCCTGGAGGACGTCGACATCGTCGAGTTCTCGCCGACGGCCGAGTTCAACGCCGTGATCGACCACGTGAAGGCGCAGGCGGGGTGAGCGCACGGACGCACGAGGGCCCGGCATCGACCATGTTCCGATGCCGGGCCCTTCGTACGTGAATGGCTAGAGCTTGTCGATCACGTAGTCGATGCAGGCCGTCAGGGCCCGCACGTCCGCCGGGTCGATCGCCGGGAACATCGCGATCCGCAGTTGGTTGCGGCCCAGCTTGCGGTACGGCTCGGTGTCCACGATGCCGTTGGCGCGCAGCACCTTGGCGACCGCCGCCGCGTCGACGTCCTCGGAGAAGTCGATCGTGCCGATGACCTGCGAGCGCTTGGCCGCGTCGGTGACGAACGGCGTCGCGTGCTTGGACTCCTCGGCCCAGGTGTACAGCGCCTGCGAGGACTCCTTCGTCCGGGCCACGGCCCAGTCCAGACCGCCCTGGCCGTTGATCCACTTCAGCTGCTCGTTGAGCAGGAAGAGGGTCGACAGAGCCGGGGTGTTGTACGTCTGGTTCTTCAGCGAGTTGTCGATCGCCGTCGGCAGGGAGAAGAACTCCGGGATGTGCCGGCCCGACGCGTGGACGCGGGCCGCCCGCTCCAGGGCGGCGGGGGAGAAGGCCGCGAGCCACAGGCCGCCGTCGGCGGCGAAGGACTTCTGCGGGGCGAAGTAGTAGACGTCCGTCTCGGTGATGTCGACCGGCAGGCCGCCCGCGCCGGAGGTCGCGTCGACCAGGACGAGCGCGCCCTCGTCGGCGCCCGCGACCCGCTTGACCGGGGCCGCGACACCCGTGGAGGTCTCGTTGTGCGTGTACGCGTACACATCGACGCCCGCCTCGGCCACCGGCTCCGGGTGGGTGCCCGGGTCGGAGGAGATCACGGTCGGCTCGGCCAGCCAGGGGGCCAGCTTCGCGGCCTTCGCGAACTTGGAGGAGAACTCGCCGAAAGTGAGGTGCTGCGACTTCGACTCGATGAGCCCGTGGGTCGCGATGTCCCAGAAGGCGGTGGAGCCGCCGTTGCCCAGGATCACCTCGTAGCCCTCGGGCAGCGAGAAGAGGTCGCGCACGCCGGCCCGTACCTCGCCGACCAGGTTCTTGACCGGAGCCTGGCGGTGGGACGTGCCGAGCAGGGAAGTGCCGGTGGCGGCCAGGGCGTCCAGCGCCTCCGTACGCACCTTGGAGGGGCCCGCGCCGAAACGGCCGTCGGCGGGCTTGATGTCAGCGGGAATCTGGATCTCAGCCACGAGGCGGAGCGTATCGGGTCGGACCGCACACGGCCGACGATGTCCGCCGGATGAGACGCCAGGTGAGACATCCTGGCGTTGTGCGAAAACACCACGAGCGGTCCGAGCTGGAGGCGGCGCTGCGTGCGGCCGTGACGGGAGACGTCGACTTCGGCGCCAAGGCGAGGGCCCTGACGACGATGGACGCGTCCAACTACCGCCGGGTGCCGACGGGTGTGGTCGCGCCCCAGGACGCAGCCGACGTGGCGGCGGCGCTCGCGGTCTGCCGCGCGCGGGGCGTACCGGTCGTGGCGCGGGGCGGCGGCACGTCGATCGCGGGGCAGGCGACGGGTACGGGGGTGGTGCTCGACTTCACCCGCCACATGCGCTCCGTGGTGTCCGTGGACCACGAGGCGCGGACGGCGGTCGTGCAGCCGGGGGTGGTCCTGGACCGGTTGCGGGACAGGGTTCGCCCGTACGGGCTGACCTTCGGCCCCGATCCGTCCACCCACAGCCGGTGCACGCTCGGCGGCATGATCGGCAACAACGCGTGCGGCGCGCACTCGGTGGCGTGGGGCACGACCGCCGACAACGTGCTCGGCCTTGACGTCCTCACCTACGCAGGCGCCTCGCTCCGCCTCGGGCGGGACTGGCAGGGCGCGCCGGCGGGGCTGCGGGAGCTGGTGGACCGGAACCTGGCGCTGCTGCGGACCGGGTACCCGGAGGGGCTGCCGCGCAGGATCTCCGGGTACGCGCTGGACGCGCTGCTGCCGGAGCGGGGCGGGGACGTGGCCCGGCTGCTCTGCGGGAGTGAGGGGACGCTCGGGGTGGTGACGGAGGCGACGGTACGGCTGGTCCCGCTGCCGGCCGCGCCGGTCCTGGTGGTCCTCGGGTACGCGGACGAGAGCGCGGCGGCCGACGCGGCGGCGGGGCTGCTTCCATGGGGGTCCCCCCGCTCGAGCGAAGCCGGGAGTGGGGGAAGGCCGCTGACGGTGGAGGGGATGGCCGAGGACCTGGTGCGGGGCGCGGCGGGGGCCGCGCTGCTGCCGCGCGGGGGTGCGTGGCTGTTCGTGGAGGTCGACGGGGAGACGGCGGCGCGCGAGCTGGCGGGCGCGGCGGACGCGCTGGACTCCGTACTGGTCGTGGATCCGGCCCGGCAGCGGGCGCTGTGGCGGATCAGGGAGGACGCGGCGGGGACGGCGACGCGGATGCCCGGGGGCACCTCCCTGACGGGGTCTGGGGGAGGTGTCACGGAGGCCTGGCCGGGGTGGGAGGACTGCGCGGTGCCGCCGGCGCGGCTGGGTTCGTACCTGCGGGCGTTCCGTGCGCTGCTGGCGGAGTACGGCCTCCGGGGAACCCCGTACGGGCACTTCGGGGACGGCTGCATCCACGTCCGTATCGACTTCGACCTGTACACGTCGGCCGGGGTGGGCCGTTTCCGGGAGTTCTCGGGGGCGGTGGCGGAGCTGGTCGTGGCGCACGGAGGCTCGCTGTCGGGCGAGCACGGGGACGGCCGGGCGCGGGCGGAGCTCCTGCCGAAGATGTACGGCTCCGAGCTCGTGGGTCTCTTCGGCGCGGTGAAGGACCTGTGGGATCCGGAGGGGGGCCTGAATCCGGGGATGCTGGTGCGGCCGGGGCGGCTGGACGAAGGCCTGCGCTTCACGGGCCTGCCGGTCGAGGCGCGGGACGTCGCACGCTGTGTGGGGGTGGCGAAGTGCCGGGTGGAGGGGCCGACGTCGGGTCCGGGGGTGATGTGTCCTTCGTACCGTGCGACGGGGGAGGAGCAGCATTCGACGCGGGGCCGGGCGCGGCTGCTGCACGAGATGGCGCTGGGTGAGGTGATCACGGACGGCTGGCGCTCGGAGGAGGTGCGGGAGGCGCTCGACCTGTGTCTGTCGTGCAAGGGGTGCCGGAGCGACTGTCCGGTGGGCGTGGACATGGCCGCGTACAAGGCGCGGTTCCTGGACCGGCACTACGCGGGCCGGCGGCGGCCGTGGTCGCACGTGACGATGGGGCGGTTGCCGCAGTGGCTGCGGCTGTTCGGCCCGGCGCTGAACCTGGCGCGGATGCTGCCCCGCGGGGCGGCGGCCCGGCTGGCGGGGATCGCTCCGGAGCGGGAGCTGCCGAGGGTGGCGTCGCGGACGTTCGTGTCGTGGTTCGGGACGCGGCTGGAGACGGCCTCGGACGTGTGGCTCTGGCCGGACACGTTCACGAACCACATGGCGCCGCAGGTGGGCCGGTCGGCGGTCCGGGTCCTCGAGGCGGCGGGGGTACGGGTGGGGCTGCCGCCGGGGCGGGTGTGCTGCGGGCTCACGTACGTCTCGACGGGGCAGCTGGACCGGGCGCGGAAGGTGATGCGCGGGACGCTGGACGTGCTGGACGCGGCGCCGGAGCATCCGGTGGTGGTCCTGGAGCCGTCGTGCGCGGCGACGTTGCGGACGGACCTGCCGGAGCTGCTGCCGGAGGACCCGCGGGCGGAGCGCCTGGCGGCGTCGGTGCGCACGTTCGCCCAGGCCTTGGAGGAGTTCGCCCCGGCGTGGGAGCCGCCGCGCCTTGACCACCCGGTGGCCGGTCAGACCCACTGCCACCAGCACGCGGTCCTGGGCGACGCGGCCGAACGCCGTCTGCGGGAACGCGCGGGTCTGACGGGTGACCTGAGCGGCGGCTGCTGCGGCCTGGCGGGCAACTTCGGCTTCGAACCGGGCCATTACGAGGTCTCGGTGGCCTGCGCGGAGGACCAGCTGCTTCCGGCGGTGCGTGCGGCGGACGACAACGCGGTGCTCCTGGCGGACGGCTTCTCCTGCCGCACCCAGCTCGCCGAGCTGGCGGGGCGCCGGGCCCGTCAATTGGCGGAAGTCCTCGCGGAGGCGCTCCGCGAGCAGTAACATACATACATGAATGTACGTGAGCACTCCGGCTCACCCGGGCCTCGCCGTTCCACGCAGGCCGAGCGCCGGGAGCGCACGCGGGGGGCGCTCCTGGAGTCGGCGGCCCGGGGTCTCTCCCGGCACGGCTACAGCAACCTCGTCCTGGAGCAGGTGGCCAGGGACGCCGGGTACACCCGCGGCGCGCTCTACCACCAGTTCAAGGACAAGCAGGACCTGACCCTGGCCGTGTCCGCCTGGGTCTTCGAAGCCTGGGACCGGGAGGTCGGGCACCACGTCGAGCGGGAGTCGGAGCCGCTCGCGGCGCTGCTCACGCTCGCCCGCGCGCACACCGTCTTCTGCCGACGGGACATCGCGCGGGTGGCGGTGGCGCTCCGCCTGGAGTTCTCCGGGCAGGACCATCCGATCGGACACCGGGTGGAGGCGGGCTACCGCGCCCTCGTCGACCTCTGCACCGGCCATGTCGAGGCCGGGCGCGCGGCGGGAACCATCCCCGCCGGCCCGCCGGCCGGGGACGTCGCACTCGCCTACGTCGGCGCGCTCGAAGGCACCTCGATCGCCCTGGCCGGCCGCGTGCCCGACGACGCGTCGCTGGTCGTGGCCGCCGTCTCGGGGGCCCTGGGGCTCGACCCCCGCACCACGCACTCCTCTGTACGGACCGAACCGCAGGAGGCAACCCATGGAACTGCCCAAGTCCGCGCACACGTCCCGCCCGTGGCGGATCCACGAGCTGACGCCTGACTTCCGGCTCTACGACGTCTGGGCGCTGCCCACGCCCGGTGGACCCGACGACTTCCCGCGCCTGGTGCGGAACTTCGCCGGGGGCGACACGGACGACAACTCCTCGGGGGTCGCCCGCCTGCTCTTCGCGATCCGGTGGAAGCTCGGCAAGGTCCTCGGCTGGGACGACCAGGACAAGGGCCTCGGCTCCCGGGTGCCGACCCTGCGCGACCGGCTGCCGCAGGACCTCCGTGAGGGCCCGGCCGGACCGGAGTTCGACCTGCTGCCCTTCCGCTCCGTCTACCTGAGGGACGACGAGTGGGCGGCGGAGATGGCCAACCGGACCATGCACGGTGTGATGCACCTGAGCTGGGTCCCCGACGGCTCGGGCGGCCACCGCGGCCAGATGGCGGTCCTGGTGAAGCCCAACGGCGTGTTCGGCAAGGCCTACATGGCGGCGATATCCCCGTTCCGGCACCTGATCGTGTACCCGCCGCTGATGCGGGACATCGGACGCGAGTGGCGGGAGACGGCGGGGCGGGGGTGAGGGCCTGTCCGGGGCCGGCGCGGGCGTCGCGAGCCCGGCCTGATCCAGAAGACACTCCCTAGCCCCGCCGGGCCCCCGTGCCGTCGGCTTCCGTCCTGGTGAACGTACGGCGGTAGGTGCGGGGCGGTACGCCGCGGCGGCGGACGAACTGTTCGCGCAGGACGGCCGCGCTGCCGTAGCCGACGAGGCGGGCGATCTCCTCGACCGGGAGGTCGGTCGTCTCCAGGAGCTCCTCCGCCCGGCCGAGCCGCAGGCCGAGGAGCCAGGCGTGGGGCGTGGTCCCGGTCGCGGCGCCGAACCGGCGGGCGAAGGAGCGGCGGCTCATCAGGGCACGGCGGGCCAGTTCGGCCACGGGCAGCGGCTCGTGCAGGTGCTCGCGGGCCCAGGCGAGGACGCCGCTCAGCCGTTCGTCCTCGCAGTCCTCGGGGACGGGGGCGGTGACGTACTGCGCCTGGCCGCCGTCGCGGTGCGGCGGCAGGACCAGGTCGCGCGCGACGGCGTTGGCGGCGGCCGCTCCGTACTCGCGGCGCAGCAGATGCAGGCAGAGGTCGAATCCGGCGGCGGCCCCCGCGCCCGTGAGGATCCGGCCCTCGTCGACGTACAGGGCGTCCGGCTCGACGGTGACGGACGGGTGGCGCCGCGCGAGCAGGTCGGCGAACCGCCAGTGGGTGGTGGCCCGCAACCCGTCGAGCAGCCCGGCCGCGGCGAGCGCGAACGCGCCGACGCAGTGCGACCCGACGAGCGCGCCGCGCGCGTGGGCCGCGCGGAACGCGTCGAGCACGGGGGCGGGCGGTGGGGTGCGGAAGTCGGCCCAGGGGAGGGCGAGTACGAGATCGGCGGAGGCGAGCCGGTCGAGCCCGTGGGTGACGGCGAGCGGCACGCCGAGGTCGGTGGGGACCTGCCCGGGCCGGTCGGCGCAGAGGGCGAAGTCGAAGCGTGGCAGGCTCGCGGGCGGGGCGCTGAAGACCTCCGAGACGAGGCCGACGGCGAGCATGCCGACGCGGGGCGGGGTGTAGGCGGCGACGTTCAGGAACGGCGGCATGCCCGGGAGTGTGGCACGAAACCCGCGATGAGCGGCAGAAGGGCCACTCGTCGGCGGTCCTCCGCCCGGCGAAGCTGAGGACATGACAGACCAGCCGCGCGGAAACACCGCCACCTACACCGTCCTGACCACCGGTTACACCCTCTCGACGGGCCCGGGCGTCGCCGCCACCGTCTCGTACGTGACGGACGGCGACCGTCATGTGATCGTCGACCCCGGCATGGTGGCGAGCCGCGACCGCATCCTCGGCCCGCTGGCCGAACTCGGTCTGGGGCCCGACGACATCACCGACGTCGTGCTCAGCCACCACCACCCCGACAACACCATGAACGTGGGCCTGTTCGGCCGGGCGCGCGTCCATGACCACAAGGCGGAGTACCTGAACGACCAGTGGACGGACCGGGACGCCGAGGGCCACGAACTGACCCCTTCGCTACGCCTGATCCGCACCCCGGGCCACAGCCCGGAGGACATCACGCTCCTGGCCGGCACGGCCGAGGGCGTCGTCGCCTTCGTGGGCGACCTGTGGTGGCGCCCGGACGGCCCGGCCGACGACCCGGTCGCCCCCGACCGCACCCAGCTCCGCACCTCCCGGCTCCGGGTCCTGAAGACGTCCGCCGTCATCGTCCCGGGCCACGGGAGGCCGTTCCCCGCGGGGGACGAGGCGGTGCTCTAGAGGCGCCTGGGGGAGGTCCAGGTGGGCGAGGGGGTCACTCGCCCCGGACGATCTGTCGGGCCAGTGCCACCAGCAGGGGTGTCGCCGGGTGGGGCGAGGTGTCGCGCCAGGCCAGGAGGACGGGGACCTGGGGGGCGTCGGTGAGAGGGCGGTAGGTCACGCCTGGGTGGGGGTGCATGGCTGCCGTGGAGGCCGAGGAGACGCCCACGCCCCGGCCCGCCGCGATCGCCGTGAGCCAGTCGTCGGTGTTGCCGACGGTCAGGGTCGTCGCCGGGCGCAGGGCCGCGGGCCACAGGGACGGGGTGGTCGTGCCCGAGACCGTGTTGAGGACGATCGTCTCGCTCGCGAGGTCCGCCAGGGTCAGGGACGTACGGGACGCCGGCGCGCTGTCCGTCGCCACGGCGGCCACCCGGTCCTCCGTGGCCAGCTCCTCCGTCGCCAGGCCCGGCGCGTCCACCGGTCCCCGCAGCAGCGCCGCGTCCACCTCGCCCCGGACCAGGCCCGCCGTGCGGTCGTCGATGCGGAGGAGTTCGAGCGGGGTCTCGGGGTGCTCGCGCTGCCAGCGCCGTAGCAGCGGGGTGGTGTACGGGCCGAACGCCGACCACGCGTGCCCGAGCCGCAGCGGCCGGTGGCGCAGCCGCTCCGGGTCCAGGGCCGCGTCGAACGCGGCGACGGCCGCCGCCGCCCGGTCCCGGAAGGCGCTGCCCTCGGCCGTGAGCGCGAGGTGGTGCGTGGAGCGGTCCACGAGCCGGACGCCGAGGTGTTTCTCCAGGGCGGCGAGCGTGCGGGAGACCGCGGGCTGGGTGAGGTGGAGCCGCGCCGCCGCCCGCGTCACGTTCCCCTCCTCCGCGATGGCGAGAAAGCAGCGCAGGTGGCGGAGCTCGATGCCCGAGCGACTCCCTTGACTCATGCGCCCGGAGCATAACCGCAGCCCAATCGGCATTTCACGCGCCGCGCGCGGGCGCTTAGCGTGAATCTGGGAGCACGCTTGACGAGTCCAGTATTCTGGACTCGTAAGTGCAGTTGAGTGAACCATTCGCAGGGAGTGAGCCGGTGGACAGTCCGGTCAGGGACATCGCCGACGTCGGCGCACCGAGCGGCGAGTCGCCGGCCACGGCGCGCGCCACCGGCCTCGGGTCCGGCCGCCTCGGTTCCAGTCGGCTCGGTTCCGCCCGGCTCGGGCCCGTCGCGCTCGTCGTCGCCGGCGGTCTCTCCGTGCAGTTCGGCTCCGCCGTCGCCGTCCTGCTCATGCCCCGCGCGGGCGCCCTCGGCGTCGTGACCCTGCGGCTCGTCCTCGCCGCCGCCGTGCTGCTGATCGTCTGCCGCCCCAAGGTCCGCGGATACCACCGCGCCGACTGGGGCACGATCGTCGCGTTCGGCACCGCCATGGCCGGGATGAACATCTTCATCTACCAGGCCGTCGACCGGATTCCTCTCGGCGCCGCCGTGACCCTGGAGGTCCTCGGTCCGCTGCTGCTCTCCGTCATCGCCTCCCGCCGCCTGATGAACCTCCTCTGGGCCGGGCTCGCCCTCGGTGGCGTCCTCCTGCTCAGCGGCATGCTCGGCGGCGGCGGCTTCGACCGGCTCGACCCGGTCGGCGCCGGCTTCGCCCTCGCGGCGGGCGCGATGTGGGCGACGTACATCGTCTTCAGCGCCCGCACCGGCCGGCGCTTCCCGCAGGCGGACGGACTCGCGCTCGCGATGGCCTTCGGCGCCGTCCTGAGCCTGCCCTTCGGCCTCGCCGAGGCGGGCGGCAAGCTCCTCGTCCCCTCGACGATCGCGCTCGGCCTCGCCGTCGCCCTGATGTCCTCCGTACTGCCCTACACCCTCGAACTCCTCGCCCTGCGCCGCCTTCCCGCCCCCACCTTCGCCATCCTGATGAGCCTCGAACCGGCCATCGCCGCGGCCGCCGGCTTCCTCGTCCTCAGCCAGGGCCTCTCCCTCCTGGACGCGCTCGCGATCGCCCTCGTCATCGCGGCCAGCATGGGCGCCGTCCGCACCCAGGCGAAGCGGAGCCGCGCGATCCCGGAGGCCTGAGGCAGCGCGAGGGGGCCGATAGTCGGTGAGCCCGGAGGCCCGAGGCGGCCCGAGGCCGCCCACGGCCCCAGCCCGTGGCCGTCCGTGACTTTTCCCGGCCATACAAGCAAGCACGCTTGATTGTTTCTGTCGCCGCTGCCATGCTCCTCGGCACACGCCCGTGTCCCGAGGGGAGCGCACCGTGTCCGACCCCGCCGTCGTCCTCGCCGACCTACGTGGTGAGAGCGAGGAAGTGGACCAGCTCGTCGCCGGGTTGAGCGACGAGAGATGGGTCGCCCCCACCCCCGCCAGAGGCTGGACCATCGCCCACCAGGTCGCCCACCTCGCCTGGACCGACCGCGCCGCGCTCCTCGCCGCCACCGATCCCGAGGGGTTCGGAGCGGAGGCGGAGAAGGCCCTCGCGGCGCCGGAGTCGTTCGTCGACGACGGCGCGGCGGAGGGCGCCGCGCTCTCGCCCGCCGAACTCCTCGGCCGCTGGCGCGTCGGCCGCGAGCGGCTGTGGACGGCCCTGGACCAAGCCCCGCCCGGCGCCCGTTTCCCCTGGTACGGGCCGCCCATGAGCGCCACCTCGATGGCGACCGCCCGGCTCATGGAGACCTGGGCCCACGGGCAGGACATCGCCGACGCCCTCGGGGTCGTCCGCGTGCCCACCGCCCGGCTGCGCCACGTCGCCTTCATCGGCGTCCGCGCCCGCGACTACGCCTATCTCGTCCGGGGGGCCACCCCGCCCGCCGAGCCGTTCCGGGTCGAACTGACCGGCCCCGAGGGCGACGTGTGGGCGTTCGGGCCCGAGGACGCCGCCCAGCGGATCACCGGCCCCGCCCTCGACTTCTGCCTCCTGGTCACCCAACGCGTCCACCGCGACGACACCGCCCTCGCGGCGACCGGCGCGGACGCGGCGCACTGGCTCACCATCGCCCAGGCCTTCGCCGGGCCGCCCGGAACCGGTCGCGCCGCGCGGGAGCGGCCGTGATCCTCCGTATCGGCAACGCCTCCGGCTTCTACGGCGACCGCTTCGACGCCGTCCGCGAGATGCTCACCGGCGGCGAGCCCGGCTCCCTCGACGTCCTCACCGGCGACTACCTCGCCGAACTCACCATGCTCATCCTCGGCCGCGACCTCCTGAAGGACCCGAGGAGCGGGTACGCCAAGACCTTCCTGCGGCAGATGGAGGAGGGTCTCGGCCTCGCCCACGAACGGGGCGTGCGGATCGTCACCAACGCGGGCGGACTCAACCCCGCCGGACTCGCCGAAGCCCTCGACGGGCTAGCCGACCGGCTCGGTCTGCCCACGCGCGTCGCCTACGTCGAGGGCGACCGCCTCCCGCCCCGTGACGGAGTGCTGACGGCCAACGCCTACCTCGGCGGCGCCGGTATCGCCGCCTGCCTCACCGCCGGCGCCGACGTCGTCGTCACCGGCCGCGTCACCGACGCCGCCCTCGTCACGGGTCCCGCGCAGTGGCGGTTCGGGTGGGGGCCGGAGGAGTACGACAGGCTCGCGGGCGCGGTCGTCGTCGGGCACGTCCTGGAGTGCGGTACGCAGGCCACCGGCGGCAACTACGCCTTCTTCCGCGACCACGACCGGGAGACGCTCCGCCGCCCCGGCTTCCCGATCGCCGAACTCCACCCCGACGGCACCGCCGTCATCACCAAGCACCCCGGCACAGGCGGCCTCGTCGACGTCGGCACGGTCACCGCCCAGCTCCTGTACGAGACGGGCGGCGCCCGCTACGCCGGACCCGACGTGACCGCCCGCCTCGACACCGTACGGCTCACCCAGGAGGCCCCCGACCGGGTCAGGATCGACGGCGTACGGGGCGAGGCGCCGCCGCCCACCCTCAAGGCCGGGCTCACCCGGATCGGCGGCTACCGCAACGAGGTCGTCTTCGTCCTCACCGGCCTCGACGTCGAGGCCAAGGCCCAGCTCGTGCGAGACCAGGTCGAGGACGCCTTCGAGCGGACCAAGTGTCGCCCCACCGAGGTCCGCTGGGAACTGGCGCGGACGGACCGGAGCGACGCCGACACCGAGGAGACCGCGAGCGCGCTCCTCCGGCTCGTGGTCCGCGACCCCGCCCCCGAGCCCGTCGGCCGCACCCTCAGCGGCGCCGCGATCGAGCTCGCCCTCGCCAGCTACCCCGGCTTCCACGTCACCGCCCCACCCGGCAAGGGCGCCCCCTACGGGGTCTTCGAGGCCGTGTACGTCCCCGCCGCCGACGTCCCGCACGTCGCCGTCCTGCCGGACGGCAGCCGCGTCCACCTCTCCGCGCCCGTCCACACCCGGGAACTGGAGCCGGTCGCCGAACCCCCGCTGCCCGAGCCTCCCCCGCAGGGGCCGACGCGACGGGCGCCCCTCGGGCTCGTCGCCGGGGCCCGGAGCGGGGACAAGGGGGGCGACGCCAACATCGGCGTCTGGGTCCGTGACGACGAGGCATGGCGGTGGCTCGTCCACACCCTCACGGCCGAACGACTGAAGCAGCTCCTTCCGGAGACCGCCGGTCTGGACGTCGTACGGCACGTCCTGCCGAACCTGCGCGCGGTGAACTTCGTCGTCACCGGAATCCTCGGCGAAGGCGTCGCCTCCCAGGCCCGCTTCGACCCTCAGGCCAAGGCCCTCGGCGAGTGGCTCCGCGCCCGCGAACTCGACGTACCGGAGGAACTCCTGTGACCGTCCTCGCCTCCGCCCTCGACACGGGCGGCCCCGACCACAAGGTCAACCGCTCCGCCATGCTCGACAAGCTCGCCGCCCTCGACGGCGAGCACGCCAAGGCGCTCGCGGGCGGCGGTGAGAAGTACGTCCAACGCCACCGCAAGCGCGGCAAGTTGCTCGCCCGCGAACGCATCGAGCTGCTCCTCGACCCCGACACGCCGTTCCTCGAACTCTCCCCGCTCGCCGCCTGGGGCAGCGACTACCCGGTCGGCGCGTCGATCGTCACCGGCATCGGCGTGGTCGAGGGCGTCGAGTGCCTGATCACCGCCAACGACCCGACCGTGCGCGGCGGCGCCTCCAACCCGTGGACGCTGAAGAAGGCCCTGCGGGCCAACGAGATCGCGTACGCCAACCGGCTCCCGGTCGTCTCGCTGGTCGAATCGGGCGGCGCCGACCTGCCGTCGCAGAAGGAGATCTTCATCCCCGGCGGGGCGCTCTTCCGCGACCTGACGCGGCTGTCGGCGGCCGGGATCCCGACGATCGCGGTCGTCTTCGGCAACTCGACGGCCGGTGGGGCGTACGTCCCCGGCATGTCCGACCACACCGTGATGATCAAGGAGCGGTCGAAGGTCTTCCTCGGCGGCCCGCCGCTGGTCAAGATGGCGACGGGGGAGGAGAGCGACGACGAGTCGCTCGGCGGAGCGGAGATGCACGCCCGTACCTCCGGTCTCGCCGACCACTACGCCGTGGACGAGGTCGACGCCCTGCGCCAGGCGCGCCGGATCGTCGCCCGCCTCAACCACCGCAAGGCGCACGCCGACCCGGGGCCCGTGGAGGAGCCGAAGTACGACGAGGACGAGCTGCTCGGGATCGTGCCGGGGGACCTGAAGACGCCGTTCGACCCGCGTGAGGTGATCGCCCGGATCGTCGACGGCTCGGACTTCGACGAGTTCAAGCCGCTGTACGGGCCGAGCCTGGTGACCGGCTGGGCGCGGCTGCACGGCTACCCGGTGGGGATCCTGGCCAACGCCCAGGGCGTGCTGTTCAGCGCGGAGTCACAGAAGGCGGCGCAGTTCATCCAGTTGGCGAACCAGCGTGACATCCCGCTGGTCTTCCTGCACAACACCACCGGCTACATGGTCGGCAAGGAGTACGAGCAGGGCGGGATCATCAAGCACGGCGCGATGATGATCAACGCGGTGTCGAACAGCAAGGTCCCGCATCTGTCCGTGCTGATGGGCGCGTCGTACGGCGCCGGGCACTACGGCATGTGCGGCCGGGCCTACGACCCGCGCTTCCTCTTCGCCTGGCCGAGCGCCAAGTCGGCCGTCATGGGCCCGCAGCAGCTCGCGGGCGTCCTGTCGATCGTGGCGCGGGCGTCGGCCGCCGCGAAGGGCCAGCCGTACGACGACGAGGCGGACGCCGGGCTGCGCGCGATGGTCGAGGCGCAGATCGAGTCGGAGTCGCTGCCGATGTTCCTGTCCGGGCGGCTGTACGACGACGGCGTCATCGACCCCCGCGACACCCGCACGGTCCTCGGGCTGTGCCTGTCCGCGATCCACACGGCACCGGTCGAGGGCGCGCGCGGCGGCTTCGGCGTCTTCCGAATGTGAGGCGTGATCCCATGATCCGTTCAGTCCTCGTCGCCAACCGGGGCGAGATCGCCTGCCGGGTGTTCCGTACGTGCCGGGAGCTGGGCATCGGGACCGTCGCCGTGTACGCGGACGCGGACGCCGGCGCGCTGCACGTACGGGAGGCGGACGCGGCGGTACGCCTGCCGGGGGCGGCGCCCTCGGAGACGTACCTGCGGGGCGACCTGGTGGTGAAGGCGGCGCTCGCGGCGGGCGCCGACGCGGTGCACCCGGGGTACGGCTTCCTTTCGGAGAACGCGGAGTTCGCGCGGGCGGTGCTCGACGCGGGCCTGGTGTGGATCGGGCCGCCGCCGGAGGCGATCGAGGCGATGGCCTCGAAGACCCGGGCCAAGGAGCTCCTCGGGATCGCCCCGCTGGCCGCCGCCGACGTCACCGAGGCGGACCTGCCGGTCCTGGTGAAGGCGGCGGCGGGCGGGGGCGGGCGCGGCATGCGCGTGGTCCGTGAGCTCGGCGCGCTGGAGGACGAGCTGACGGCGGCCTCGGCGGAGGCGGCGAGCGCGTTCGGGGACGGCGAGGTGTTCGTCGAGCCGTACGTGGAGAACGGCCGCCATGTCGAGGTGCAGATCATGGCGGACCCCTACGGGACGGTGTGGGCGCTCGGTACGCGCGACTGCTCGCTCCAGCGCCGCCACCAGAAGGTCGTCGAGGAGTCCCCGGCGCCGGGGCTCGCGGAGGAGCTGTTGGAGTCCCTGTACGTCCGGTCGGTCGCCGCCGCGAAGTCCGTCGGGTACGTGGGCGCGGGGACGGTGGAGTTCCTGGTCGCGGACGGGCGGGCGCACTTTCTGGAGATGAACACGCGGCTGCAGGTGGAGCATCCGGTGACGGAGGAGGTGCACGGGGTGGACCTCGTGGCCCTCCAGATCGCCGTCGCCGAGGGGAGGCCCCTGCCGCAGGAGCCGCCCGCCGCCCAGGGCCACGCGATCGAGGCCCGTCTCTACGCGGAGGACCCGGGGTCGGGGTGGACGCCTCAGGCGGGGGTTCTGCACACGCTGGAGTTGGCGGAGGCGGCCTCGGCGGAACGACTGCCCACAAGGGTGCGGGTGGATACCGGATATGTCTCCGGGGACGCCATCGGCGTCCACTACGACTCCATGCTCGCCAAGGTCGTCGTCCATGCCCCCACCCGTGCCGAGGCCGTCCGCAAGCTCGCGCACACGCTCCACGGCGCTCGGATCCATGGGCCGGTCACCAACCGCGATCTGCTCGTCGCCTCGCTGCGGCATCCCGAGTTCCAGGACCCCGCGCGGCTCGACACCGGGTTCTACGAGCGGAACCTCGACGCGCTCACCCAGGCTTCCGCCGCCGGTGAGGCGTACGCCGCGGTCGCCGCCGCGCTCGCGGACGCCGTGGCCCGGCAGGGCCGGTTCGGCGGGGGATGGCGGAACCTCGCCTCGCAGGACCAGGTCAAGGTGTACGGCGACCACGAGGTCCGGTACCGGCCCGCCCGGGGCGGCGGGTACACCGTCACGGCCCCCGAGGGCGTCCGGGTCGTCTCCGCCGCCCCCGACCGCGTACGCCTCGAAGTCGGCGGGGTCGTCAGGGACTTCGACGTCGCCCGGCACGGCGATGTCGTGTACGTCGGCCCCCATCGGCTGAACGTCCGGCCCCGCTTCCCCGACCCCACCGAGCAGCGCGAGCCCGGGTCGCTGCTCGCGCCCATGCCCGGCACCGTCGTCCGTGTCGCCGACGGGCTCGCCGTCGGCGCGCAGGTCACCGCCGGGCAGCCGCTCCTCTGGCTGGAGGCCATGAAGATGGAGCACCGCGTCACCGCCCCCGCCTCCGGCACGCTCACCGCGCTCCACGCCGCCCCCGGCCGCCAGGTCGAGGTCGGCGCCCTGCTCGCCGTCGTACAGACCGATGCACAGGAGGACCAGCCCGCATGAACAGCGTGACAAGCACCGTCGTCGAACCCGCCGAGCACACCGCCCTCCGTTCCGCCGTCTCCGCGCTCGGCCACCGTCACGGAGGCACCGGCGCCGAGGCCCACGACGCCCTCTGGGCCGAGGCCGGAAAGCTCGGCTACCTGGGCGTGAACCTCCCCGAGAGCCACGGCGGCGGGGGCGGCGGCATGGCCGAACTCTCCATCGTCCTGGAGGAGTTGGGAGCGGCCGGCGCGCCGCTGCTCATGATGGTCGTCTCGCCCGCCATCTGCGGCACGGTCATCGCCCGTTTCGGCACGGAGGCGCAGAAGCAGGCCTGGCTCCCCGGGCTCGCCGACGGCTCCCGCACCATGGCCTTCGGGATCACCGAGCCCGACGCCGGTTCCAACTCCCACCGCATCACCACCACGGCCACCAAGACCGAGGAGGGCTGGGTCCTCAACGGGCGCAAGGTCTTCGTCTCCGGCGTCGACATCGCCGACGCCACCCTCATCGTGGGCCGCACCTCCGACGCCCGTACGGGCAACCTGAAGCCCTGCCTCTTCGTCGTCCCCCGCGACACCCCGGGCTTCGGTCGCCGCCAGATCGACATGGAACTCGACGCGTACGAGAAGCAGTTCGAGCTGACACTCGACGACGTCCACCTCCCCGCCGACGCCCTCGTCGGCGACGAGGACGCGGGCCTGCTCCAGCTCTTCGCCGGGCTCAACCCGGAGCGGATCATGACCGCCGCCTTCGCGATCGGCATGGGCCGGTACGCGCTGGGCAAGGCCGTCGCGTACGCCAAGGAGCGCCAGGTCTGGAAGTCCCCGATCGGCGCCCACCAGGCCATCGCGCACCCCCTCGCCCAGGCCCACATCGAGCTGGAGCTGGCCCGCCTGATGATGCAGAAGGCCGCCCACCTCTACGACGCCGGTGACGACATCGGCGCGGGCGAGGCCGCCAACATGGCCAAGTACGCGGCCGGGGAGGCCTGCGTGAAGGCCGTCGACCAGTCGGTGCACACCCTCGGCGGCAACGGCCTCACCCGCGAGTTCGGCCTCGCCCGGCTCATCACGGCCTCCCGGGTGGCCCGTATCGCGCCCGTCAGCCGGGAAATGATCCTCAACTACGTGTCCCACCAATCCCTGGGTCTCCCCAAGTCGTACTGAGCCGGTCCATCCTGTCGCCACGTCCAGCGCCACCGTCCGACACCCAAAGGGGCACGCATGGTGTTTCACAGCGAGTACGCGGATGTTCCGGCCGTCTCCCTCCCCATCCACGAGGCCGTCCTCGGCCGCGCCGCCGAGTACGGCGACACCCCGGCCCTGATCGACGGGGCGGGCGGCGGAACGACGCTCACGTACGCGCAGGTCGACGCGTTCCACCGGCGCGTGGCCGCCGGTCTGGCCGAGGCGGGCGTCCGCAAGGGCGACGTCCTCGCCCTGCACAGCCCCAACACCGTCCTGTACCCCGTCGCGTTCTACGCGGCCACCCGGGCCGGCGCGTCCGTCACCACCGTCCACCCGCTGTCCACGCCGGAGGAGTTCGCCAAGCAGCTCCGCGACTCCTCCGCGCGCTGGATCGTCACCGTCTCCCCGCTCCTCGCCCAGGCCCGCCGGGCCGCCGAACTCGCGGGCGGGATCAGGGAGATCTTCGTCTGCGACACGAGCGAGGACTGCCGCTCGCTCCAGTCCTTCCTGGCATCCACCGCGCCCGAGCCGGACGTCGAGATCGACCCCGACGAGGACGTCGCCACCCTCCCGTACTCCTCCGGCACCACCGGTGTCCCCAAGGGCGTGATGCTCACCCACACGTCCATCGCCACCAACCTCACCCAGCTCGCCCCTCTCCTCCCCATGGGCCCGGGCGACCGGATTCTGGCGGTCCTGCCGTTCTTCCACATCTACGGGCTCACCGCCCTGATGAACGCGCCCCTCCGCCACGGCGCCACCGTCGTCGTCCTGCCGCGCTTCGAGCTCGACACCTTCCTCACCGCCATCCAGGACCACCGCATCACCGGCCTGTACGTCGCCCCGCCCATCGTCCTCGCGCTCGCCAAGCACCCGGCCGTCGCCGCGTACGACCTCTCCTCCCTGGAGTACATCGTCAGCGCCGCCGCCCCGCTCGACGCCTCCCTCGCCGAGGCGTGCTCGGCGCGGCTGAAGCTGCCGCCGGTCCGGCAGGCGTACGGGATGACGGAGCTGTCGCCTGGCACGCACGTCGTCCCGCTCACCGCCCAGGACCCCCCGCCCGGCGCCGTCGGGAAGCTGCTGCCCTCCAGCGAGATGCGGATCCTCTCCCTCGACGACCCGTCGAAGGACGCCGAGCCGGGCGCGGAGGGCGAGGTCGCCATCCGGGGGCCGCAGGTCATGAAGGGGTACCTCGGCCGCCCCGACGCCACCGCCGACATGATCGACGCGGACGGCTGGGTGCACACCGGCGACATCGGCCGCGTCGACGAGGACGGCTGGCTGTTCGTCGTCGACCGGGTCAAGGAACTCATCAAGTACAAGGGTTTCCAGGTCGCCCCCGCCGAACTCGAAGCTCTCCTCCTCACCCACGAGTCCGTCGCCGACGCGGCCGTCATCGGCGTGACCGACGAGGACGGCACCGAGATCCCCAAGGCGTACGTGGTCCGCCAGCCGAACGCGGCCGATCTCACCGCCGATGAGGTCATGGCGTACGTGGCGGGGAAGGTGTCCCCGTACAAGAAGATCAGGCGGGTGGAGTTCATCGACGGAGTGCCGCGCGCCGCGTCGGGGAAGATCCTCCGCCGTGAACTGAGGGACCGCGAATGAAGGGGGACTCGTGAAGCTCGACCGAGGCATCGCCACGCTGACGCTCGACTGTCCGGAGAACCGCAACGCCCTCTCGGCGGCCCTGGTCGCCGAGCTGGCGGCGGGGCTCGCGGAGTGCGGGCAGGACCCCGCGGTACGGGCGGTGGTCCTCACGCACACCGGCTCGACGTTCAGCGCGGGCGCGGACCTGAAGGCGCCGGCGAGTCCGTACGCCTTCGTGGACCTGCTCCGGCGGATCGTCCAGCTGCCGAAGCCGGTGGTGGGCGTCGTCGACGGCCACGTACGGGCCGGGGGTCTCGGGCTGCTGGGGGCCTGCGACATCGTGGTGGCCTCGGAGGCCTCCGACTTCGCGCTGACCGAGGCACGGATCGGGGTCGCGCCCGCCGTCGTCTCCCTGACGCTGCTGCCGAAGCTGGAGCCGCGGGCGGCGGCGCGGTACTACGTGACGGGGGAGCGGTTCGGCACGGCCGAGGCGGTCGCGATGGGCCTCGTCACCGCCACCGGCGACGCGCTCGACTCGATCCTGGACGGGCTGCGCAGGGGCTCGCCGCAGGGGCTGGCCGAGTCGAAGCGGCTGGTCACGGCTAGAGTCCTGGAGACCTTCGAGCGTGACGCGGAGGACCTGGTGCAGAGGTCGGCCTCGCTCTTCGCCTCCCCTGAGGCGCGCGAAGGGATGACGGCCTTCCTCGAACGACGGGACCCCGAATGGCGGTTGTGACCGGCCCGAAGCAGGGACCCCGGCAGGGCCCGCAGCAGGGCTCCAAGCAAGGACCCCAGCAGGACAGGAGCCGCGCCACCCGGCAGCGACTCCTGGAGGCGGCGGTGTCCTGCCTGGCCGAACACGGCTGGGCGGGCTCCACCGTCGCCGTCGTCGCCGAGCGCGCCGGGGTCTCGCGGGGCGCGGCACAGCACCACTTCCCGACCCGCGAGGACCTCTTCACGGCGGCTGTCGAGTACGTCGCCGAGGAGCGTTCCCAGGCCCTGCGGGGTCTCCCGGCCCGCGACCGCCGCGAGGCCGTCGCCGCTCTGGTCGACCTGTTCACCGGGCCGCTCTTCCGCGCCGCGCTCCACCTCTGGGTGGCGGCCGCCCACGAGCCCCCGCTGCACGCCCGCGTCACGGAACTGGAGGCCCGCGTCGGCCGCGAGTCCCACCGCATGGCGGTGACCCTGCTGGGGGCGGACGAGTCCGTGCCCGGGGTACGGGAGACGGTTCAGGGGTTCCTGGACATGGCCCGGGGCCTGGGCCTCGCGACCCTCCTGACGGACGACGCGGCCCGCCGCGAGCGGGTGGTGGCCCAGTGGTCGGTCCTCCTGGACGAGGCGCTGGGCGCTCAGGGCACCGGTACGGAGAGCGCCGCGAGGTAGCCGGTGAGCGCCGCCGCCGTGCCGGCGAGCGGGAAGCGGGCGCCGAGCTGGCCGTCGGGGCGCACGAGGAACCCGGTCGGCCCGTCGGGACGGTAGATCCGGGCGAACTCCCCGGCCGCGTCCAGATATCCGGGCAGGCCCGCGGGCATCGCGTCCTCCGCGCGGCCTCCGTCGCGCGAGAGCACGGCGACGGCCGGCGGATGGTCCCCGCCCACCGCCGTGGCGACCACCGCGCCCGCCTCCGCCGCCCGGGCCAGGTCGGTGGCCTGGTCCGCGTACAGCAGCAGGACGTGCCCGGTGCGGCCGCGCAGGACGTCGAGCAGCCGCAGCGGGTAGGTGGCGAGGGGGACGGTGAGCCCGGCGCAGTCCGGGGCCCGGTCACCGGGCTGGGGTGCGTCCTCGGGGCCGTACGGGTGGCCGGCGAGCGGCCCGTCCCGGTAGGCGACAAGGAGCTGGGCCTCGCGCCGCATCAGGGTGCCGGGGTCCTCGGGGTCGGCCTCCATGCCCTCGGTCGCGTGCCGGACCGTCCGCCCCACGACCTCCTCGCCGACCGGGCGCCGCTCGGCGTCGTAACTGCCGAGGAGCGCGGGCCCGGCCTCCCCGCGGACCACGAGGGCGAGCTTCCAGGCCAGGTTGCAGGCGTCCTGGATGCCGGTGTTCATGCCCTGGGCGCCGGTGGGCGGGTGGATGTGGGCGGCGTCGCCCGCGACGAACACCCGGCCCTCGCCGTACCGGTCGACGATCCGGTGGCTGATCCGGAACACGGACGACCAGCGCAGCCGCGAGACGCGCGCAGGCGTCGGGGAGAGCCGGTCGACGACGGCCTGGATGTGGGACAGCTCAGGGGCCCGGTCGCTCTCCAGCCCGTGCGCCACGCCGTCGCCCGGCTCCCGGCGCCGCGCGGACAGCTCCGGCGGGACGCTCATGGACAGGCGGTAGCGGTGCGTGCCGGGCAGGGGGATGCCGACCAGGACCTCGTCGGGAGCGCCGTCCTCGCCGCGGTGCGTGGACCGCAGCCCGTACCCGTACGGCAGGTCCCAGTCGGCCTCGACGTCGCCGAGCATGAACTCCGACGGGAACGCCTCGCCCTCGTAGCTGAGCCCGAGCCCTTTGCGGACGGTGCTGTGGGCGCCGTCGCAGCCGATCAGGTAGCCGGCCCTCAGCTCCTCCTCCGCGCCGGACGCGGTCCGCAGCCGGGCGGTCACCCCGTCCGCGTCCTGGGCGAACGACAGCAGCTCGGTGCCGCGTTCGATCACCGTGCCCAGACCGGCGACGCACTCCTCCAGCAGGCGTTCGGTCTCGTACTGCGGCAGCGCGGCGAAGCCGTAGGGCACCTCGGGCGGCAGGGCGAGGTCGATCCGTGCCCGCTCCCGCCCGTCGACGTAGATCAGCTGGCCGCGCATCGGCACGGCGGCCTCCAGGACGGCGCGCGCCAGGCCCATCCGGTCCCAGAGCTCCAGGGTGCGCGGCTGGATGCCGACCGCCTTGGCGTACGGCAGCCGGGCGGGCAGCCGGTCGACGAGCCGGCACCGCACCCGGTGGCGGCGCAGTTCGGCGGCGGCGCTCAGCCCGACGGGCCCGGCGCCCACGACAAGCACGTCGGTCGTACGGCTCTCTGCCACGGGTGCCTCCTCGTGCACGGGGCCGCCCCCGCACCGGTCCGTGTCCCATGGTCACCCGGCGGCGTGACCGGCGCCACATACGTCCCGGCCGCCCCGCAGTACGCTGGTCGCATGCTTTCGCTCGTACGCCGCCGCCACGTGGACTTCGTCCGCGTCACGAGCATGGGCTGTCGGCGCTCCGCCTGACCTCGAAGCCCCTTTCTCCTCAGGCACCCGCGCCCCCGCCCCACCCCTGGCGGCGCGCCCGGGCCCCGTACACCCAGCGGACGCACACCATGACGCACAGCGCGCAGACCCAGCCGTTCACCTCCCCGTCGCAGGCCTCCCAGACGTACGCCTCCCGGCCGTACGCCTCCCAGCTGCCGATCGTCGATCTCTCCGCCGCCGACCGCGGCCCCCAGGCCCGGCGGCTCCTCCATGCCCAGCTGCACTCCGCCGCCCACGACGTCGGCTTCTTCCAGCTCGTCGGGCACGGTGTCACCGAGGCCGAGACGGCGGCCCTGACCTCGGCGATGAGAGCCTTCTTCGCCCTCCCCGAGGCCGACCGGCTGGCGCTCGACACCACGAACTCGCCGCACTTCCGCGGCTACACCCGCATCGGCGACGAACGCACCGGCGGCTCCCGCGACTGGCGCGACCAGCTCGACATCGGCGCCGAACGCCCCGCGCACGTCCCGGGCCCCGGCGAGGCCCCGTACTGGTGGCTCCAGGGCCCCAACCAGTGGCCCGCGGCCCTCCCCGAGCTGCGGCTCGCCGCGCTGAACTGGGTCGAGCGGCTCAGCGGCGTCGCGGAGCGGCTGCTGCACGAGCTGCTCGCCTCCATCGGCGCCGATCCGGGCTTCTACGACGACGCCTTCGGCCCCCGCGCCCACCCGCACCTCAAGCTGGTGCGCTACCCCGGCAGCGCGGGCGACGGCGCCGACCAGGGCGTCGGCGCGCACAAGGACTACGGCTTCCTGACGCTGCTCCTCCAGGACCAGGTCGGCGGCCTGCAGGTGGAGAGGGAGGACGGCGTCTTCCACGACGTGCCGCCGCTGCCGGGCGCCTTCGTCGTCAACCTGGGCGAGCTGCTCGAAGTGGCGACCAACGGCTACCTGCTCGCCACCAACCACCGGGTGGTCTCCCCGCCCGGGGCGACGGAACGCTTCTCCGTCCCGTTCTTCTACAACCCGCGGCTGGACGCCCGGATAGCCCCGCTGTCCTTCCCGTACGCCTCGACGGCGCCCGGTGTCACGACCGACCCGGCGAACCCGCTGTTCGCCGAGTACGGCCGCAACGAACTGAAGGGCAAGCTGCGCGCCCACCCGCTGGCGGCGGCCCGCCACCACGCGGACCTGCTGCTCGGCCAGGCGCGCCCGCTCACCACGGCGTAGGCGCCGTCAGGCGCCGGGCTCAGCCCGCGTACGACGCCAGGTCGGCGTAGCCCGTGATCTCACGCGGGTCACGCTGACCCGGGCCCGTGTACCGGGCGGAGGGCCGGACCAGGCGGCCGGTGCGCTTCTGCTCCAGGATGTGCGCCGACCAGCCGGCCGTACGGGCGCAGCTGAACATCGACGTGAACATGTGCGCCGGGACCTCGGCGAAGTCCAGGACGATCGCCGCCCAGAACTCGACGTTCGTGGCGAGGACGCGGTCGGGGCGGCGGTTGTGCAGCTCTTCCAGGGCCGCCTTCTCCAGCGCCTCGGCGACCTCGAAGCGCGGTGCGGCCAGCTCCTTGGCCGTACGGCGCAGGACGCGGGCGCGCGGGTCCTCGGCGCGGTAGACGCGGTGGCCGAAGCCCATCAGCCGCTCGCCCTGGTCCAGGGCCTTCTTCACGTACGCGGTGGCGTCACCGGTCCGCTCGATCTCCTCGATCATGCCGAGGACGCGGGACGGGGCGCCGCCGTGCAGCGGGCCGGACATGGCGCCGACGGCGCCCGAGAGAGCCGCCGCGACGTCGGCGCCGGTGGAGGCGATGACGCGGGCGGTGAAGGTGGAGGCGTTCATGCCGTGCTCGGCGGCCGAGGTCCAGTACGCGTCGACGGCCTTGACGTGCTTCGGGTCGGGCTCGCCGCGCCAGCGGATCATGAACCGCTCGACGACCGACTGCGCCTTGTCGATCTCGCTCTGCGGCACCATCGGCAGGCCCTGGCCGCGCGCCGACTGCGCGACGTACGACAGGGCCATGACGGCGGCGCGGGCGAGGTCGTCGCGGGCCTGCTCGGCGGAGATGTCCAGGAGCGGTTTGAGGCCCCAGACGGGCGCGAGCATGGCGAGCGCGGACTGCACGTCGACGCGGATGTCACCGGAGTGGACCGGGATCGGGAAGGGCTCGGCCGGCGGCAGACCGGGGTCGAAGGCGCCGTCGACCAGCAGGCCCCAGACGTTTCCGAACGAGACGTGACCGACCAGATCCTCGATGTCGACGCCGCGGTACCGAAGAGCGCCGCCCTCCTTGTCGGGTTCGGCGATCTCCGTCTCGAACGCGACGACTCCCTCAAGCCCGGGAACGAAGTCGGACATCAGGCGGCTCCTCTATCGATGATCAATCATCCAGTGGTTGGCGGGACCTGTCGGTCGGACGGACCTGTCGGTCGAGGGCGACTCGCGACCCCGATCGGTGGGCACCCTTGGTCGGGAAGCAACAGTCATCCAGCGGAAGAGTCTGTACGGTTCCGATGATGCGGGGAAGCGTGACATCCGGCACACTCCGCCGATTCGGCGACGAAGGATTAGTGGCACGCGATGCCGGGCAGACTGCGCCTCTGCGGCAGGATGAACCTGTGACCGACGCTCTCGATCCCGCCGACATGCGCGAGCAGTACCGCACCACGGAGCTGACTGTGGCCGACCTCGCCCCCGAACCGATCGAACAGTTCACGCGCTGGTTCAAGGCCGTCGCCACGAGCCCGGCGATCCACGAGCCGAACGCCATGGTCGTCTCGACCGCGACGCCCGACGGCCGCCCCTCCTCGCGCACGGTGCTCCTGAAGCACTACGACGAGGCGGGCTTCGTCTTCTACACGAACTACGCCTCCCGCAAGGGTGGCGAGCTGGCGGCCAATCCGTACGTCTCGCTGCTCTTCCCGTGGCACCCGCTGGCCCGGCAGGTCATCGTCACGGGCCGGGCGGTCCGCACCGGCCGCGACGAGACCGTCGCGTACTTCCGCACCCGCCCGCACGGCTCCCAGCTGGGCGCCTGGGCGAGCCACCAGTCGTCGGTGATCCCGTCCCGCGAGGAGCTGCTCGCCCGCTACGAGGAGCTGGCGGCCCGCTACCCGGAGGACGAGCAGGTGCCGGTGCCGCCGGAGTGGGGCGGCTTCCGGGTCGTCCCGGAGACGGTGGAGTTCTGGCAGGGCCACGAGAACCGGCTGCACGACCGGCTGCGGTACGTACGGGTGGACGAGGACTGGCAGGTGGAGCGCCTGTCACCCTGACAGCCTCCCCGCTTGCCGCAGCGCCGTCTCCACGGCATGGGGGATGTCGGTGACGGGGAACTGGACGTGCCGTACGGTCCGCTCCCGGTCCAGGACGAGCACCGCGCGCTTGAGCCGGAGCGTCTGGCCGGCGCGGAAGGTCGGCAGCCGGAGCGCCGCCGCGAGCCGGGCGTCCATGTCGGAGAGCAGCGGGAAGGGGATCTCCTCGGCGGCGGCGAAGGCCCGCTGCTCGTCGGGGCGCTGGGTCGAGACGCCGTGGACGGCGATCTCGGCGGCAGTGAACTTCCCGTACGCGTCCCTGAAGAGCCGGTTCTCCAGCGTGCAGCCGACCGCGCCGGGGATCGCGTCCCACCCCTCGGGCAGCGGGGTCGGCCGCCCGGTCGCGGGGTAGCTGAAGAGCACGGTGGCGGCGGCGTCCGGGTCCACCGGGTCGCGCTCGTCGCCGGTGTGCGCGGGCAGGGTCAGGCGCGGCAGCCGGGTGCCGGGCAGCTCCTGGACGCGGAGGGCCTCGGCGCTGTGCTCGTCGGCGGAGGCAGTGAGGCTTCCGTCGCCGAGCAGCCAGCGGTCGGACCAGTCCTGCATCGCGACGAGCACGGGCAGCAGGGCGCGCCCGGCCGGGCTGAGCCGGTACTCGTACCGCACCGGCCCTTCCTGGTAGGGAACGCGGTCGAGCACGCCGCTGTCGACGAGGTGGCCCAGGCGCTCGGTGAGGACCTTGCGGGAGATCCCCAGCTCGGCCTGGAGCTCGTCGAAGCGGTGCCGGCCGCGCGCGGTCTCCCGGACGAGCAGCAGGCTCCACCAGTCGCCGACGACGGCGGCGGCCTGGGCGATCGCGCACGCGGCGTCGCGCTCGGGCACGGCTCGGACCATGCGCTCCTCCTCGGATTTCGTCTCGGTCCATCTTGCGCCACCAAGTGAGTTCCCGATAGAAACTCAGTGTAAGTTCCTAAAAGAGACTCACGGGTCGGCGCGCCCTGATCGGCGACCGCACGTGGCTCCCGGGGAGGGGAATCCGCATGTCCACAGCCTGGGCGACCGCCTGGCGCACCTGGCAGACGACCCGTCGTGCCTATCCATGGACCTACGCCGTCGGCACGGTCCTGCCCGCCGCGCTCGCCATCGGGCTCGCGTACCTCGGCTACCACGCCATCGGCGGCGGAGCCGTGGCCGAGGACTTCACCGAGGGCAGCGGCACCACCGCCTACCTCGCCTACATCGTGGTCGGTGCGACGGCCTTCCAGTTCACCGTCCGGCTCATCCTCTGGTCCGCGAAGGCGCTCATCACCGAGCAGCGGCAGGGCACCCTCGGCGCGCTCCTCGTCGCCCCCGCGAGCCGCTTCCCGTACCTCGCCGGATTCACCGCCTTCGCCGTCCTCAGCAGCCTGGCCGAGTTCCTCGCGCTCGGCGTCCTCGTCGCCCTGCTCGGCATCACCGTCCCCGTGGCCTCCGCGCCCGGCCTGCTGCTCGGCGCCCTCGCCCTCGTCGGCGCCGTCTTCGCCCTCTCGGTCGGACTCGGCGGCCTGATGATCGCGGCCGGTGAGGCGCACATCTCGCAGAACACCGTGTTCATCGTCCTCGGCCTGGTCGGCGGCTTCACCTTCCCGCGCGCCTATCTGCCCGAGCCCCTCCAGTGGTTCGCCGAACTGCTGCCGACGACCGCCGCGACCGACGTCCTGCACGCCTCGACCACGGGGGCCGGATCGCTGTCCGAGCTGCTCCCGCGCCTGGCCGTGTGCGGGCTGCTGAGCGTCGCGTACCTGCTGGCCGGCCTGAAGTACCTGCCGCGGGCCGAGGCCCGCGCCGTAGAACGGAGTTACTGACATGACGGGCATCCAGGTCCGGTCCCTGCGCAAGGAATTCCCCGCCCGCGACAAGGGGATCTTCGGCCCCAAGGTCCTCAAGCGGGCCGTCGACGGGCTCGACCTCGACATCCCGCGCGGCCGGATCACCGGCCTCCTCGGCCTCAACGGCGCGGGCAAGACCACCACCATCAAGATCCTCGCCACCCTGCTGCGCCCCACCTCCGGATCGGTCACGGTCGACGGCCTCGACACCGTCGCGGGCGCCCGCGAGGTCCGCCGCCGCATCAACCTCATCGCGGGCGGCGAGCGCATGGTCTACACGCGGATGACCGGCCGGGAGAACCTCTGGTACTTCGGCCAGCTCTACGACGTCCCGAAGCGCGAACTGCGCACGCGCACGGATGAGTTGCTGAGCATGGTCGGCCTTGCGGACGCGGCGGACACCATGGTCGAGCGGTACTCGCGGGGCATGACCCAGCGCCTGGCCATCGCCCGCGGCCTGATCAACCGCCCCGCGTACCTCCTCCTCGACGAGCCCACCCTCGGCCTGGACGCCCCGATCGCCCGCGACCTGCGCCGCGTCGTCGCACGGCTCGCGGAGCAGGGCACCGGCGTCCTCCTCACCTCCCACTACCTCGCCGAGGTCGAGGAGCTGTGCGGCCATGTGTACGTGATCTCCGCCGGCCGCCACCTCGCGGAGGGCAGCCCGGCGGAGCTGAAGGCGGCCACCGGCAGCCACCGCACGATCCGCCTCACGGTGACGAACCCGGGCGAGGCGACGGCGAGGGTGGCGACGGACTTCGGCGCGACGCGTCAACCCCTGCCCGGGGGCGGCGAGTTGCTCACCCTGCGCCACCCGGACGACATGGCGGGCCCGCTGGCGGCGGCGGTCGTCGGGGCGGGCGGCTCGATCGGCGGCCTGGAGATCGCCGAGGCGAGCCTGGAGGACGCGATCCTGGCGCTGGCGGAGCGGGACGAGGAGGCGTACGCATGAGCAACGCCCTGAGCCACGCGCTGCGGATCTTCGCGGCGGAGACCCTGAAGCAGCACCGCCGCCTCTTCGGCCAGCCGCTCGTGGTCTTCTCGATGCTGGTCTGGCCGGTGCTCCAACTGGCCACCACCTACTACACCTTGCGCCCGGTGGCCACGGCGTCCCCGGCCGCCGCGAACTGGCCGCTGGCCGCCGACCCGGAGCGGCTCCTCGCGTTCCTGGCCACCGGAACGCTCGCGTACGCCTTCTTCTTCTCGCTCGTCCAGAGCGCCTGGCACTTCTCCTTCGAGCGCTCCACCGGCACCCTGGAGCTCCTCTTCCTGTCGCCGGCCGGCCGCCTCACCCTCATGATCGCCAACGGCGCGGGAGCCCTCCTCCAGAACGCCTGGCTGCTCACCTGCTTCACCGTCGCCGCGCTCACCGGCTTCGGCACGCTGTCGGTGTCGGCCTGGTGGATGTACGGGATCGTCCTCCTGGCCCTGCTGATCCCGGCGGTCGCGTGGGGCGCGTTCCTCAACAGCCTGCTGGTCTTCTCGCGCGACTCGGCGTTCCTGTACACGATCCTGGACGAGCCGCTCTGGTTCGTCTCGGGCGTCCGCCTCCCGCACTTCGCCCTGCCGACGGCGATCCAGCTGGTCGGCGCGGTCTTCCCGCTCACGGGCAGCCTGGTCGCGGTCCGCGGCGCCCTCCTGGAGCAGCGCACCCTGTCGGAGCTGGCCCCGACCCTCCTGGGCCTCGGTGCGCTGAGCGCGGCGCTGCTGGGGGCGGCGGCGGTGATCCTCCGCGTCGGCGAGGCACGCGCCCAGCGGACGGGCAAGCTGTCCCTGGCCTGAGGGGCAGGGCCCGAGAACGCAGACGACCCGTGGGCCTTGGTCCCGTCCGCTCGAGTTCGGACGAGAGCCGGCCGGACTTACCGGCGGCCCACGGGTCGGGTGACTGCTTGGGTGTCGGCAGCTGGCCTGCCGAGGTGCACAGAGTGCGACGGCAGGCCTTAGCCCGCAGTCACCTCACGAGTCCGAAAAGAAACCATTTTTTCGGATCACCTCCTTTCGCGTGTACCCCCACACTAGGAAGCCCGCCGCGGAGGCTCAAGCGATTTATCGCCCGACTTCCCGTCGGCTCGCCGCACGCACCCCGTGTTGGTTTCCGGGGCGTATCGAATTCATCGAACCGGGTGTGTTCTGCGTCACGTTCGAGTTGAATGATCGGAGGCGTGCGGATGCACGCGCGTACACCGTCCTGCAGGGGGTGCCGGGATGAGTGCTGCCAGGGGTGGGACCACGTCTGTGCCGGGGGCTGATCTGCTCGCCGCGCTCCTGGACGGGATGGACGCGGCGCTCTGTGCCTTCGACGCCGACGGGACCGTCACGCACTGGAACAAGGAGGCCGAGCGGATCCTCGGCTGGTCGGCCGGCGAGGCCGTCGGGCGGCGCGGGTTCGAGGGGTGGGCGGCGCGGCCCGCCGACGCCGCCGAGGCGCTCGCGCGCCTGATGGCGGCGATGGACGCGCCGGGCCGGCTGGTGCACGAGTTCGCGCTGCTGCGGAAGGACGGCGGCCGGGTCCTCGTGCGGACCCAGTCCGCCGGGGTGCGCGGCGCGGACGGCACGGCCGCCGGGGTGTACTGCGCGTTCAGCGAGGTGCACGCCCAGATCGACCTGGAGCGTTCGATCGCGCTGAGCGAGGCGCTCTTCGAGGACGCCTCCTGGGGCGTCGTCCTCATCGACGTGGACCTGCGCCCGGCCGTCGTCAACGGGTACGCGGCCCGGACGATGGGCGCCGGGCGGACGACGCTGCTCGGGCGGCCGCTCGGGGAGGTGGTCACGCAGGGCCTGGAGGAGCTGGAGTCCGCCCTGGAGCACGTGCTCGCGGAGGGCGCGCCGAAGGCTCCCGCCGACGTGTGGGTGACGCTGAGGACGCCGGACGGGGAGCGGCGCCGGTGCTGGCGCAGCGGCTTCGTGCGGCTGGCGTCGCCGCTCGCGGAGGAGCCGGTGCCGCTGGGCGTGGGGTGGCTGTTCCGGGACGTCACCGAGGAGCGGCTCGCCGCGCAGGAGGCGGACCGGCTGCGGTTCCGGTACAGCCAGCTGCACCGGGCGGGCGCGGTCGCCGCCGAGTGCGAGGACCCGAGGGAGGCCGCGACGGTCCTCCTCGACTTCGCCCTCGCGGGCTTCGCCGATCACGCCCTGGTCGACGTCGCGGCGGGCGAGGGGCGGCTCGTGCGGGTGGCGGCGACACCGGCGGGCGAGCCGGGACCCGTGGCGCCCGTCGCGGGCGGCGGCATCCCGCTGCGCTACCCGTCGGGCCACCCGGTCCTCCAGGCCCTCTCCCGTACGGGCCCGGTGCGGGCGTCCGCGACCGCCGCCCCCGGCTCCCCGGCCGCCGAGGACTGGGCGACCGAGCGCCTCTGGCCGCGCGACGCCGTCCACGCGCTGTGCCTGCCCCTGCGCAGCCGGGGACGGACGGTCGGCGCCGTGACGTTCCTCCGCGCCGCCTGCCGCACCTCCTTCGAACGCCCGGACGCCGTCTTCGCGGAGACCGTGGCGGCCAGGGTCGCGGCCTTCCTCGACCTGGCGTCCGCCTGAGGACCCCCCGCCGCCCCGCGCCCCCTACGCCTGCAGCGCCAGCGTGGGGGACAGGCGGGAGGCTCGTACCGCCGGGTACAGGCCCGCCACCGTCCCGATCACCAGCGTCGCGCCGAAGCCGCCGCCCACCGCCCACGGCGGCACCACCCACGGCAGCCCGCCCGTGTACGCGTACACGCCCGTCGCCGCGCCGCCCAGGGCCACGCCCGCCAGGCCGCCGAGGCCCGACAGCATCAGGGACTCCGTCACGAACTGGATCCTGATCTGGCCCCTCGTCGCGCCCAGCGAGCGGCGCAGGCCGATCTCGTGGCGGCGTTCGAGCACCGAGATGATCATGGTGTTGGCGACCCCGACACCGCCCACGAGCAGGGCGATCCCGCCGAGCCCGAGCAGCAGCGTGGAGAAGGCCCCCTCGGTGGCCGCCTTCGCCTGGAGCGCCGCCGACGGGTCGCCGACCGACACGTTCTGCGGGTTCTCCGGGTCGATCGTCGGGGCGAGCAGCTGCTGGACGGTCCGTACGGGCGCGTCGGTGGACCGCTCGTACACCGCCGTCGGGTGCCCGTCGAAGCCGAGCAGCTTCTGCGCGCCCTCCCAGCCGACCAGCGCCGCTCGTTCGATCTCGGGCGCGAGCGGCAGCGGGTCGAGGATGCCGACGACGGTGAAGTACCGGTCGTCGATCCAGACCTGCCGGCCCGGCTCGGTGATGCCGAGCCGTTCGGCCGCGACATGGCCCAACACCACGGACGGATAGCGGCCGTTGGCGGCGTTCAGCCACGTACCGGACGCCGTCCCGCCGCGCAGGACCGCGAGCAGCCGTTCCGTGGCGGCCTTGACGGCGATGCCGCCCGTCTCGCCCTCGGGGATCTTCTCGGAGCGCCGGACCGTGTGGTCGAGGTCGGCGGTCGCACCGACCTCCTCGACGCCGTCGATCCGGCCGACCATGCCGACCGCGTCCTTGGGCAGCTTGACCTGCTGGCCGCTGAACATCCCCTCGCCGGGTTTGGCGACCAGCATGTTCGTGCCGAGCGCGTCGAGCTGCCGCATCAACTGGGCCTGGCTGGACGCCGATATGCCCACCACCGCGATCATGGTGGCGATCCCGATGGCGATACCCAGCGCCGAGAGCACCACCCGCACGGGCCGGCTGCGCAGCCCGGCCGAACCGACGTGCAGGACGTCCCGGGGCCCGAGCCGAGCGGCCTTCAACGCCCGACGCGCACCCCGGCCACGGCCCGCGTCCCGCGCGTCGCCGTCGCCGTGCGCGCCACGGCCCGCGTCCCGCGCGTCGCCGTCGCCGTGCGCGCCACGGCCCGCGTCCCGCGCGTCGCCGTTGCCCTGCGCGCCACCGACCGCGTCCGGCGCGACGGCGTCCGGCGCGACCACGTTCCGCGCGACCACGTCCCGCGCGTCGCCGTCCTCCGGAGGACCGCCCGCGTCCCGCCTCGTACGCGCCCTCACGCCGCGACCTTTCCACGTGACGTGTCCGCCACGACCCGGCCGTCGCGGATCCGGACCTGGCGGGGGAGCCGGCCGGCGATCTCCGTGTCGTGGGTGATGACCGCGATCGTCGCGCCCTGCTCGTTGAGGGTGTGGAGCAGGTCCATCACCGCCTCGCCGGACGCCGAGTCCAGCGCGCCCGTCGGCTCGTCGGCGAGCAGCAGGTCGGGTTCGCCGACCACCGCGCGGGCGATGGCGACGCGCTGCTTCTGACCGCCGGACAGCTCGTGCGGGCGGTGCTTCATCCGGTCGGCGAGCCCGACGCGGGCGAGCGCCTCCGCCGCCATCGTGCGCCGCCGCGCCCGGGAGAGCCCGGAGTACAGCAGCCCCTCGGCGACGTTCTCCAACGCCCCCACCCCCGGCACGAGGTGGAAGGCCTGGAACACGAAGCCGATGTGGCGCGAGCGCAGGGCGGACAGCCGGCGGTCCGCCAGCGCGGCCACGTCGTGACCGGCGATCTCCACCGTCCCGGCGCTGGGCCGGTCCAGGGTGCCGACGATGTGCAGCAGGGTGGACTTGCCGGACCCGGACGGGCCGACGATGCCGAGCAGTTCGCCCGCGTCGACCACGAGGTCCACGCCGTCGAGGGCCCGGACGCCACCCGCGTACTCCTTGGTGACCCCGCGGAGCCTGACGACCGTACGCGTACTCATACGGACGGCACCCCGACCTTCATGCCCTCGCGCAGCCCGGTGCCGCTGATCTCCACCCGGCCCTGGCCGAACATGCCCAGCTCGACCGCCACGTCCCGCGTCCGCCCGCCGTTCTCCACGATCTGGACGCCGAAGCCGCCGCCCGGCAGGGCGAGCAGCGCGTTGACGGGCACGGAGAGCACGTCCTTCCTCGTCTCCCCGGCGAGTTCGACGGTGACGGGGGACTGGTCCACGCCCGTGACCTTCCCCGGCGCGTCGAAGGAGACCGTGATGTCGATCTTCGGGGTCCGGTCCTGCGGGTCGTCGCCCGACGAGGCCGTCTTCCCCACCGAGGACACCTTGCCCGGAGCCGTCGTCCCGTCCGGCAGCCGGACGGTGACCCGGGTCCCGGTCTTCGCCGAACCGGCGTTCGCGACCGGCACCTTGAACCGTACGACCCGCTCGGAGCCGGTCACGGTGAGCACCGGCCGCCCCGGCCCCACCTGGTCACCGGTCGCGGCGCCCGCCTCCTTGACGCGTACGGCACTTCCGGCGAAGGCGATCGTGTCGGGGCCGACGGTGCCCGTCTGCTTCATGTCGTGGGACTTCTGCCAGCGCTTGACGGCGGCGGCGGTCTTCGCCGAGAACTCCTCGTCCACGGTGAAGCCGGTGTAGCCGAGCGCGGCGAGGTTCTCCTCCAGCTGCCGGACGTCGTTGCCCTTGTCGCCGGTCTTCAGGGTCCGGTACATGGGCTCGGCGCCGTACATGAGGCGGACGGGCCTGCCGTCGACCTCGTAGAGCCGCTCGTCGCGCTCGACGGTCGAGCCGGTCGGGGCGATCCGGGTGAGGATCCCGGACGGCCCCGCGTTGATCTTCCGCTCGCCCAGGTGGCCGAGGGTGCCGTCCTGCTGGGAGCTGTCGCTCAGGTCGCCCCGGGTGATCGGGGCCGTGGCCGGCGGCCGCCCCGCGTCCGCGACGGGCTCGCGTTCCTCGGGGGCGGCGAGCGCGGTCACCGCCACCCCGGCGCCCGCGACGACGACGATCGTCGCGAGGGCGACCACGAGCGTGCGCCGGCTCATCGGCTCACGCTTTCGCAGGCCTTGTTCGCCTTCTCGAACTTCTTGGCCTCCTCGCCCTGCGGTATCGGCCGCGCCGCCGTCATGCCGCCACCGCCGAACGTCGGGTCGGGCATGTCGAAGCCGTTCTTCCGCATGCACTGGGCGTACTTGATCATCTTGTCCTTCTCGGCCTGGGTCGGCTCCTTGCCCATGCCGGCGCCGCCCTTGCCCTGACAGGCCTTGAACGCCTTCTCCATCTTCTCCTTCGACATGCCGTCGCCGCCGATGGTCAGCCCGACACCCTCCTCGCCCGGCTTGGGCTCGGGGACGTCGAGGCCCTGCTCGCGCAGGCACTTGCGGTGCTCCAGGGCCTGGTCGGCCTTCTTGCCCTCCTCGCTCACGCTCTGGCCCGCCCCCTTGTCCTCACCACCTGAGGAACACGCGGTGATGGTCAGGAGGCAGAGGGCGGCGAGCGAGGCGGCGGCGGCCAGCTGGACGGCCTCGCGGGAACGGGTGCGTCGAGTGGTCGTGCTCGTGGTGGTCGTCATGGGCGGCAGCGTGCGCGTACGAGGTGTTTCGTTTCTCTCAGCGGATCGGTTTACGGAGACGAAAGCCCCGGTCGGATAGACAGGGGGCCATGCGCGTACTGGTGGTGGAGGACGAGGCGTTTCTCGCCGAGATGATCGCCGAAGGGCTGCGCCGCGACGCGCTCGCCGTGGACGTCGCCGGCGACGGCCTGGAGGCCATGCGGAAGCTCCAGTTCGGGGAGTACGACGTCATGGTCCTCGACCGCGACCTGCCGGGGATCCACGGCGACGACGTCTGCCGCCGCGTGGTCGAGCAGCGGCTGATGACCCGGGTCCTGATGCTGACGGCCGCCGGAACGGTACGGGACCGGGTCGACGGCCTCGGCCTCGGCGCCGACGACTACCTGGCCAAGCCCTTCGCGTACGACGAGCTGCTCGCGCGCGTCCTCGCCCTGGGCCGCCGCGCCCGGCCCGCGCTGCCGCCCGTCCTCGAACGGGCCGGGATCGTCCTGGACACCGCCCGCCGCCAGGCCGGCCGCGACGGCCGGCACCTGCACCTGTCACGGAAGGAGTTCGCGGTCCTGGAGGCGCTGCTGCGCGCCGAGGGGGCCGTCGTCAGCGGTGAGGACCTGATCGAGCAGGTGTGGGAGGAGCACACCAGCTACCGCACGAACGCGGTCCGGGTGACCCTGAGCAAGCTCCGCGCGAAGCTCGGTGAGCCACCGGTCGTGGAGACGGTGCCCGGCGTGGGCTACCGGATCGCGTCATGAAGACGGCGGACGCGCGGACCGCGGTACGCAACGCCATGGGCGGCGAACGGGCCCGCCTGACGGCCCTCTACGGCGGGCTCCTGCTCCTCGCGGGCGCGCTGCTCACCGGAGTGGTGTACGTCCTGGTGAAGGAGGGCCTGTACTCGTCCATCAGCATCGCCATGACGACGGCCGTGCCCGCCCAGCGCCTCGACGCGCCCTCCGTCACGCCCAGCCCCCTGTGGAGGGAGGCCGTACCCGCGAGCGCAGGACCCCTGCCACCGGGGGTGACCCCGGGCATGGCGGTCACGCGGACGCTGAGCGACGCCGCCGAGAGCGCCGCCCTTGAGCGGCTCCTCACGGTCTCCCTGCTGGTCCTCGCCGCGTACGCGGTCCTCTCGGTCGCGCTCGCCTGGTGGATGGCGGGCCGCGTCCTGAGGCCCGTCGCCGTGATCACCGACACGGCCCGCAGGCTCTCGGGGGAGAACCTGCACGAGCGGATCGCCCTCGGCGGGCCGCCGGGGGAGCTGAAGCGCCTCGCGGACACCTTCGACGGGATGCTCGGGCGCATGGAACGGCTGGTGTCGGCGCAGCAGCGGTTCGCGGCGAACGCGGCGCACGAGCTGCGGACCCCGGTCGCCGTGCAGCGGGCGGCCGCCGAGATCGGTCTCGCGGGGGAGCCTGGGCCGGAGCGGGTGGCCCGGATCCGGGAGAAGCTGATCGCGGTCGCCGACGCCAGTGAACGGACCATCGAGGGGCTGCTGTTGCTCGCCTCCTGCGACCAGGGGCTCCGGGAGCGGCGCCCGGTGGCGCTGCACGAGGTCGCCGGGCGGGCGGCGGAGGCGCTGGCGGCCGAGGCGGCCGAGCGCGGGATCGACGTCTCGGTGGACGCCCGGCCCCTGACGGTACGCGGCGACGCGGTGCTCCTGGACCGGCTGGCGCACAACCTGGTCGCGAACGCGGTACGGCACAACGTCCCGGGCGGGCGCGTGGAGGTCCGTACGGGGCCGGACCTCGGCATCGAGGTGGCGAACACCGGCCCCGACGTCCCGCCGGACACGGTCCCGTTCCTCTTCGAACCCTTCCGCCGCCTGACGGAACGCACCCACGCGCCCGGCGAGGGCGCCGGCCTCGGCCTCTCGATCGTCGACTCCATCGCCCGCGCCCACGGCGCGACGGCGGAGGCGTTCCCGAACGAGGAGGGCGGCGGCCTGACGGTCCGGGTGCGGTTCGGCCGGTAGCCGGGCCGCGGGGCCCGGTCGGCGTACCAGGGGGCGCTCGGGCCGGCCGGGCCCGAGCTGGAGTCATACACCTGCCCAGAGCTCCAGGTCACCACCTTGCTCCTGGTCCTCTGGTTCGAGGAGCGGCTCAGTGCCGGTAGAAGATCCGGTCCGCGTACTGCTCCATCACCCGGCCGTTCCACTCGTGCCCGCCGTCGACGTTCCCCGAGCGCAGCAGCGGCGGCTCGATGCCGAGGCGGACCATCTCCTCCGCCGCCGCGGCCATCGTGGCCTGCATCAGGGCGCTGGTGACGACCGTCGAGGCCGGGGCGAACGGCGCATCGATGCCCTCGTGGGTCAGCTCGGCGTCGCCGATCGCGATGTGCGAGTCGAGGACGATGTCGCAGTGGTCCTTCAGGTACGTCCCCGAGACGTGCCGGGACTTCGTCTCCGTCGCGTACGCCACCGAGGTCACGCCGATGACCGTCAGGCCCAGGGCGCGGGCGTTCATCGCCATCTCGACGGGCAGGGCGTTGCGGCCGGAGAGGGAGATGATGATCAGGACGTCGCCGGCCTTGGCGGGCGAGGAGTCGAGCACCGCGCCGGCGAGCCCGTCCACGCGCTCCAGGGCGGAGCCGAGGGTCGCGGGCATGACGTCGACGCCGACGACCCCGGGGACGGCCAGCAGGTTCATCAGGGCGAGGCCGCCCGCCCGGTAGACGACGTCCTGGGCGGCCAGCGAGGAGTGGCCGGCGCCGAACGCGAAGAGCCGGCCGCCGGCGGCGACGGCCTCGGCGATCGCGGTTCCGGCGGCGGCGATCTCCTCGGAGTCCTGGTCACGGACCTGCTGCAGCAGGCCGATCGCGGCATCGAAGAACTGCCCTGCCAGCTTGGACTCGCGCGCGCTGTCGCCCATCGCAGAAGCTCCTTGTCGTCGTGTCGCGGATCACCGTGCGGTCTGGACCATTGCTCTGTCAATACCGTCTTTGCCCGGCGTTTCCCCCGCACGGCACGGTTGTCGGTGGGATGCGTCAGAATTGGTGCAGGGCCAGCGCACGACTCATCGAGGGGCACGTATGTCCGGACTGATCGACACCACGGAGATGTATCTCCGCACCATCCTCGAACTGGAAGAGGAAGGCGTGGTCCCCATGCGCGCCCGGATCGCGGAGCGGCTCGACCAGAGCGGCCCCACGGTCAGCCAGACGGTGGCCCGTATGGAGCGGGACGGCCTGGTGGCGGTCGCGAGCGACCGGCACCTGGAGCTGACGGACGAGGGCCGCATGCTCGCGACGCGCGTGATGCGCAAGCACCGCCTCGCCGAGTGCCTGCTGGTGGACGTGATCGGCCTGGAGTGGGAGCAGGTGCACGCGGAGGCCTGTCGCTGGGAGCACGTGATGAGCGAGGCCGTGGAGCGGCGCGTTCTGGAGCTGCTGCGCCACCCGACGGAGTCGCCGTACGGCAACCCGATCCCGGGCCTGGAGGAGCTGGGCGAGAAGGCCGAGGCGGAGTCCTTCCTGGACGACTCGATGGTCTCGCTGGCCGACCTCGACCCCGGCTCGGACGGCAAGACGGTGATCGTGCGCCGGATCGGCGAGCCGATCCAGACGGACGCCCAGCTGATGTACACGCTGCGGCGGGCGGGCGTGCAGCCCGGCTCCGTGGTGAGCGTGACGGAGTCGGCGGGCGGCATCCTGGTCGGCAGCAGCGGCGAGGCGGCCGAACTGGACTCCGAGGTCGCGGCCCACGTCTTCGTGGCGAAGCGCTGACACCGACGGCGCGGTCACAACCGCCGGGCCTGGGCTGACCGCGCCGCTCCAAGTGGCGAGACCTGGGACGACCGCGCCGCCCCGGTCGCTCGCCCCGGTGTCGACCGCGCCGCCCTGTCGCTCGCCTTGGTGCCAACCGCGCCGTCACAGACCCGCCCGCGGGGCCGAATGCGCCCCCGAAGCGCGCCCCCGGCCCGTTTTACGGCGGAATCGCCACGCCCGCGCCCCTCGGCGTGCCACGCTGGGTTCGGTTCGTACGGCCGGGAGGGGTGGGTGCGATGGAGTCGTCGGGGGCGGTGCGTCATCGGACGGAGAACCCCGGCGCCCATGGGCGCCGGGGCCTGTCCTCCCCTGTGCTGACCCGGAGCCCCGAGCTCCCAGGGTCATTCCCCTCGGACCGTTTTCCCCGAGCGATCCGCCTCCCGCTGAAGATCTCCCCTGAGCGGCGCGCGTCAATCCTTGAGCGTCGTCACTCGAACGAGGGGTGTTACGCGGCAGGACCCCATTTTCGAATATGGGTTCGATAGTCTGGCGGAGCTCGACACGCTCGATGGAAAGAGGGGGTGCCAGGAACATGGTGCGACGTCTCGACGTCACCGGGGCCGACGGCGTACGCCTGGCTGCCTGGGAGTTCACGGAGGAGCAGACACCACCGGCCGGGACGGCCGGTTGCGGAGTCTTACTGCTGCACGGCCTGATGGGGAGCGCCGCGCACTGGGCCCCCACCGCCCGCTGGCTGGCCGAGCGCCACCGGGTCGTCGCGCTGGACCAGCGCGGTCACGGCCGTAGCGACAAGCCCGCCGGAGGCCCCTTCACGCGCGAGGCGTACGTCGCCGACGCGGCCGCCGCCGTCGAGCAACTCGGCCTCGGGCCCGTCACCCTCGTCGGGCACTCCATGGGCGCCCTCACCGCCTGGCAGCTCGCTGCCGAGCACCCCGACCTCGTCCGCGCCCTGGTCATCTGCGACATGCGGGCCTCGGCCCTCGGGGCCGCCTCCCAGCGCGAGTGGACGGACTGGTTCCGCCGCTGGCCGATGCCCTTCGCCTCGCTCGACGGCGTGCGGCAGTGGTTCGGCGTGGACGACCCCTGGGTCGAGCGTCCGAACCCGGCGCGCGGCGAGTTCTTCGCCGAGGTGATGACCGAGCGCCCCGACGGCTGGTACCCGGTCTTCGACCCGGCGCAGATGCTGACCTCGCGCGAGACCTGGGTCCACGACGCCCACTGGGACTCGCTCGCCCAGGTCCGCTGCCCCACGCTCGTGGTCCGCGGCCTGGACGGCGAGCTGGGCCGCGCCGAGGCCCAGGAGATGGTCCGCGTCCTCCCCCGCGGGGCGTACGCGGAGATCCCGGACGCCGGCCACCTCCTGCACTACGACCACCCGGACGCCTGGCGCACGGCGATCGAGCCGTTCCTGGAAGGCGTCCTCACCTCATAGCGCTCAGCTCGTAGCGGCGTCGATCGCGCGGGACGGCCCCGCCTCGCGCGGCGGCACCGGCCGGTCGTAGACGTTGCCCGGCGTCACGATCTGGGTGATCGCCCGGCCGACCAGTGAGCTCGGCTCCTGGCCCTGGGTCGTGATGTCGGTGTTGAGCATCAGCACCATGGTGGCCTTCAGCTTGGGCAGGTAGACGGTCACCGTCTCGTACCCCGGGATCGAGCCGTTGTGCCCGATCCAGCCGCCGCTCTCGAAGATGCCGAGGCCGTAGCTGGTGCCGGGGTAGCCGGTCGGCAGCATCTTCAACCGCTGGGCCTGCGTCTCCGGGCTGAGCAGCTCGCCGGTGGCGAGGATCTTCGCCCAGCGGCGCAGGTCCTCCAGGTTCGAGATCATCGCCCCGGCAGCCCAGGCCCAACTGGGGTTCCAGTCCGTGGAGTCGGCGACCTCGCCGGTCAGCGTCTGGTTGGTGTAGCCGCGCGGGTGCGGCTCGGGGAACTCGGGGCCCTCCGGCAGCAGTGTGCGGCGCAGCTTGGCCGGGCGCAGCACCCGCTTCTCCAGGACGTCGACCAGACGCTGACCGGTGACCTTCTCGATCACGAGGCCGAGCAGGATCAGATTGCTGTTGGAGTACTGGAACTGCGTCCCCGGGGCGAAGGTGTTCGGGTGCTTGTAGCCGTACGCGAGGACCTCGTGCGGGGTGAAGTAGCGGCTCGGGTTGCTCAGCAGGTCGCGCTGGAAGTCCGCGTCGTCGGTGTACGGGAAGAGGCCGCTGCGCATCTCGGCGAGGTGGCGCAGCGTGATGTTCCCGCCGTTCGGGACCCCGGCGATGTACTTCGAGATCGGGTCGTCGAGGCCGATCTTGCCGTCGTCGACGAGCTTCAGGAGCGCGGTGACCGTGAAGGTCTTGGTCTCGCTGCCGATCCGCACGAAGAGGTCGGTGGTCATCGGCCGGCCGGTGACCTTGTCGGCGACGCCGGTCGCCCGGACGTAGCGCCCCTTGCCGGGGATCCACAGCCCGGTGACGAGGCCGGGGATCCCGGCCTGCTTCCGTACGTCCTCGATGGCCTTGTCCAGGCGGGCGGTCAGCTCGGGCCCGAAGCCGTCGGGCGGGCAGTCCTCCCCGCCGTGGTCGAGGACGGCGGCAGGGGTGGCGGCTGCGGGGACGGCCGTGGCGGGGGAGGTGACGACGGGGGCGAGGACGGACGCCACGAGCAGTGCTGCGGCGAACAGTCGGCGTCGACGGGCGGGGGTACGGCGCATGGCGGGCGTCTCTTCCAGTTCAGGACTCGGGATGAGGATCCGGAACGTCTACGTGACCCGCGAGCCTCCACCCGTACCCCTCCCTCACCCGTCCGCCCCGACGACTCACTCGTTCGGTCCCGACGGGCCACCACCGTGAGCCCCCCGCTGATCACAGTGGATCACGGCACGTCGGGGCGGCGGGGAGGGTGTCCCCGCCGCCGTGGTGGGCGCGGTGGGCGGATCAGCAGCGGTTGGGCACACCGCCGGTGCTGTCGCCGCTGAGGGCGATCGCCGTGACGTAGCCGTTCTGCTTGGGCCAGGTCCGGTCGATGAGCACCCACTTGCTGCTCGTGTACCCGGCGAGGGTCACGGTCTGGCCGTACGTCCAGCAGATCGCGCTGTAGGTGTTGCCGGGGGACACGTAGCTGAGGATCTCGCTACTGGTGTTCGGCTCCGCCCGGACGTTGGCCTGCAGCCAGGCGTGCACCTGGGTGTTCAGGACCTTCGGCGGGGCCGCCGGGGCCTGCGTCCTCTCGGGCTCGGCGGCGTGGGCGGCGGTGCCGGTCAGGGCGAGCAGAACGGCCGATCCGGCGACGGCGGCCGTCGCTGTCCATCGGGTGCGCATGGCTTTCCTTTCCGTGGTGGTGGAACGGGAACGCGCATCCGCATCCTCATCGGGGCGGCCGGTCAGCCGGAAGCCGATTCCCCGTCACTCTGGTGCGACAACGCGTCATGCTGCGCCGCTGTCGCGCGGCGGGCGGTGGCCGGACTTCGCCGGGGAGATGTCATGGCGGACGCCACCACTCGGCCGGGGGTACGGAGTTCCGGGACGGAACCGCCCCCGGAAAGTATGATCAAGCGATGTCTGACATGACCGAAACCACGCCCGGCTGGCTGACCACGGACGAGCTGGGCAGCGCTCGGGCGCGGATGCCGATCCTGTACGTCGAGGCCGTTCCCGTGCGCGTGGACGACAGCGGCGAAGTGACCAGCATCGGGCTGCTGCTGCGTATCGGGGCGGACGGAACGATCAGCCGCACCCTGGTGTCCGGCCGCGTCATGCACCACGAGCGGATCCGTGACGCGCTGCTCCGCCACTTGGAGAAGGACCTCGGGCCGGTGGCACTCCCGCGTGTCCCGTCCTCCTTGCAGCCCTTCACGATCGCCGAGTACTTCCCCACGGCCGGCGTCACCGCCTACCACGACCCACGTCAGCACGCCGTGGCCCTCGCGTACGTCGTCCCGGTGACCGGCGACTGCCGGCCACGGCAGGACGCCCTGGACCTGGTGTGGTTCAGCCCCGAGGAGGCCGCGTCCCCGTCCGTGCAGAACGAGATGCCGGGCGGCCAGGGCCTCCTGCTGAAGCAGGCCCTCGCCTACGTCGGGCACGCGTACTAGGACGCCCGCTTCGGCAGGGTGAGGATCTCGGCGCCGTCTTCGGTGATGGCGATCGTGTGTTCGCTGTGCGCCGTCCGGCAGCCGGTCGCGCTGCGGAGCGTCCATCCGTCGGCGTCGGTGACCAGTTGCGCGGTGTCCGCCATGACCCACGGCTCCAGGGCCAGCAGCAGCCCGGGGCGCAGGGTGTAACCGCGGCCGGGCCGCCCGTTGTTCGGCACGTGCGGGTCCTGGTGCATCGTCGTTCCGATGCCATGACCGCCGAACTCGGTGTTGATCGGATACCCCGCCTCGCGGAGGACCGTCCCGATGGCGTGGGAGATGTCGCCGATGCGCGCCCCGGGCCCCGCGGCGGCGATCCCCGCGGCCAGTGCGCGTTCGGTCGCGCCGATCAACGCGACGCTCGCCGGGGGCCGTGCGTCGCCCACGAGGAAGCTGATGGCGGCGTCCGCCGCGACTCCGCCCTTGGAGACGGCGAGGTCGAGTGTCAGCAGATCGCCGTCGGCCAGCGTGTAGTCGTACGGCCGCCCATGGAGCACGGCGTCGTTGACGCCCGTACAGATGTAGTGGCCGAAGGGGCCGCGTCCGAAGGACGGCGCGTAGTCGACGTAGCAGGACTGCGCTCCCGCCTCGACGATCATCGCCTTGGTCCACCGGTCGATGTCCAGAAGGTTCGTGCCGACCGTGCTACGGCTCCGGAGCGCCTGCAGGATGTCGGCGACCAGGGCGCCTGTGTCCTTCGCTCGGGCCAGCAGGGTGGAATTCAGGATCTCGATCACGCGGCGCCCTTCTCACCGAACCAATAACTATACCGTCCATACTGTACCGGTACGAGAATTGGTTTTTGGTCCTCAGGCCGCCGCCAGCGCCCGCCGCAGGCACTCCGCCAGGCGGACCGCGATGGTGCCGTCCGGGTCGAGCCGGGGGTTGAAGATCGTGACGTCGAGGCCGACGGCACGGTCGTCGGCCAGCGCCGTGGCGAGGACGTCCTCCAGCTCCGACCAGCTCAGACCGCCGGGCTGGCGGTAGTCGACGGCCGGCATGACCGCGTCGTCCAGGACGTCGACGTCCAGGTGCACCCAGAAGCCGTCCGCCCCGCCCCCGGTGAGCCGCTCGACGGCCCCCCGGGCGGTCGCGGCGACCCCGGCGGCGCGGACGTCGTCCAGATCGAGTGCGTACAGCTCCGGCGGCAGCGGCTGCATCCCGGCGGCGGCGGACTCGTCGGCGTCGCGGAACCCGAACACGACGACGTCCTCGTCCCGGACCAACGGCCCCCGCCCTTCGAGGTCGGCCAGGACCGTGGGCCCCCGGCCGGTGACGAGGGCGAGCTCCATCGAGGCGGCCTCGCCGGCCGGCTCGGCGGACGGCTGGTAGAAGTCCGTGTGCCCGTCCAGGAACAACAGCCCGTACCGCCCCTTGCGGCGCAGCGCGAGCAGGTTCCCGAGCAGGATGCTGCAGTCCCCGCCCAGCACGAGCGGGAAACGCCCCTCGTCGAGCACCGCGCCCACGGCGTCCGCCAGCAGTACGGAGTACCGCGCGATGCCGCCCGGGTTCAGCACCCCCGTCGCGGCGTCCCGCCGCGGGTCGTACGGCGGCGGCTCGACCCTCCCGCCCTGCTGGACCCCGGCAAGCCCGGCGTCCAGCAGGGCCTGGGGCAGCTCCTGCACCCCGGACGGCCGCAGCCCGAGCACGGACGGCGCTTCGACAACCGCCACGTCGATGGCCATACGTCCATGGTGACGCGGATACGACGAGCCCGCCGAGCTGTCCAAGCTCCTGATCTTTACGTCCAGGGCCTGCGGAGGCGGACGCCCCTCAACGCACGAGTTCCGCTGCCAGCAGCGCGGCCGTCCCGGCCACCAGCGGATGGTCGGCGGGCGCGTCCTGTTCCTGCTTGGTCGTCAGGACGGCCATCAGGATCGGTGAGCCGTCCGGCGTCCATGCGATGCCCACGTCGTTGTTGCCCCCGTAGCTCCCGCCCCCGGTCTTGTCCGCGAGGGTCCAGTCGGCGGGCAGGCCGGCGCGGAATCGCTCTTCGCTGGTCGTGTTGGCCAGCAGCCAGCCGGTGAGTTGTTCCCGGTCCGCAGGGGGAAGCACGTCACCGAGTACCAGGCGCGCGTAGGTCCCGCCGATGGCGCGGGGAGTGGTGGTGTCGGTCACCCGCCAGGGTTCTGCCGAGTTGAGCTCGGGCTCCCACCGGTCGAGCCGGGTCCTGCCGTCGCCGATCGAGCGGCAGAAACGGGTGATGGCGGTCGGCCCGCCCAACTCCCGCAGCAGCAGGTTCCCCGCGGTGTTGTCGCTGTGGCAGATGGTGGCCTCGCACAGCTCGGCGACCGTCATCCCGTTCTTGATGTGGGAGGCCTTCTCGGTGCACGGCGAGTATCCCGACCTCTCGACGTATTTCGCCGTGTACCGGATGCGCTCGGCCAGGAACTCGCCGTCGCGGTCGAGGTCGCGCAGGACCGCCGCTGCGGCGACCGTCTTGAACAGGGAACACATGGGGAAGCGCTCGTCCGCACGGTACGCCGCCGTCTCGCCGGTACGCATGTTGCGTGCGAACACTCCCAGCCGGGCGGAGTGCCGCTGCTCCAGCTCCCTCAGCCGTGAAATGAGGCCCTCCGCGCCGGCCGAGGCCGAGCCGGAGGCGTGCGCCTGCGCGCCGAGCGGCAGAACGGCGGACGATGCGGCGCCGGCTCCGAGGGCGAGCGCGGTACGGCGGGACAGGTGCGATCGGGGTGCGGTGGGCAAGGTCTCCCCTTTTCTCGACGTCTGGTGATACTGCGTCAACAGTGGTGCTGTCAGGTCGATTTGGGCAGTCGGCACGGGTGCGTCCGAGCTGGGTGTCCGGTCGCCGGCTCCCTGCCACCTTCACCCACCTCGTGCACGGCGGCATGAGTACCCGTACTCAGAAACTGCTCCCGAGCGAGCCCTCCGCGCCACCGGCGAAAAGGCGGTACGGGCGGCTCACCCGCCGGTGTCCGTTCAGGCGAGCCAGCGGCCCTCGCGCATCAGGTCGCGTTCGGCCAGCTCGTTCTCCTCCCGCCACGCCTGGATTCGGTGCGGCGTGACACGGAACCAGCGGTAGACCGTGGTGAGTGCGCGCGGGTCGAAGCCGGTGCGCTCGGCGAAGCGGTCACCCTGCTCCCTGGGGAGGGCATCGATGGCGTGGACCTCGACCGCGCCGTCGATCATGGTGACGTCGCGGGTGGAACCGAGTGCGAGGCGGACGGTCCCGGCGGCAGCCAGGTTCCTGCCGGTCGGGCTGTCCGCCGGGGTGGCCACCCACAACGCCCGGCCGTCCCAGTCGAAGGACAGCGGCACCAGGTACGGCGCCCCGTCGACGGAGGCGGTGGCCACCCAGACGTCGACGTCATGGGCGAGCCGGTGCTCGGTGTCGAGACGGCGCCGGGCGCGGGAGCGAGCAGTGGTGCCCGCCTGGTCCTGCCGGTCCTGGAGGAGGCCGAGGACGTTGCCGTCGGGATCGGCGACCGTGGCCACCAGGCGGCCGCCGCCGACCTCGTGCGCGGGCTCGGTCACGGCCGCGCCTGCCGCGACCGCCGCGACGAGCGTCGCCTCGATGTCCGGCACGTGCCAGTACGCCACCGGCGAGGTCATCGCCTGCGGCCCGCCACCCGGCACCAGCCCGATGTGCTGTCCCGCGGCCTCGAAGCCGACGTAGTACGGCGCGTCGTGGCGCGGGGACACGCCGAGCAGGGCCGCGTACACCGCCTTGGCCCGGCCCAGATCGGACACCGGGTGGAGCACGGTCTTGATTCCCGAGGTGGACGAGCCGGGCATGGGCGCTCCTGAAGTCATGTCGAAGTCGTGTGCCGTCACAGCGTCCCGCCCGGCACGACCGGCCCACATCCGTGGTGACCACGGAGACGACCACGGAGAGGACCGGAGACGCTCACGGAGGCAGGAGCGCGAACGAGCGTGCGACAGAATGGGGGCCATGGCACAGGCAGCGGACATCTCGCCTCGCGAGAGTGAGGTGCTGGAGCTGGTCGGAGACCATTTCAGCAACGCCGAGATCGGAGCACGGCTGTACATCTCGGTGCGCACGGTGGAGACCCATGTCTCCTCGCTGCTGCGCAAGTTGGGGGTACCGGACCGGCGGGCGCTGGCCCGCCGCGCGTCCGAACGCTCGCGCACCGAGGGCTCGCGCTCCGACCGTTCCCGCCCGGCACCCGCGCTGCCGACGCGGCTGACCTCGTTCATCGGCCGGGCGGGCGAGCGGGCCGCCCTGACCGCGATGCTGGGCGAGCACCGACAGGTGACCGCCCTCGGCCCCGGCGGGGTCGGCAAGACCCGGCTCGCGCTGGCAGTGGCCTCGGACGCGGCCGACGAGTTCGCCGACGGGGTGTGGTTCGTCGACCTGGTCCCCGTCACCGACCCCGCCATGATCGCAACCGCGGTCGCCGAAGCCCTCGGCCTCGGCGAGCAACTGGGCCACGACATGGCCCAGTCCGTGACCGCCGCGCTGGCCGACCGCCACGCCCTGCTGGTACTGGACAACTGCGAGCACGTCATCGACGGGGCCGCACTGTTCCTCGAACGCCTGCTGGCCGCCTGCCCCCGGCTGAGGGTGCTGGTGACCAGCCGGTCACGGCTGATGGTGCCGTTCGAGCGGGTGTACCCGGTCCCGCCGCTGTCTCTCTCCCCGGCCCTGTCGCCGGCCGGCGACGGCGGGTCGGACGCGGTCGCACTGTTCACGGACAGGGCGCAGTCGACGGGTCGGCCACTGGATCCTTCCCTGCACGATCAAATCGCCGAAATCTGCGCCCGGTTGGACGGCATGGCGCTGGCGATCGAGCTGGCCGCCGCCCGCTACCCCACGCTCGGTCTGGACGGGATCACCGCCGCCCTGGCCCACCCGCTGCGCATGCTCACCGGCGGCTCCCGGGCGGAGGACCGGCACCGCTCCGTACGGGCGGCGCTGGACTGGAGCCACAACCTGCTGGACTCGGCCGACCGGGCGCTGCTGCGCCGGGTGTCGGTGTTCGTGACACCGTTCACCGCCCGGGCTGCGGCACAGGTCGCCGCCCTCGACGTGGCAACCGCCGCCGACGGGCTGGCCCGTCTCGCCGAACAGAGCCTGCTCACCGCCACCCTCTCCCCGGACGGCACCCGCTACCGCGCGCTGGAAACGTTGCGCCAGTACGGCGCCGACCGCCTCACAGAGGCCGGCGAACTCGACGACACCCGGGCCCGGCACCTGCACTGGTGCCTCGACCGAAGCGCCGACCTCCAGGTGCCGGGAGCGGACTGGAGGGCCCGGTTCGACGAGGTGGCCGACGAACTGCGCGCCGCCCTCGCCTGGGCGCAGAGCCGTCCGGAGCAGCGCGCCGACGCCTACCGCCTCGCCCGCGGCACGGCCGAGCTGGCTTTCACCCGCCATCTGATCGGGGAATCCCAGCAGCGCTACGAGCAGGCTGCCGCCCTCGCCGTCGCCCCGGCCGACACCGCGTCGATGCTCCGGCACGCGGCGGCCGTCGCCGCCTGCCGCCTGCACGGTGACGACATGTACCGCCTCCACCGCGCGGCCGCGGACGTCGCACGCCGAGCGGGCGACGACGCCTCGGCCGCCCGTGACCTGGCCGCCGCCGCCAGCAACGCCTACCGGTTCTCCAGCAAGTTCGTACGCACGCTCCCGCCGCAGGAAGCCGACGCGCTCATCACCGAGGCGCGGGACCGGGCGGGCACCGACCCCTCCGCCCGGGCGGCGGTCGCACTGGCCGAGGCCGGACGCGCCCTCACCCAGGCGATCGGCGCCGCGCAGAGCGCGGGCGACACCGACGCCGCTTCCGCTGAAGCGGCGAGCACGGCCGGCGGCTCCGGCGGTACGACCGTCCAGGAGGCGATCGCCTCCGCCGAACGAGCGGTCGAACTCGCCCACCTCGCCGCGGATCCGCTCGCGGCGCCCGCCGCCCTCGACACCCTGGCCGGGGCGTTGAGCTGGGCCGGGGACGCCTTCGCGGCGGCGGCGACGGCGCGGCGCCGGGTCGAGCTGGTCTCGTCCGCACCCCACGGCCCGGCCGGTACGCACGAGCTGATCGAGGCGCTCGGCGAGGCCGCCGAGGCCGCCCTCGGCGTGGGAGACCTGCCGGGCGCCCGCCATTGGGCGCGGCAACTGGCGGAACACCCCCAACTGGCCGAGGTCGGCCACCGCGCCACGGGCCGGCTCCTCGTCGCCGCCGCCCTGGCGGGCGATGCGGAGGAGGCACTCACCGCCGGCCTCCGCTTCCGCGACGCCTGGCAGCGGGCCGGCAGCCCCGCCCGGGCGGTCCTCGGTCCGCCCGCGGCAGCGATGGCGACGATCCACGGACTGCGCGACGACCAGGAAGCCCACCGCGACTGGAGCGCGCTGCTCGCACAGGTCGACCCCTCGCCGTGGAACACCTCCGGGTACGGGGCGGTCTTCGACGCGATCCTCATGCTCCACCAGGGGCGGCCCCGGGCAGCGCTGGAACGCACGGCCCCCGAACCCGCACAGGTACGGCAGTGGACCACGTGGATCTGGCTCCACTGGTACGTGGCACTCCGCGCCGAGGCCGCCGTGCTCGCCGCCGCTCCCGACGCCGCCGCCCGCCTGGCGGAAGCCCGGACCGCCGTGGCCGGCAACCCCGTCGCCACCGGCCTCGTGGAGCGCGCGGCGGCTCTGCTCGACGGCGACGGGGACCGGCTGATCGCCGCCGCGGGCGCGTTCGACGCCGCCGGCTGCCGCTACCAGTCCGCGCGCACCCTGATCCTCGCGGGCGGGGAGCACGCCGCCCGCGGCGCGCGTGCGCTCGCCGACCTCGGCCTCGCTCCGACGGCCCTCCGCTAGCCGCGCCACGCCGCGACGGCCGCGCCGCGGCCGTCGCGAACGACAGCGGCGACACAGCGGCCCCGGTTCGCGTCGGCCCCCGGCCCGGTGCGCGCTCGTGGTCAGCAGGCCATGGCCTCGATCAGGGAGAAGGGAGCCGCCTCCACAAGCGGGGTCACCGACACGACGGACAGTCCCGCACGGTGGCACACCTCTTCGAAATCCTTGCGGGTACGTTCCCTCCCGCCCAGGTTCACCAGCATGTTGAGGTCGCTGAGGTAGGTGATACCGCCGTCTGCGGCGTGCGCGGCGGCGCCGGTACCGACGACTTCGGGAAGCACCGGCTCCACGATCAGGACGCGGCCGCCGGGCGGCAGTACCTCGCGGCAGTGGCCGAGGATGGTGACCGCTTGATCGTCCGACCAGTCGTGCAGGACGCTCTTGAGCAGGTACAGCTCCGAGCCGCCGGGCACGGAGCGGAAGAAGTCGCCTGGGGCCAGGGAGCAGCGGTGCGCCACCCCGTGCCGGTCCAGTGTCTTCGGTGCCTGGGCCAGGCCGTCCTTGGTGTCGTGGAGGACGCCGGTGAGCGCCGGGTGCGCGGCGAGTACGCCGGCCAGGACGCTCCCGTCGCCGCCGCCGACGTCAGTGACCGAGGTGAAGCGTCCGAAGTCGTAGGCGTGCGGCAGCGCGGCGGCCGTCTCCTCGGAGGCCTGGCTCATCGCCGCGTTGAAGTCGGCGGACAGTTCGGGGTGTCGGCCGAGATGGCTGAAGAAGTCGGTGCCGAAGACGGCGTCGAACGCGATGCCGCCGGTGCGGACGCTGCTGTCCAGGCCGTCCCAGGCCCGCACGATCGCCGGGTCGGTGAACATCCGGGCGAACGAGACGAGCGAGTCGGGGCGGCCGGAGTCGAGAAGGGCGCCGGCGGTGGTCACACGGAACGCGTCGGGTTCGTGCTCCTCCATCAGGCCCAGGCCGGCGAGGGCGCGCAGCAGCCTTGTCATGGGCTGGTGCTCGGCTCCTGCGTCGGCGGCCACCTCGGCGGCCGGCCGCCGGCTGTCGCCGATCAGGTCGAAGACTCCGAGCCGCAATGCGGCGCGCAGAGTCTGCGAGGCCATGCTGCCGAAGGCGAGCTGGACGATCAGACCTCGGTCGGCCATGGCCTCTTGGGGAGCAGCTGTGTCCATGGTGCTCACGGATGACTTCCTTCGTGGTCGGGATGGGTGGCTGTGATGTTCGGTGGTGAGGGTCAGAGGCCGGCCAGGGCAGCGGGTGTGCACCCGGCGAAGGCGAGGACGTCGCGGTGGAGGTGGGACTGGTCGGCGTATCCGTGCGCCAGGGCGATGTCCGCGGCGTTGCCACCCGCGCGCAGGGCCCGGGCGGCCTGGTCGAAGCGGACGAGCATGGCGGCGCGCTTGGGGGTGAGGCCGATCTGGGCACTGAACCGGGACCACAGCCGCTTGCGGCTCCACCCGCAGGACGCGGCGAGGTCGTCGACCCGTACCCGACCCCCGTGCGCCACGATCGTGTCCCACACACCGGCGACCTCGGGTGTCATCGCCGGGCCCCGGGCCGCCCGGCGGGCGAGGAACTCGCCGACCAGCATGAAACGTTCCTGCCAGGCGGTGGCGGCGGCCACCCGTTCCCGGAGCTGCCGTTCCTGTCGCCCCCACAGCTCCTCCAGGCCGACGACCGTCCCCTCCAGTTCGTGCGGCGACGCACCCAGCAGCGCGTAAGCGGCGCCGGGCGACAGGCACATCTCGATGCACTCGACGTCCTGGCCGCGGATCCGCGCGGGACCGGGCGACAACGAGGCGACCAGGCTCGGATGAGCGTCCGGGCTCGTCGAGGACCGTAGCGCGGTGCCGCCTTCGACCGTGAACGGGTCGTTCCCCAGACCAATGACGACGACCACGGCAGGCTGGGGCAGCACCCGCAGGTCCAGTGCCCGCCCGACGCGATTTCGGAAGCCGGCCATCTGGACACCGGTAACGGCGTACGCGCCGCTGGGCCGCGCTACTTCCCACTCGCTGTCGGCTGTGACGCCGCCCTCGGAACCAGGGTCCACGGCCTCGGCATCCACTTCGTCGCTGTGCATGCCTCTACCCTGACGAACCCGGGCTGCTCCGTCTTGGAAAAAAGTTCCTTGGGCAGCGGTAGCCAACTCCCCGCCCACGCCGTCCGGATTGTCGGCGGGCAGAAGGTGGTGCCCGACCTGAGTACGGCGCTGCGCGGCGTCAAAAAAGGACGACGTGGGGAACCGGTCCCTTGCTAGGGTGCGCCGATGTCGTCGATCAGGCAGTTCCAAGTCACCTTCGACTGCGCGGAACCCGAGCGCGTCGCTCGTTTCTGGTGCGAGGTGTTGGGCTACGTCGTGCCGCCGCCGCCGACGGGGTTCGGCACGTGGGACGCGTACGAGCGCTCCCTGCCTCCTGAGGAGCAGGGTGCGTGGTTCGCGTGCCTGGACCCCTCCGGTGTGGGCCCCCGGCTGTACTTCCAGCGCGTTCCCGAGGGCAAGGTCGTCAAGAACCGGGTGCATCTCGACGTGCGCGTCGGCACCGGGCTCGTGGGGGACGAGCGCCTGGCCACACTGGAGGCCGAATGCGCCCGCCTGGTCGCGCTCGGCGCGGTGTGCGTACAGGTGCTGCGTGCCGACGGCGTCAACGAGTCGTGCATCGCCATGCAGGACGTCGAGGGCAACGAGTTCTGTCTCGACTGAAGCGCCGGCTCACCCGCCGAGGGGACGCGGGGCGGCGGCTGCCGGAACTTCGACGCCGGCGGTGCCCCGCCTGACCGACTGTCCGTGGCACCCTGTACCGTCCCCTCGCCGCGCGCCGAGCACGTCCGCGCGCCGCATCTCGGAGGGAAAAGCAATGCGTACATCCTGGCGAAGACGCCTGACCACCGCGGCCACCGCTCTGGGGCTCACCTCGCTCGGGCTCCTGGGGGCGAGCACGCCCGCGCAGGCGGCGATCAGCGACTGTCCGAAGGGCTACTTCTGCGCCTGGGAGACGACCTGGGGCACGGGCGCGATGTTCAAGACGAACGTGAGCAAGGCGACGCTCGGGTCCTGGGACAACAAGTTCGACGCGGTCGTCAACCACACGTCCAAGTACGCCTGCCTCTACGACGAGCCCAACTACAGCAACGCAGGCGGCACCAGCATCTGGGAGCCCGACCCCGCGGGTACCGAATGGGGCTACGCCTCCTGGAAGGCCGTGAGCTCGGTCAAGCTCGTCCCCACGAAGCGGGAGTGTTACCAGTCGGCCTACCCCGAGTGGTACTCCGCGGTGGCCCCCACGGCAGCCGGCTTCGGTGACATGAACGGCGACCGGCGGGCGGACGTCCTCGTCCGGGACGAGGCGGGCCGACTGTGGTTCCTGCCCGGAGACCTGTCCGGCCGGATGGTCGGCACGGGCGGCTGGAACGCGATGAACGCGCTCGTCCGGCACGGCGACTTCAGCGGTGACGGCCGTGAGGACGTGATCGCACGTGAGGCCTCGACCGGGACACTGTGGCTGTATCCGGGTACGGGGTCCGGTGCCCTGGGCACGCGGAAGCTGCTCGGCAGCGGCGGCTGGAACGGCATGACCCGCCTGACGGCGTTCGGTGATCTCTCGGGCGACGGTCGCAGCGATGTGGTCGCGGTGGAGAAGTCCACAGGGAAGCTGTGGCTCTACCCGGGCACGAGCTCCGGTGGACTCGGTGCGCGCAAGCTGCTCGGCAGCGGCGGCTGGAACGCCATGAACGCCCTGGTCGGCGCCGGTGACATGAACAAGGACGGCGTCTCCGACCTGGTCGTCCGCGAGGCGTCCACCGGCAAGCTCTGGCTCTACCCGGGCAGGACCGGCTCCTTCGGGCCCCGTGAGCTGATGGGCTCCGGCGGCTGGAACGGCATGACCACGATCCTGGCTGTGGGCGACTACGGGGCGGACGGCGCCCCGGACCTGGCCGCCGTCACCAACAGCGCGTTCGTCAGCGCCGAATGCCGGGGGGTCGGCTGCATGGTCCTCTACCCGGGAACCGGCACCGGCCGCCTGGGGCAGAGCCAGCCGCAGGGCTGGGACTGGGCCCACCTCAACGGCGTCTTCTGACCCGGTAGGCAGGATTCCTCCCGATCCGGTGAGGGCGGGGTCGCCCCCGCCCTCACCGGCCGACGTGCTCGGGTCGGTTTGCCCGGGACGGCGTCGCGCGTCGGTCAGAACGCGAACACCGTGTTCCTGGACATGCCGACGTTCATCTCGCACGTGTTGCCGTACGTGGCCGACCAGGCGACCCGCTTGCCCTGCCAGATGCCCTCGCCGGTGACTGTGACCGGGTCCCAGATGCGGGTGCACGGGGTGCTGGTGTTCAGACGGATCAGCAGGCCGAAGTCGCCGTCGACGGCGCTCAGTTCCTCGCAGGCCTGCTCGGGCGCGGGGTGGGTGCCGCCGGGCGTCGGGGCGCAGCTCAGGGTCACGGCCCGGTCGACCTGCGCCGTCGTCGCGGAGTCGCCCTTGGCGACGGCGAGGACGAGTGCCGACGGTGCGTACAGGCCCGTGGGTTCGGCCTGCGCGGGCGCCGGTGTCGCCGCGACGCCGACGAGGGCGAGGCCGGTGGCGAGGGCGGTGGTGAAGGCGGTGTCACGGAGCGGGTGACGCATTGGGGTGTCCCTTCGAGACGGGTGAAACCTGATTGCGCCCCGGAGTCTTGTCGACGCGTAGGGTGATCGCACATCCGTCGCACCTTTCCGGTCACGACCGAACGTTCGGCCTGCTGAGGCGGGGTATGCCCCCCCGGCGAGAGCGCTCCACACGCGAGTGGTCCAACCTCGAACGACCAACTGACCTGCGACTATGGAAAATTGGTTCGACTTTGCAGGACTCCGGACGAGGGTGCTTCGTCCGGAAGCCCGCGTGCGGCCCTCGAAGTCCCGCGCCGTGCCTACCCCTTGCTGACCGCCGTCAGGATCTCCGGCAGTCGGCGCGCCGTGCGCGGGGCCGCCAGCTTGAGGCCGCCCCACAGCAGCAGCGCGCCGTACAGCGTCCCGATCGGCAGCAGGATCCAGCCCAGGGACGTCTCGTCCGCGGTGTTGAGGTAGATCACCGCCGCGATCACGGGGGCGCACAGGGCCCCCGCCGCGAGCATCCCGCCGAAGATCGAGATCCACGCGATGCCGCCCTGCCCCGGCGCCACGTTCTTGTACGCGCTGTCCTGCGGGATCGAGTACGGGAAGAGGGCCGAGGCCAGTGCGCCGACCGCGAGCATCGCGCCGAGCAGCGCGAAGGCCAGGCCCAGCGCGGCCGGCAGCGAGGACCAGGCACCCGACACGACCGCCGTGCCCGTGGTCACCAGGACCGTGAACGGAACGGTGATCAGCAGCAGCGTCAGTGCCCGCGCCCGCAGTTCGGCGTACGCGTCCGCCGCTGTGGAGATCGTCTGCGCGACCATCCAGAACGCCGAGGTGTCCTGCCCGAACTGGTTGTACATCAGCATGCCGAGCATCCCCGAGGCGAAGCAGGCCCAGTAGACCGAGCCGGCGCCCTGAAGCGCGTTGAACAGCGGCACGATCGCGCCGATCGCGAGCGAGGTGATCCAGCTCGCCTTCGTCTTCGGGTCGCGCCAGATGTAACGCAGGCTGCGCTCCATCACCGTTCCCGTACGCCCGGCCGGCAGCAGCCGCCCGAGCAGTCCCGTACTCTCCCGGCCGCTGCCGGAGTCCGAGGCCGCGCCGATCGTCGAGCCGTCCGGTGCCGTCATCAGCTTCACCAGGCTCCGCTGCCACCAGTACAGCAGCGCCCCCAGCGCGAGCGCCGTCAGCAGCAACTGGCCCACCGCGCGCACGTGGTCGCCCCTGCTCGCCGACTCGACCGCGGCGACCGCCGAGGCGGGCGGCAGCCAGCTCACGACCGCCGTCGCCGGTTCGAGCGCCGACAGGCCTCCGGAGCGGCTGAGCCGCTGCGCGCCGAAGTTCACCACCTGGATGCCGAGCGCGATCACCAGACCGCTCAGCACCGCCAGGTCACGCCCCTTGCGCGAGGTCAGCAGCCGTACGTTGGCGGCGGCGACGGCCCGCGAGAGCGCCACGCACACCAGGACCAGCAGCGGCACGGCGAGGACCGCCACCACCACTCCCGCCGCGCCCCGCGCGAGCGCGAGGGCCGTGCCCAGGCCGACGAGCAGGGTGAACCCGGGGCCGATGCCCACCAGCGAGGCCACCAGGAGCGACCGCACCAGCGGGCGGGGGCGCAGCGGCAGCATGACGAGCCGCGACGGGTCGAGCGTCTCGTCGCCGCCGTCCACGAACAGCGGCATCACGGTCCACGACAGCGCGAGGAAACCGGTCAGCAGGATCGCGATCGAGGCGGCGTCCGCGAAGCCGCGCAGCAGGACGAAGCCCAGCAGCAGCGCGGCCCCGAAGAGGGCGGAGAAGACGATCGACGTCACATAGACGGCGGTCCGTCCGGCCGACTGCCGCAGCCCGTTGCGCAGCAACGACAGCTTGAGCCGTACGAAGACGGAGGTCAGGGAGTCGGGTGCGGCGGCGGTGGTCATCGGGCCGCCCACCCGCCGAGCCGTGGTCATCGGGCCGTCCCCCCGCCGAGCCAGTCCAGGGAGTCCCCGGCGGCGTCCCGCCCGTTCGCGCCCACCAGCTCCAGGAACGCGGCCTGCAACGACGGAGCGTCGCCCCGTACGTCCGCGAGCGGGCCCTGCGCGCGGATCTGGCCGGCGGCCATCACCGCGACCCAGTCGCACAGCGACTCCACCAGCTCCATGACGTGGCTGGAGAAGACGACGGTCGCGCCCGAGGCGGTGTACCGCTCAAGGACGCCCCGGATCGTCTGCGCGGACACCGGGTCGACGCCCTCGAACGGCTCGTCCAGGAAGAGGACGTCCGGGTTGTGCAGCAGGGCCGCGGCCAGGCCGATCTTCTTGCGCATACCGGTGGAGTAGTCCACGACCAGCTTGTTCTGCGCGCCCGCCAGGTCCAGCACGTCGAGCAGCTGCGCGGCCCGCTTGTCGACCTCGGCAGCGGGCAGCCCCCGCAGCCGCCCGCTGTACGCGAGGAGTTCACGGCCCGAGAGCCGCTCGAAGAGCCGCAGGCCCTCGGGCAGGATCCCGATCCGGGCCTTGACCTCGGCGACCGACTCCGGGTCGCGCCACACGTCGTGCCCGGCGACGAGAACGCGCCCCGCGTCCGGCCGGAGCAGGCCGGTGATCATGGAGAGCGTGGTGGTCTTGCCGGCGCCGTTGGGCCCGACGAGCCCGATGAACCTGCCGGCGGGCAGTTCGAGATCGACGCCGTTCACGGCGATCTGCTGCCCGAAGCGCTTCCACAGCCCCTCGACGCGAACGGCGGGCACCGTTCCCGGTCCCCCGGGGGCGGTGCCCGCCTCTGCGTAGTATCCGTCAGATGCCTGGTCAGGCATGGTGCGTCAGCCCTTCGGTCGTCCCCGTACTGCGTACGAGCACACCCTAAAGGGCCACCTCTCACGAGCGCCGGGCCCGCGCTGCCGCCGCTTCCCGTCCGCAGGCGTACGCCAGCGGGCTGATCAGCTCCTCGGCGTCCGGCAGCCAGCGGTTGGCGGGGGTCGGCCGCCGCGCCCACTGCACCGCGCCGTGCCCGCCGACCCGGGTGGGCGGCGCCGCCACGTAGAAACCCTCGCCGCGCGTGGTCAGATCGATCGAGGCAGGGGTCCAGCCCAGCTTCCGTACGAGATCGGGGACCTTGGTCGCGGCGCCCGGCAGGACGAAGAAGAACATCCGGCGCTCCGGCGTACAGGTCACCGGGCCGAGCGAGAGCTCCATGCGCTCCATCCGGGCGAGCGCGAGGAAGCCCGCCGATTCCGGCACCTCGATCGCGTCGAAGGTACGGCCCGTCGGCAGCAGGATCGACGCCTTGGGCTGCTTCGACCACATGCGCCGCGCCCCGACCGCGCTGCCGGTCGCCTGGGTCGACCAGTCGGGCCTGGCCGGATGCGCGCCGGGGGAGACGCACGCCTCCGCCCCGCAGGAGCACCGCTCCCGGCCCTCGACCGCCTCCAGCCAGGTCCCCGGGAACACGTCCCAGTGCCGCTCTTCCGCATACCGCACGGCGCTGTCCAGCAGCTGCTCGCCTCGCTGCTTGGGGATCTGTGCGGCTTCCGTGACTCCGATGGTCTCTTCCACGGTGAACTCAACTCCCGCCGTCACCTGGGGTTACGGGCGGCGGGTCGCGCGGTGTGGAGCATCGATCCTGCACGACGGGGCGCATGGGTGCACGGACGGGGGCGCGCGTGGGGCCGGGGAGCGGTGGTGGGGTAGCCAGGGGTGGGGGTGTCGGCCGCGCCCCGCACCAAGGGTCCCTGAAAGGGGCCCGTGGCCGATGCGTCCGGTTTCGCGTGTTCACATCGGCATTGACCGGATATCCGCCGGGCAGTGATCAGTTCTCATCGATCACTCACGGCCTCAGGGGGTAGTCATGTCAGCCAGGCCACTCGTCGCCCGTCAGCCGAACGAACGGCTGCAGGCGCTCATTCAGGAGGCCGCGTGTTCCAACGCGGGCCTCGCCCGCAGGGTGAACATGGTCGGGGCCGAGCGCGGTCTCGACCTGCGGTACGACAAGACGTCGGTGGCGCGCTGGCTGCGCGGACAGCAGCCGCGCGGGCGGGCGCCGGGGATCATCGCGGAGGCGCTGGGCAGGAAGTTGGGGCGCACGGTCACGATCGACGAGATCGGGATGGCGAACGGCAAGAACCTGGCGGCCGGTGTCGGGCTGCAGTTCGCGCCGACGGTGCTGGGCGCCATCGAGCAGGTCTGCGAGTTGTGGCGCAGCGACGTGGGGCGCAGGGACTTCCTCTCCGGGTCGACGGTGGCGGCCTCCGCGCTGGTGGAGCCGAGCCGGGACTGGCTGATCACGGGCGCGGACGCGCACGTGGCCCGGTCGGCGGGGGCGCGGGTCGGCGTCTCGGACGTGGAGGCGGTCCGGGCGATGACGGCGGCTTTGGTCGACCTGGACCGGCGGTTCGGCAGCGGGCATGTGCGGCCGGTGGTCGTGCACTATCTGAACAGCGTGGTGGCGGGGCTGCTCTCGGGTTCGTACCGGGAGGCGGTCGGCCGGCAGTTGTTCGCGGCGGTCGCGCGGCTCACGGAGCTGGCCGGGTACATGGCGGTGGACACCGGGCAGCCGGGGCTCGCCCAGCGGTACTACATCCAGGCGCTGCGGCTCGCGCAGGCCGCGGGGGACCGGGCGTACGGGGGGTATGTGCTGGCCGCGTCGATGAGTCATCTGGCGGCCGAGCTCGGCAACCCCCGGGAGATCGCGCAGTTGGCGCGGGCGGCGCAGGAGGGCGCGCGGGGGAGGGTGACGCCGAGGGCGGAGGCGATGTTCTTCGCGGCGGAGGCCCGGGGACACGCGCTGCTCGGGGACGCCCACTCCTTCGAGGCGGTCGCGGGGCGTGCCGTACGGGCCCTGGAGCGGGCGGACCCGGAGTCGGGCGACGACCCGTCGTGGATCGCGCACTTCGACCACGCGTACCTCGCGGACGAACTGGCCCACTGCCACCGGGACCTGGGGCAGGCGGAGGCGGCGGCGCGGGCGGCCGAGGAGTCGCTCGACGGCCATCCCGAGACACGGGCGCGGCGGCGGGCGATCGGTCTGGTGCTGCTCGCCTCGGCGCAGGTGCAGCGGCGGGAGGTCGAGCAGGCCTGCCACACGGGCACGCGGGCGCTCGAACTCCTCGCGACGCTGCGGTCCTCGCGGGGGGCGGAGTACCTGGACGACCTGAAGGAGCGGCTGGAGCCGTTCGAAGGCGAGCCGGTGGTACGCGAGTTCGGGTCGAGGCTCGCGTTGCACGCGGCGTGACGGCCCCCGCGAGGGCGGGGGCCGGGTAGGTCAGGCGCGATCCGTGGGCGGCGGTGTGTCGTCGTCGCCGCCCGAGGCCGGTGCGGGCGTGGCGTAGAGGATCTCGCGGGCCTGCTCGGCGGCGCGGGAGAGGCTCTCGCCGACGAAGTCGATGAAGCGGGCGATGTTCTCCATGCGGATGGCGGCCGGGGTGTCGGGGCCGAGGACGCCGACGCCCTGCCGGGCCGTCTCGGCGAACAGGGCGTGGCCCCGGGCGGCGGCGGCCATCGACTGGTACCAGACGTCGTTGTCGACGATGTAGCGCTCGCGGCGGCGTTCGTCGCGTTCCCGGCGGACGAGGCCCTGGCCTTCGAGGAAGGCGATCGCCTTGGAGATGGACGCGGGGCTGACCTGGAGGCGCTGGACGAGTTCGGACGCGGTGAGGCTGCCCGAGTCGGTGGTGTAGAGGCAGGTCAGGACCCCGGCCATCATCTTGGGCAGGCCTTGCTGCATGAGGAGGGTCGTGAACTGCTCCTCGTACGCGCGCACGGCCTCGGGGTCGCGGCCGTAGGGCTGCGGGGGCGCCTGTGTGCCCCGGGGTGTGGCCGGCCTGCGCCGGTGGGCGCGCTGCTCGGTGGCGCGGTGGGCCAGGTCGGCACGGTAGGCGGTGGGGCCGCCGTTGCGCATCACCTCGCGTGTGACCGTCGAGGTCGGACGGTCGAGGCGCCGTGCGATCTCCGCGTAGGCGAGGCCGTCGGCCAGGCCCAGCGCGATCTGCTGGCGTTCCTGCTGGGTGAGTCTGCCTCCCGGCATCGCGTTCTCCTTCGTTCTTCCTCGCTGCGGCCAGCATAGCGTTCATTCCCGATCCAATGCAACGCTTGATGGTGAGAGCGTTGCATTAAAGTCGGCCTCGTTGCAATGAAATAGTGCCATCTACCTGCACTGATGCCCGTCGCGTGCAACGAGCTTGTTGCGCGAAGTGTGAACACAACGTAGCGTTTGCGTTGTCAGAAACACGAAGGCAAGAACGCAAACCAGGAGAGCATCATGCAGAAGTTCGCCACCACCGCCCCGATCGCCGCCGTCCTCGACATCACCGCCGGCCGCGTCCAGGTCATCGCCGCCGACCGGGCCGACGCCACGGTCGAGGTCCGGCCCGCGAACGCCGCGAAGGGCCGCGACGTGAAGACCGCCGAGCAGACCACCGTCACCTGCACCGACGGCGTCCTGCGCATCGAGACCCCGGCCGCGACGAACCGGCTGATCGGCAACACCGGAGCCGTCGAGGTGACCGTCCAGGTGCCCGCCGGCTCCCGCGTCGAGGCGAAGGCGGCCGCCGCCGAGTTTCGGGGCGTCGGGCGGCTCGGGGACGTCGTCTTCGACGGCGCGCGCGGCGCGGTCAAGATCGATGAGGCGGCGAGCGTCCGCCTCACCGCCCTCGACGGTGACGTCACGGTCGGCCGCCTGGGCGGTTCGGCGGAGATCAGCACCCAGCAGGGCGACATCCGGATCAACGAGGCCATGGGCGGCACGGTCGTCCTGAGCACCCAGTCCGGCGACCTGTCGATCGACGCCGCGCGCGGAGTCTCCGCCTCTCTGGACGCCGGCACCACCCTCGGCCGGATCAGCAACGCCCTCAAGAACGCCGACGGCGCCGCCGCCGCGCTCACCATCCGCGCGACCACCACCCAGGGCGACATCACCGCGCGCAGCCTCTGAGCGGCACGCTCCGCCCCACCCCGGCACCACCGTCGTCTCATCCGCCCAGCACCGGCACCCGGGTAAGGACAAGAGGAATGAGCACCACGCAGGACGACCAGGCCGCGGAGCAGCTCCTCCGCCGAGCGGCCTGCCCCGGCGAGCTCGTCGTCGGCGGCAAGGTCAGGCCCCGGTGGAGCGACGAAGGACGCCGGTTCTGGTGCGCGGTGAGCAACGGCACCGGCAAGCGGTTCGTACGGGTCGACCCGGCGGCGGGCCCCCGCGTGCCGGCCTTCGACCACACCCTGCTCGCCGCCGCGCCGGCCACCGCCTCCGGGCAGCAGGTCGACCCCGAGACCCTCCCGTTCCCGACCGTCGAACTGACCGGCGACGCCGTGGAGTTCAGTGCCTTCGGCACCTACTGGCGCTGCCGCCTGGACACCTACACGTGCCCGTTCCTCCCACGTGGGGCTCGCCGAACGTCCGGCAGGCAAGCTGCTGCTCGTCCACGGTGGCATGGACGACCAGGTCCACCCGGACCACACGCTTGTCGCCGCCGACAAGGACGTCGCGCTGCTCATCGTGCCCGGTGCCGAGCCCACGCTGATCGACTGTCTGTCGTACGTCCGCGCGCGCTGCCGGGACTTCCTCGTCCGCGAGCTGACCGGCACGCGCCCGCCCGCCTACCGGCCCGGAACTGCGCGCCGAGCTCTTCGCCTGAGCGCCCTCCCCCGCTGACGCGGTGACCGTGTGACAGCGGTCACCGCGTCAGCGGCATTGCAGAGGTGATCGGGCCCTGGAGGTACGGGAGTTGGTGGTGGGGCCGGTATGGGTTCGTTGTGGGTCTGTTACCGGTCTCACACGCGTGTGCGCTGCCCTGGACGCACCCGGTAGCGTGAGCCGACGATTCCGTAGGTCCATCAGTAGGAGTCCCGGTGACGCAGAGCGGACAGGGTCCGGAGCCGCAGTATCCGGCGGTACGGCCCACGCACGAAGGTGTCGTGCTGCCCGCGGAGGGCGGCGTGGAGACCGGCCAGGGCGCGGGCCCGGCCGGTGGCCTGCCCTGGGGCGGCGCCTGGGGCCCCGGTGGGGGACCGCAGGGACAGCAGCCGCCCCAGCCGTCCGCGCAGCCGCTGCCCCCGGCCCAGCCGCTCCCGCCGGAGGCCGTGCCCGGCGGGGCGTCGGACATGCAGGCGACGCAGTTCATCGCGCCCGTCCCCCCGCAGGGCGCGCCGCCCGCCGCCGGACCGGGGCCGATGCCCGGACCCATGCCAGGACCGATGCCGGGGACGCAGGGGTCCATACCCTCCGACACCCCGCCGCCGGGCGGCTACGGCTACCCGGCGAACGCCCAGCCGCAGGGTGGGCCCGGGTACGGCTATCCCCCGGCGGCGCCCGCACAGCCCGGCATGCGCCCCGGCTACGGCTACCCGCCGGCCGCCCCCGCGCCGTCCGTCGCCGACATGCAGGCCACCCAGCACATCCCGCCCGTCGCGGCCCAGGGCGACGGCTCGGCCACCCAGTTCCTCGGCACCGGCCCGCTCGGCCCGCCGCAGTCGCAGGCGCCGCAGCAGCCCGCGGGGGCGTCCGACGCGACCCAGTACATCGCCCCCGTGCCGGGGCAGACGCCCGGCGAGCGGCAGCCGCCCGCCGAGTTCGACAACCTCTTCCGCAGCGACGCCACGCAGCACCTGCCGCAGCCGCCCCGCCCGCACGCCCCGCAGCAGCAGTTCCAGCAGGCGCCGTACACCCCGCCGCAGCAGTTCCAGCAGCAGCCGCCCGTTCCGCCCGCCTTCCAGGGCGCGTACCAGGACGACTACGACGACGAGCCCGAGCCGCGCCGTAAGTCGCCCGTCGCCCTGATCGCCGCCGTCGTCGTCGGCTGCGCGGTCGTCGGCCTCGGCGCCGGCGCGCTGCTCAGCGGCGGGGACGACGACCCGAAGGACAAGGGCCCCGGCCAGAACGTGGCCGCCAGCTCCGGCGCCCCGTCGGCCGCGACGACCGGGAAGGCGGCCGACCCCGCCGAGCCGCAGGCGCAGGCGCTCGACAAGCTCCTCGCCGACAGCAACAACAGCCGCGACGCGGTGATCCGTTCGGTCGAGGCCATCAAGCAGTGCAAGAACCTCGACCAGGCCGCCACCGACCTTCGGGACGCCGCCGGGCAGCGGCGCGCCCTGGTGACCCGGCTGCAGGGCCTGAGCGTCGACAAGCTCCCCGACCACGCCGCCCTGAACACCGCCCTCACCAAGGCGTGGCAGGCGTCGGCGTCCGCCGACGACCACTACGCGGCCTGGGCGGACCAGGTGAAGGGCAACAAGAAGCTCTGCAAGGGCGGCAAGGCCAAGGGCACCACGCACACCGTCGAGGCGGGCAAGAAGAGCTCCGACGCCACGATCGCCAAGCGTCAGGCGGCGGAGCTGTGGAACCCGACCGCGGAGAAGTTCGGCCTGTCGAAGCGGGCCCCCACCCAGCTGTAGGGGGCCCGGCGGGCGGCGCGCGCTACCGGCGTACGCGCGCCGTCGGCGCCGTCACGGGGCGCTGAGGACGGTCTCGCCGACGTCGACGAAGCCGGGCTTCTGCGCCACGAGCTGCCCCTTGCGGACCACCTGGAACGTCACCTCGTGGTTGACGATCCGGGGGAAGCTGGGGGCGCCGAGCATGTCCTCGTAGCGCCAGCGCAGCGCCGGGGTGAGGCCACCGGTGTCGACCCGCACCCCGCGGTCCAGGGCGTGCGCGACGGCGGCCGCCGAGATCGATTCGCTGTCGAGCGACTCGATCACCTTCTTCAGGACCGTGTACGCGATCCAGGTCGTCTGGACGCCCGCGTCGGTCGGGTCGACCCGGTTGTCGACGAACGCGTGCTCCTTGATCACCTTGCGCATCGGCGCCCAGCGCTCGTCGTTCGCCTCCGGGTACCAGCCGGTGACGTACGCGCCCTCGAAGGGGCTGTGCGCGCCTCCGGTGCGGTCGATGACGGGCTGGCTGACGCTGCCGAGGACGGAGGAGATCCGCACGCTCTCGGCGTTCTTGGAGTCGTCCGCGTCGGACTCGCCGTCGCTCCGGCCCTCGCTCCGGCCCTCGCTCCCGCCGTCCTCGTCCGCCGGGAGGCGACGGAAGGAGTCGAAGAAGGTCTGGGTGCGCTCGCCGAGGACGGCGGCGACGCAGCCGTCCTCGGCACCGGCCTTGGAGCGGGCGCGCTCGGCCGGCGCCGTGTACTCGGCGGCGTCCTCGACGGCCGGGATGTCGGTGGCGCCGTCGTGGCTGCTCTTGCGCAGCCCGGAGTTGAGAAGGTTGGGCAGCTTGTCGCCGGAGAGGGTGTCGGGCCGGACGAGGGAGACCTTGCGGCAGGACTCGGCGAGCTGCATCCCGTGGCCGGCCATGAGCGAGGCGAGGCCGCCGTTCACGGGGTACGAGAGTGGGCTGGTGAACTCGTCCTCGGAGACGCCGTAGCCGCCGATGTACGGGATCTCGGCGGCCTCCAGGGGGGCCATGAAGGCCCGACCGTTCTGGCTGTACGAGCCGACGACGGCGACGACGTCCTCACGGACGGCCCGGCGGGCACAGGCGGCCGCGCCGGCGGAGGTGTTCTGCTCGTTGCAGGTGAGGATCTTGAGCTCGTGGCCGTCGATGCCGCCGGAGGCGTTGACCCAGCGGGCGAAGGCCTGGGCCATGGCGGGCATGCCGGGCTGGTTCGTGGCGCGGGTCCCGTCAGGCGCCCAGGTCATGACGGTGACGGGCTCCCTGGATCCCCCCGTGGTCCCAGGGATCACGCCACAGCCGGTGAGCAATGACGCCCCGGCAGCTGCCGTCGTGACATGTGCGAGGAGTGAGGTCAGTCGCCTACCGGTCATGGGCACGCACAATTCCACCTCAGGGGTAACGCAGAAGTGAGCATGGTTCAACGAGGGGTGACGTGGAGGTGAATTGCCGGGGTCACGCGTCGGGCGGAGGGGGATGGTCGGCCGATCTTGGCGGGGGAACGTACGATCGAACGGTGTCCAGTCCAGTCTCAGGTTCGGTGAACTCTTCCCGTCGCGGCCGTCGCTCCTCCACCATGGGCGGCATGCCGCTCAATGACATGCCGTGGTGGCGCTGGCGCAGCAACGTGCGCTCGGCGCTGCACATGCTCTCCGACCCCGGGTTCCACGAGACCACCTGGCTGGCCGGTCAGGAGGGGTACGGCGACGTGACCGACGCCGTCTACCGCCTGGTCGAGGACACGTGGATGGACAACTGGTCCGCCGAGAAGTACGTCGGGACGATCTTCCGGGACTCGGGCGAGGCCGCGCTGGTGGACGTGGCCGTGCTGCGGGTGCTGCGGATCATGCACCAGGTGGGGCCCGACGCGCCGTTCTCGGCGTACATGGAGCACCACGGGTGGCCGGAGGCCGTGCGGGCCGCCCGCGAGGCACACATACGGATGGCGTCGTCGGACGGCGAGGACCCGGACACACCGCCGCGCTCCCTGGACGTGCTCCGTATCATGACGGGGTCCGCCTGACGGACGGCGGCCCTGCCGTGACGGCGGGGTGTGAAAAGCTACGGGGATGACCGACCAGTACGTCCTCACGCTCTCCTGCCCGGACAAACAGGGCATCGTGCACGCCGTGTCGAGCTACCTCTTCATCACGGGCTGCAACATCGAGGACAGCCAGCAGTTCAAGGACCGGGACACGGGCCTGTTCTTCATGCGCGTCCACTTCTCCGCGGAGGAGCCGGTGACCGTGGAGAAGCTCCGGGCGAGCTTCGCGGCGGTGGGCGACTCGTTCACGATGGACTGGCACATCAACCGGGCCGACGAGCGGATGCGCGTCGTGCTGATGGTGTCGAAGTTCGGCCACTGCCTGAACGACCTGCTCTTCCGCTCGCGCATCGGGGCGCTGCCGGTGGAGATCGTCGCGGTGGTCTCGAACCACACGGACTTCGCGGAGCTGGTCGGCTCGTACGGGATCCCGTTCCGGCACATTCCGGTCACGAAGGAGAACAAGCCGGAGGCGGAGGCGGAACTCCTCGACCTGGTCCGCACCGAGAACGTGGAGCTGGTGGTCCTCGCGCGCTACATGCAGGTCCTCTCGGACGACCTGTGCAAGCAGCTGTCGGGCCGGATCATCAACATCCACCACTCCTTCCTCCCGAGCTTCAAGGGCGCCAAGCCGTACCACCAGGCGCACGCGCGTGGCGTGAAGCTGATCGGCGCGACGGCCCACTACGTGACGGCCGACCTCGACGAGGGCCCGATCATCGAGCAGGAGGTCGAGCGCGTCGGCCACGAGGTCACCCCGGACCAGCTGGTGGCGGTCGGCCGCGACGTCGAATGCCAGGCCCTGGCCCGCGCGGTCAAGTGGCACGCCGAACGCCGCATCCTGTTGAACGGCCGCCGCACCGTCGTCTTCGCGTAACCCTCACAGCCTGCTGAGCGAGGCCGCCGCGAAGAGGACGTCGCGGATGGCCTCGCGGTCGCCGTCCTGGCCTGCCGCCGCCTCTTCCGGAGGGACGTGGCCGGCCAGGAGCTGGCAGAACTCGACGCCGTCCATCGCCACCTGGGCCACCGCGTGGTCCGGGGAGCCGACGGCCGCAGGGGAGTCCAGGGCGATGTACCAGTGGCCGCCGCCCGAGCCCTCGACCTCCAGGTGGAGCGAGCGGCCGGGCGCGCCCGCCGTGACCAGGTGGCGCGGCGGGGAGGCCAGGCCCGCGCGGCGCCGGTCGGCCAGGGCCGCCGGCAGCAGCCGGGCCGCCAGGTCGATCATGCTGTGCAGGTGCGTCCCGCTCGGCGGCTCGTACGGATACGCCACCGCGTTCGCGATGTCGTCCGCGTGCAGCCAGCACTCGAACGCCCGCTCAAGCAGCGAGTCCCGCATCGGCAGAGCGAAGTCGCCGTAGGTCACCGTCAGGTCCGCGACGCCCCGCCCCGCGAACGACACCGTGCGGATCAGGGCGTGGCTCTGCTCGCGCCACGGCTCGCGCACCCCGCGCGTCGGCGGGTGGTACGAGCCCCGCCAGTACGCCTCCGTACGCTCCGTCGGCGTGACCTCCGTCGCCTTCGGCCCCAGCGGGTCGTCCAGACCGAGCGCCGTCGACACCAGGCCGTCCACGGTCAGCAGATGACCGATCACCCCGGCCACCGTCGTCTTGCGCGTCACCGGACGCTCGCCGTCGAACCACTTCAGCCGCACCGGCGCGTGCCACTCCGACTCGCCGATGTCCCGCAGCAGGGCGTCCAGCCGGGCCGTCTCCGCGTCGTACGGAGTCGCCCAGCTCGGCACCGGGATACGGGCGGGGCGGCGGCCCAGGCAGTTCTCCAGGACCCGGGAGCGCAGCAGCGGGTCGAGGTCCAGGTCCCGCTCGGAGTGCAGCAGCCCGACCGCGTCCCGCAGCCGCAGCGCCTCGTCGGCGCACGGAGCGCATACGGTCAGATGGTCCTCGACCGCCTGGGTCTCCTCCGGGGAGCACGCCGAGAGCGCCCACGCGCCGAGGAGCGACTTCAGGACACCGTGCGGCGGGGGAGGGAGGGGCCGCGGCTCCTCCGGCGGCTCCGTCAGGCTTCCCACCGGCACTCCCACCGGCCCTCCCGCCAGGTCCGCGTGGTCGTCCGCCGCCGCGCGCGGGCCCGGTATCCGGGGAGCGCGCGCCACGTCGTCGGGCGTGTCGTCCGGCCCGTTCACAGCGAGCGTCCGTACCCGGGCGGCGAGGACCCCTCCAGCGGGCGGGTGTTCGCCGTCGACAGGAGCTGCAGCCCGAGCCGTAGCCGGCGCCGCGCCTCGTCCTCCGTGACCCCGAGGTCGGCCGCCGTCTGGCGGTAGTCGCGGCGCTGGAAATACGCCAGTTCCAGCGCCGCCCGCAGCGGCGCCGGCATCGAGGTCACGATGTAGTCGGCGCGGGCGGCGACGGAGGCCCGGCGCACCTTCTGCTCCAGCTCCTCCGCCGAGCCCTCGCCGGTCTCCGCGTACGCCGTCGCCTCCGTCTGCCGCAGCCGGTACACGGCCTGGCGCTGGGTCAGCTTCGCGACCCAGGAGCGCATGTTTCCCTGCTTGGGGTCGTAGGCGTCGGGGTTCTCCCAGATGTAGCCGAAGACCTCGCGGGTGACCTGGTCGGCGGCGCCGTCGTCGTCGAGGACACGGTGGGCGAGGCTGTGCACCAGGGAGGCGAACCGGTCGTAGAGCTCACCGAGCGCGGCGGCCTCACCGCGCGCCAGCCGCTGCTGCATCCTGCGGTCCCAGCGCGGTGGTGTGTCCTTCGCCATGCGTCGACCTCCCGACCGAGTTCCCCTCCAAAGTAATGGGCCGTCCGGCAGCGCACTCCCCTTTGTGACAAGTAAGCCCCCAGCGCCGGGAGGGATGGTAAGGAAAGCGCCATCCACGGGCCAGGGGGTTTCGAGTCGCGACAGCGGGGCAGCGGGAGGGGACGGGAACGACCGCCTCCGCTTGAACCCACCGCTTCCTCCCCCCGAAGGGCGCGACGCGTGAACCTCCACGTCGACGTAGAAGAGCAGGGCCCCTGGACCGTACTGCGGATCCGAGGCGAAATGGATCTGCTGAGCTCCCCTCTGGTCAGGAGACGCGTCCACGACGCGGTCGCGGGCGGCCGGCACGACGTCGTCCTCGACCTGTCCGGCGTGATCTTCTGCGACTCCAGCGGGGTGGGCGTGCTGATCGCCACGCGCCGGCTGATGCGCTCCTGCCAGGGCCGACTGCACGTCGTCCTGCCCGCGCGGGGCTCGGAGGACGCCTCCCACGTCAACCGCGTCCTGGCCGCGCTCGGCGTGCGCCGCCTCTTCGACGTGTACGGGGACGCGGCCGACGCCGTCGACGACGCGGCGGTCCCGCTCTCCGCGTGACGCCCGCCCGTCCTCTCGGCACGACGGCGCGGATCGTCGTACCCTCCCTGGATGGAGCCCATGGAAACCGAGCAGGACCCCGGACAGCTCTACGAGCACCGGATCGCCCGCCGTTTCGCCGCCTTCGACCAGGACGGCGACGGGACGATCTCGCGCGAGGACTTCAGTACGGCGGCGAAACGGATCCTGACGGAGTTCGAGGTCCCCTTCCGCTCCGACCGGGGCCAGGCGCTGTGCGACGGCGCCGAGGCGTTCTGGCAGGGCATGGCGGGCATGGCCGACGTCGACGGCGACCAGAAGGTCAGCCGTGAGGAGTTCCTCGGCGGCGCGGTGAAGCGGCTGCACGACCACCCGGAGCGGTTCGCCGAGATCGCCCGGCCCTTCCTGCACGCCGTCCTCACCATCGCCAGGACCCCCGCCGACGTGGAGCGCGCTCTTCTCGCCCTCGGCATCCCGCCGGTGCCGGCCGCGCTGAGCGCCCGTACGCTCCCGACCGTCGGCGCGGGCACGGTCGACGAGCAGGCGGCGGTGGACGCCTTCGCCCACTACTTCATGACGGAGTAGCCGAGCCGTAGCGTTCGCGCAGCTTGTACTTCAGGACCTTCCGCAGCGTCTCGTTGCGCGGCAGGGCCTCCACCACCTCCAACTGCTCCGGCAGCTTGTGGACGGAGAGGCCCTGCGCGCGCAGGAACTCCGTGACGGCCGCCAGGGTCAGCGGCGCCGCTCCCGGGGGCTGCTCGATCACCGCGCAGACGCGTTCCCCGCGATCGGCGTCCGGGAGGCCGACGACGGCCGCGTCGCCGACGGCCGGGTGCTCGTGGAGGAGGTCCTCGATCTCCTTGGCCGAGATGTTCTCGCCCTTGCGGATGATGATGTCCTTGATCCGTCCGGTGAGGACGAGATGCCCGCTCGGGGTCAGCCGGCCCACGTCCCCGGTGATCAGGAAGCCGTCCTCGTCGAAGGCGGCGGCGCTCTGTGCCGGGTCCAGATAGCCCTGGCAGACGGCCTCGCCGCGCAGCCGGACCTCCCCGTTCCCCGAACCGTCGTCGGCGATCCGTATCTCCATGCCCTGCGGCGGCCGCCCCTCGGTGGTCGCCAGGTTCTCCGCCGTGTCGTCCGGCGAGCCCATCGTGATCATGGGGACCTCGGTCATGCCGTACCCGTGGGTGAGCTGGCAGCCCATCTCCCGTACGACCGCGTGGTAGACCTCCGGCGGCTTGGGCGCCCCGCCGCCCGCGAGCAGCCGCAGGCTCGGTATCAGCTTCTCGCCGGGCGGCAGTTTGCGCTGCTCGGCGAGGAACATCGAGTAGAAGGCGGTGGATCCGCCGGCCACGGTCACCCCGTGCCTGCGGTACTCCGCGAGCGCGTCGGGCAGTGCGAACTGTTCGAACATCACCGCCGGGAATCCGTACAGGAGGAGCATCACCGTGTAGTCGGGCCCGGCGATATGGGCGTACGGGAAGGCCATCGAGCCGATGTCGTCCTCGGTGAGGCGCAGCGCGTGGGCGAGGCAGGAGCCGCCCGCGATCAGGGAGCGGTCGGTGTGCAGGACGCCCTTGGGGTCGGAGGTCGTGCCGGAGGTCCAGTAGATCCACCGGACGTCGGTGCCGTTCGCCGGCGGGGACGGCAGGACGGCCGGGTCGCCGTCGGGCAGTGACGCGGGGCCGTACGCCTCGAAGACCCCGCGCGCGCCCAGACGGCGCGCCATCTCCGTGTGGTCGAAGCCGCGCCACACGCCCGGTACGGCGAAGAACTCGGCCTTCGACTCGCGCAGCGCGAAGCCGACCTCGCGGTCCCGGTAGAACGGGATGACCGGGGACTGCACGGCGCCGAGGCGGGCGAGCGCGAAGGAGAGGACGGCGGTCTCGATCCGCGTGGGCAGCTGCCAGGCCACGACGGTGCCGGGCCGCACCCCCATGCCGTGAAGACCGGCGGCGCACCGCTCGGCGCGGTCGCGGAGTCCGCCGAAGGTCAGCGTCCTGTCCTCCTGGAGCAGGACGGGCCGGTCGGGGGTGAGGGCGGCGCGGCGGGCGACCAGCTCCCAGAGAGTGCGGGAGGCGCCCAGGGTGTGTGCGGTGTCGGTCACGACGATCCCCTCCGCTTCCGAAGCTGACGGCTAGTCAGATTGGGTCGAGAGCGTAGAGGTCCGCCGCTTGTCGGTCCAGGGGTCCGGGGCTAGCCTGAGACCGATCGGTATCTGACGGGCCATCAGAAATGGAAGAGGGTCTCAGTCTCATGGCGGAACTTCCACGGATCATCAGCGTCGACGACCACGTGATCGAACCGGCCCACCTCTTCAAGACCTGGCTGCCGGCCAGGTACCGCGACCGCGGACCCCAGCCGCTCACCGCCGGGATCGGGGAGCTGGCGTACATCGGCGGCAAGTACCAGATCACGATGGACCCGGACGGACCGCCGACCGACTGGTGGATCTACGAGGACCTCAAGTTCCCGTACAAGCGGAACATCGCCGCCGTCGGCTTCGACCGGGACGACATGACCCTGGAGGGCATCACCCGCGAGGAGATGCGACGCGGCTGCTGGGACCCGGTCGCGCGGCTGAAGGACATGGACCTCAACCACGTCGAGGCGAGCCTCTGCTTCCCCACCTTCCCCCGCTTCTGCGGCCAGACCTTCGCCGAGGCCCAGGACAAGGAGGTCGCCCTCGCCTGCGTCCGCGCCTACAACGACTGGATGGTCGAGGAGTGGTGCGGCGACAGCGGCGGCCGGCTCATCCCGCTCTGCATCATCCCCCTCTGGGACATCGACCTCGCGGTCGCCGAGATCCGGCGGAACGCGGCGAGAGGCGTCAAGGCGGTCACCTTCTCCGAGATCCCGACGTACCTCGGCCTCCCCTCGATCCACTCCGGCTACTGGGACCCGTTCTTCGCCGTCTGCCAGGAGACCGGCACGGTCGTCAACATGCACATCGGCTCCAGCAGCCAGATGCCGGCCGCCTCCCCGGACGCCCCGCCCGCCGTCCAGGCCTCGCTGAGCTTCAACAACGCGATGGCCTCGATGATGGACTTCCTGTTCAGCGGAGTGCTGGTCAAGTTCCCGACGCTGAAGCTGGCCTACAGCGAGGGCCAGATGGGCTGGATCCCGTACGCCCTGGAGCGCGCCGACGACGTGTGGGAGGAGCACCGGGCGTGGGGCGGGGTGCGGGACCTGATCCCGGAGCCCCCGTCGACGTACTACTACCGGCAGATGTTCTGCTGCTTCTTCCGCGACAAGCACGGCATCGCCTCGCTGGACGTGGTGGGCCGGGACAACGCCACCTTCGAGACCGACTACCCGCACGTCGACTCGACCTTCCCGCACACCAAGGACGTCGCCCTCGACCACGTCCAGGGGCTCGACGACGAGACGATCTACAAGCTGATGCGCGGCAACGCCATCCGCATGCTGGACCTGGGCATCGTCTGATGGACCTCGCGGACGGTGCGCAGGAGGCGGAGTTCCGGGCGCGGCTGAGGTCGTGGCTCGCGGGCGTCCTGCCGACGCTGCCGCCGAAGCCCGACCCGCTGGACTGGCCGGGGCGGCGCGCGTACGACTGCGGCTGGCAGCGGCGGCTGTACGACGCGGGGTACGCGGACGTCCACTGGGACGCCTCGCCGACCCAGCGGCTCATCTTCCTGGAGGAGACCGAGCGGGCCGGCGCCCCGTACGTCGGCGCGAACTTCGTCGGGCTGCTGCACGCCGGGCCGACGATCGCCGCCGAGGGCACGGCCGAGCAGCGCGAGCGCTGGCTGCCACCGGTGCTGCGCGGCGACGAGGTGTGGTGCCAGGGCTTCAGCGAGCCGGACGCGGGCTCGGACCTGGCGTCGCTGCGGACGCGGGCGGTACGGGACGGCGACCACTACGTGGTGAGCGGCTCGAAGATCTGGACCTCGCACGCGGAGGTCGCCGACTGGTGCGAGCTGCTCGTACGGACGGACGCGGGCGCGTCGTCGAAGCACCGGGGGATCACGTGGCTCGCGATGCCGATGGACGCGCCCGGGATCACCGTACGGCCACTGCGGACGCTGGCCGGGTCGACGGAGTTCGCGGAGATGTTCCTCGACGAGGTCCGGGTGCCGGTCGCCAACCGGGTCGGGGACGAGAACGACGGCTGGCGCGTGACGATGGTGACCCTGTCGTTCGAGCGCGGCACCGCGTTCGTGGGCGAGGTCGTCGCCTGCCGGCGGGTCCTCGGCGAACTCGCGGCTGCGGCGAGGAAGAACGGCACCTGGGACGACTCGGGCCTGCGGCGACGGCTCGGACGGCTGAGCGCCGAGTTCCGGGCGCTGTGGCGGCTGACCCAGTGGAACGTGAGCGAGGCGGAGGGGACGGGGGCGGGCGGGGTGCCGGGGATCGGGGGCTCGATCTTCAAGCTGCGGTACTCGCACGCGCGCCAGGAGCTGTACGAGGCGGCGGCGGAGGTCCTGGGGCCGGACGCGCTGGACCTGGGGCGGGACTGGACGCTCGACCGGCTGTCGTCGCTCTCGTACACGATCGCCGCCGGTACCTCGCAGATCCAGCGGAGCATCGTCGCCGAGCGGATACTCGGCCTGCCGAAGGGGCGGTGAGTCTTGTGGACTTTCGGCTGACGGGCGACCAGAGGGCGTTGCAGGCGGGGCTACGGGAGCTGCTGGAAGGGCGCTTCGACCGGGACGCGCTGCGGGCCGCGGTGGACTCCCCGGGCCTCGACCGTGCGCTGTGGCGGGAGCTCGGAGCGGCCGGGTTCTTCGCCCTGCGGGTGCCGGAGGCGGAGGGGGGTGTGGGGTTGGGCCTGCCGGAGGCGGTGCTCGTCTTCGAGGAGGCGGGGCGGGCTCTGCTGCCGGGGCCGTTGATCGCCACGCATGTGGCCGCCGGGTCCGTGGACGGGGCCGCGGAGGGGGAGGTGGTGGTGACGGGGGTCGATGGGGGGCTTGTCGAGTGGTTGGACGAGGCGGACGTGGTGCTGGGCGATGTCGCCGGGGCCGTGCCTGTGCGGTCGGTCGATCCGCTCACGCCCTTGCATCGGGTGCCGGGTCGCGTGGGTGCGGGTGCGGTGGTCGCTCTCCTCAGCGCCGCCGAGCAGCTTGGGAGTGCTGGGCGGACTACCGGGATGGCCGTCTCGTATGCCCGTACGCGGGAGCAGTTCGGGCAGGTGATCGGGGGGTTTCAGGCCGTCAAGCATCTGTGTGCGGAGATGCTCGTACGGACCGAGGTCGCCAGGGCGGCTGTCTACGGGGCTGCCGTGACCGGCGACCCCGTCGAGATCGCCGGGGCCAAGTTGCTCGCCGACGAGGCCGCCGTGGCGTGCGCGCGGGACTGCCTGCAGGTGCACGGCGGGATGGGGTTCACCTGGGAGGCGGACGTGCACCTCCATCTCAAGCGGGCGTGGGTGCGGGCCGGGAGGGGGCTCACGAAGGCGGCGGCCGAGGAGGCGGAGGCGGCCGCGCTCTAGGGTCTTTCGTTTGGATCAGGCCGGATCAGGGCGCGGTGCCAGACCGCGCGAGCCCGGCCTGATCCAAACGAGAGGCCCTGGGCGCCCGGTGTGCGGGCGCTCACGCAGCGTCGATATCGGGTTGTGTCCTTCGGGCGGGCCGTCACGGCCCGGAGTCGGGGTCCCGCTCCGGTACTCTCCGTGGGATGCGAGTGGTTGTGAGCCCGGATCGTCCCGGTGTCGCCGAAGCGGTGACCCCGGATCGGGCGATGCCCACCGCTCGTACCCCGTGGAGGCGCAGGACGCCCTCCTGTTCGACTCCCCGCAGCGTGCGTCGCACAGTATGGACCATGCGTACTCCTTCGCGCTGGAATATGCCCGAAGCGCTTGTTGCGGTGACTGTACGTCAACCATGCTGTCTCACAAGGGAATCACGTTCCGTAAGGGCGTCGATGGCTGTGAGGCGCGAGGCGATGTGTCCGCCGGTTCGGATGGTGTGAGCGGTGCAGGTGCTTCAGGTTCAGTTGGAGGTCGGGCCGGACCCGGCGGAGGTGGGGCGGGCCCGGCGATGGGCGCGTTCGAGGCTCGCCGGATCGGGCATAGGGGATGACGAGCCGCTGGCCGAGACGCTGGTGCTGCTCATCTCCGAGCTCGTGACCAACGCGGTCGTGCACACGGGCTGTCCGGCCGTGCTGCGGATGCTGTTCGGCGCCGGCTGTCCGGAGGCCGGGACCGTACGGGTGGAGGTCGCCGATTCGAGCGACCGGCCCCCGCGGCCCCGGCACGCGCACGGCGATGACACCAACGGGCGCGGGCTCGAGCTGGTGGACGGCCTGGCCGACCGGTGGGGATGGCAGCGCGAGGGCGCGGGCAAGAGCATCTGGTGCGAGGTGGACCGGGGCGCGCCCAAGCCGTCCGAGGCACCGGCGGCCACCCCGACCGCGTCGGTGCCCTGTTGACGGTTCGTGCCGTTTTGTTCACCCTGGGATGAGCGATTCGACGTGAGGGGACGACGAGGGCGCCATGCTGCCCTCGACGAGTGCGGGTCGTGTCCGGGGTGGCGGCGGGCCGTGCCGTGCTCGGGGCGCGCGCGAGTGCGTCGCCACCCCCGCGTATGCCTTCCCCCGATTCAGAGAATCGCGACCGGGGCCACCGGTGTGCCCGTACCGCCGACGAAGGGCTCGGGCATCGCGGAGAGCAGGAAGGCGTACTGCTCGCGCTGTGCACAGGCTGTGGACAGACTTTCCAGATTCCAGTTCTGCCCCTGGAGCATCCCCATCTCGACAAGGTCGAGGGCGTGCACCGGCAGCCAGAGGTTCTCGACCTCGGGCGGGAAGATCTCGAACGTGAGCGTGTCGTTGGCGACGGCTGCGACGTCGCGGGCGTGGAACCACTCGGGCGTACGCAGGGAGAGGCCGGGGGAGGGGAACGCGTAGGCGTGCTTGTCCCCGGCGAGGTACTGCTGGATCTGCCCTGTCCGTACGAGGACCACGTCGCCGGCCCGGACGTCCACGCGGCCGAATTCCGCCGCCTCGTCGAGGTCTTCGGGGGTGACCGCGTGGTCGCCGGGAAGCCGGTCGAGCCCCTTGGCGGCGGCCACGTCCAGCAGGACACCGCGGCTGACGATGTGGCGTGCGGTGTGGATGCCGCTGTACGCGGAGCGGCCGTGCGGGGTGATGGTGGCGGCGGGGCGGCCGTTGTAGATCTTGCCCGAGTGCGAGACGTGGGTGAGGGCGTCCCAGTGGGTACCGGCCTGGAGCCCGAACGTCACGGCGTCGTCGCTGGTGGCGACGGTGCCGGGGCCGAAGAGCTCCTGGTTGATCTGGACCATGACATGGAGCGGGTTGACCCGGCCGGGGATCATGCCGGTCTGCACGCCGTCCTGCTGGAGGTCGAGGGCGAGAGGGACCCGGTGGCCGGAGCGGACGGTGGCGACGGCGTCGCGTACGACGTCGTCGGTGATCAGGTTGAGCGTCCCTATCTCGTCGTCCTGGCCCCAACGCCCCCAGTTGTTCACGCGCTTGGCGATGTCGTGGAACTCGGCGGAAAGTGACATCGGGACCTCCGGGGTCTTGTTTTCCGGTATCTGACGGACCGTAGAATCCAGCTGACGAACGAACCTAATGGACCGTCAGAAAATGCGGGAAGGGGCCGGGCGTGGGGAACTTCTTGGCAGGCAAGGTCGTGGCGGTGACGGGCGCGGGGCGCGGGATCGGGCGCGCGGTCGCCCTCGCCTGCGCGGCGGAGGGTGCGAAGGTCGTCGTCAACGACTACGGCGTCTCCGTCGAGGGCGGGGAGCCGACGTCGGAGGTCGCGCAGTCGGTGGTGAAGGAGATCGAGGCGGCCGGGGGCTCGGCCGTCGCCGTCGCCGACGACATCTCCACGATGGCGGGCGGACAGCGGATCGTCGACGTCGCGCTGGCCGAGTACGGGCGGATCGACGGGGTCGTGTGCGTGGCGGGGATCCTGCGCGAGCGCATGCTCTTCAACATGTCCGAGGAGGAGTGGGACCCGGTCGTCGCGACCCATCTGAAGGGGACGTTCACGGTCTTCCGGGCGGCGTCCGCGGTGATGCGGAAGCAGGGCGCCGGGACCCTGATCGGCTTCACGAGCGGCAACCACCAGGGGTCCGTCGCGCAGGCGAACTACTCGGCGGCCAAGGGCGGGATCATCTCGCTCGTACGGTCGGCGGCGCTCGGGCTGCACAAGTACGGGGTCACGGCGAACGCCGTGGCACCGGTGGCACGGACCCGGATGTCGGCGAACGTACCGATGGAGCTGAAGGAGATCGGCGAGCCGGAGGACGTGGCGGCGCTGGTCGTCTACCTGCTGTCGGAGCGGGCACGGGCGGAGAGGATCACCGGCCAGGTGTACACGATCGCCGGCCCGAAGATCGCGGTGTGGGCCCAGCCGAGGGAGTTGCGGGCCGGCTACGCGGAGTCGGGCGCGTGGACTCCGGAGCGGATCGCGGACTTCCTGCCGGGGACGGTGGGGACGGACCCGATGCCGATGCTGGCGCGGCTGGAGGAGATGGCCCGCGCCGCCGCGGAGGGCTCGCGCCCGAACGCGGCCAACTCACCCAAGGGGGAGGGGCGATGAGAGGCGTCGTCTACGACGGCAAGCACGTCCAGGTCGTCGACGACCTGGTGGTACGGGACCCCGGGCCCGGCGAAGTCCTCGTCGGCGTCCGCGCCGCCGGGCTCTGTCACAGCGATCTCGCCGTCATCGACGGCACGATCCCCTTCCCCGCGCCCGTGGTCCTCGGACACGAAGGTGCCGGGGTGGTCGAGGCCGTCGGGCCGGGTGTCGGTCACGTGGTCCCCGGCGACCACGTCGCGCTCTCCACGCTCGCCAACTGCGGCGCCTGCCCGGACTGCGACCGCGGCCGGCCCACCATGTGCCGTAAGGCCATCGGAATGCCCAAGCAGCCGTTCTCCAGGAGCGGTTCGGGACAGGCGCTGTTCCAGTTCGCCTCGAACTCCTCATTCGCCGAACGGACCGTCGTCAAGGCCGTCCAGGCCGTGAAGATCCCCTCGGACATCCCCCTCACCTCCGCCGCCCTCATGGGCTGCGGCGTCCTCACCGGCGTCGGCGCCGTCCTCAACCGCGCCAAGGTCGACCGCGGCGAGACCGTCGTCGTCATCGGCACCGGCGGCATCGGGCTCAACGTCCTCCAGGGCGCCCGTATCGCCGGCGCGCTCACCATCGTGGCCGTCGACACCAACCCCGCGAAGGAGGAGACCGCCCGCCGGTTCGGCGCCACCCACTTCCTGGACTCCACCGAGCACGTCCGCGACATCCTGCCCACCGGCGCGGACCACGTCTTCGAGTGCGTCGGGCACGTGGGCCTCGTCCGGCAGGCGATCGACCTCCTCGACCGGCACGGCCAGGCGATCCTCCTCGGCATGACCGCGCCCACCGCCGAGGCGACCTTCCCGCCCGCCGCGATGTTCCTCGACAAGTCCATCCTCGGTTGCCGCTACGGCTCCTCACGCCCCCAGAAGGACATCGCCCTCTACGCCGACCTCTACCGCGAAGGCCGCCTCCTCCTGGACGAACTCGTCACCGCCACCTATCCGGTGGAGGAGTTCGCCCGCGCGGCGGAGGACGCCGAGCGGGGCAAGGTCGCACGGGGCGTGCTGACCTTCTAGCGCCACGGCGGTGAAAAACCCGTGGTGGTCCAGACCTCTTCGCTGATAGACCTCGCGTCCGTGACGGACAAGCGAGCGGACCACTACGCGGACTCGACGGACAAGGTCGGGGCGCCGGCAGGCGGGGCTTCGGACGGCGTTCACGCGGCGCCTTCCGGGGCCACGACCGGCGTTCCCGCGGCACCTTCGGGGGCCTCGACGCTGTGGAACCGTAACTTCCGGCTCTTCTTCGTCGCCCGGGCCGCCGCCGTCTTCGGCGAAGGCATGGTGCCCGTCGCCCTCGCCGCCGGTCTGCTCGGGGCCGGCCACCCCGACTCGTCCGTCGGATACGCGCTCGGCGCCTGGATCGGCCCCTTCGCGCTCCTCGTCATCTTCGGCGGCGTCCTCGCGGACCGCTTCACGGCCCGCCGGATGATGATCCTCGCGGATCTGCTGCGGCTGCCCGGCGCGGCCGTCCTCGCCGTCTCCTTCACCGTCGGCAGCCCGCCCGTCTGGCTCGTGTACGCGCTCAGCGCCGTCAGCGGAGTGTGCGCCGCCCTCTTTCAGCCCGGCGTCGCCTCCACGATCCCGCGCATCGCCCCCGACGTGCAGCGCGCCAACGCCGTCCTGCGGGTCGTCGAGTCCCTGATGACGATGGCCGGGCCCGCCGTGGCGGGTGTCCTCGTCGCCCTCTCGGGCGCGGGGGCCGCCTTCTCCGCCAACGGCGCGACGTTCGCCGTCAGCGCCCTCTGCCTCGCCCTGACGCGGATCCCCGCGGTGCCCGGCGACACGGTCGTACGGGGCTCTCTGGGTGCCGAACTGGTCGTCGGCTGGCGGGAGTTCCGTGCCCGGAGCTGGCTGTGGGGGGTCATCGCGATCTGGACGGTGTACGGCCTGACGGTCGCCGGTCCGATGGTGCCGCTGACCGCGACCCTGGTGACCGGCGACCACGGCTCCGCCACGTACGGCGCGCTGATGGCGGTGAGCGGCGCGGGCAGCGCGGCCGGCGGCCTGCTCGCCCTGCGGCTGCGCCCGCGCCGCCCGCTCGCCTCGGGCGCGGTGGCGCTGCTCGGCCTGCCGGTGAACCTCGTGCTGCTCGGTTCCGGCGCGCCGGTGGCGCTGCTGTGCCTCGGCCAGTTCGTGGGCGGGGCGGCGTTCGCGTACTGGCTCGTGATGTGGTCCACGTCCGTCCAGACGCACGTGCCCCAGGAGGCCCTCAACCGGATGCACGCGTACGACGTGGCCGGATCGCTGCTGATGATGGCGGCGGGCCGGGCGCTCGCGGGCCCGGTGGCGGAGGCGGTGGGGACGGAGGAGGTCCTGCTGGCGGGGGCGGGGATCGCGGTGCTCGTGGTGGTGGCGCTGCTGCTGGTCCGGCCGATCAGGACTCTGCCACGGGCGTAGGCGCGCGACGACCGGGGCGTCCTGACGACCGAGCCGTCCGGCCGCCGCGCTGCGGGGCGCGGCGACCGGACGGGTCAGGACTTCCGACGGGTCCTTTCCGACGGGTCACCTCCGAAGGTCAGGACTTCTCCCGGCGGGGACGGCTCAGATCTTGTCCGTCCTGGGCGCCGGCGTGATGCTCACCAGCAGGCAGGCGCAGGCGGCGAGGGCCGCGCTGGCCAGCGTGGCCACGGTGTAGCTGCCGGTCAGGTCGGCGAGGGTCGCCCCGGCCTGGCTGCCGATGGCGGTGCCCGCCGCGTGCACGGCCCACACCAGGCCCATGCCCGTACCGCGCACCCGCTCGGGCAGGGCGCTGGCCGCCCACATCGTGGTGGCGACCACGGTGGCCAGGTAGCTGATGCCGAAGATGACGCCGAAGACCATCACCGACACCGACTGCTCGGCGACGCTCACCAGCACCATGGCCGCCCCGCGCAGGACGTACGCACCGACGAGGACCGCCTTGATCAGGCCACGGTCGCACAGCCAGCCGGCGAGCAGACCGCCCGCGACCTCGAAGATGCCCAGCAGCATGATCGCCGTCGAACTGGTCGTCTCACCCATGCCGTGGTCGTGCATCATCGGCATGAAGTGCACGTCGATGAAGGCCATGGTCACGCCGCAGGAGAAGAACGCCAGGGCCAGCACCCGCAGTTCGCGCACCGCGACGGCGGCGCGGAGCCGCTGACCGAAGGTGAGCTTGCGCAGCGCGGCCTGCTGCACCTTCTCCGCGGCCTCGGCCTCGGCGCCGAGCTCGGTCGCGGTGGCCTCCTCCTGCGCGTCCTGGCCGGTGATACGGGCGGAGCGGCGGGCCGTCAGCACGGCGAGCGGGGTGAGCCCGAAGAGGAAGACCACGCCGGTGGCGAGCAGCACGGACTGCCAGGAGACCTCGGTGCCCAGCCAGGTCCACAGCGGCACCAGGACGATGAAGCCGACGGCCGCGCCGTTGGTGAGCAGCGCGTACATCAGGCCCTTGCGGCCGTGCCGGAAGAGTTCGTCGACGAGCACGCCGAGCGGCACGAACGACAGCATCGCGAAGGCGAAGGCCGCGACAAGGCCGTAGACGACGACGAACAGCCACAGCTGCCCCGCCAGCGCGCAGCCGACGAAGGAGACACCGGCCAAGGCGGTGCCGATCGCCAGGGTGGCGGCGCCGCCGAGCCGGTCGGCGAGACCGCCGACGAGGGGCGAGGCCACCGCGGTCGCGACGGCGAACAGGGTGGTGGCCGTGGCGACGGCGCCGCGGGAGCTGTCGAAGGTGTCGGCTATGGGCAGGAAGTACACCTGGATGGTGTTCTTCAGCGACGAGCCGGCCAGCGTGAGCAGGAAGGCGGAGGCGGCGAGCAGCGGCAGCAGCAGGCGGCCGGCGGTGGGGCGCGGGGCGTGGGGACGCAGTCCCGTGGAGGTCATGTCGGGGGTTCCTGTCGCAGTGGGGACGGGCAGGGCGGGAGCCCTCAGGCGGAGACCGCCGGAGCGGCGATCGGGCGGCGCACGCGGTAGGGGGCGCCTGCGGCGTCGAAGGCGTCCCGGAAGTCGAAGGCGTGCGGCGTGGAGCCGTGGGTGTCGATGTGGTCCAGGCGATCGCAGGCATCCTGCCAGGTGGGCACGGTCCCCTCGGGCACCCACCAGGCCGCGTAGAGCCGGTTCGGCAGGTGGACGAACCATTCGCGACGATTACGCAGCGCGTGCAGGTGGATGTCGGAGTACGCGTAGGCGAAGACGGACTCCAGGTCCTCCCACAGCGAGAGGGTCGAGGCGCGGGTGTCGGTGTCGTCCTCGCGGCCGCCGGTGTAGAAGGAGGGCGCCTGGAAGGTGCCCCAGTCGCCGTAGTCCCGGCCGAAGTTGGTCCATCGCGTGGTGACGGTGTCCACGGCGGTGGCGCGGGATATGAAGCCCGGGCTGGTCTCGGAGGCGCCGAAGACGAGCGGCTCCAGTTCGTTGAAGGAGTCGTTGTCCGCGTGGGCGTAGGGCTTCTTGAGCACGGCGAACGTGGTGAAGGCGACGGCGTGAGCCACAGCGAGTACCTCGGATGGGGAAGGGGCGGGACAGCGACGGGGGACAGGCAGGCGTACGGGAGGGGAGAGGCGCGGACGTTCTAGCGGAGGGCCGGCCCGTCCGTGGGGCCGTGGGAGAGCAGCGCCGTCAGCGGGTCGCTCAGGCACCGTGAGGCGAGGGTCAGGCGGGAGCGGGCCAGGCGGTGGGGCAGCCGCACATCCGGCCGGTCGAGCAGGACGACGAGCTTCCAGGAGTCCAGCGACCGGCACTGGCCCCGCGGCAGTCCACCGGCAAGCGGCAGCAGGCTCACAGCCCGCCATCGCTCCTCGAAGCTGCGCGCCGTGACACGGGCGCCGGTGTCCGGCGCACACAGGTCGGGCCGCAGGTGGAACGACCAGCGCCGGGCGCCGGCGTCGCACTCCCAGTGCCAGGCGGCCTCCGGCACGAGCGCACCGTGGGCGTCCGACCTCAGCAGGCCGCGGAACTCCGGCGACGGCGCTTCGTGGGCGTACATGCGGACCTCCTCCTCTGCCTTCCTGGCCCCCGCACCGGCGGTGGTGCGCCCCGCGGGGCGGGCGGCAGAAGGAGTGTGTCGGTTCGGGAGCCGCCATGTCAGCAGGTCAGGGCGGCACAAACGAGCGGTGGCATCTTTGTGCCGCCTGCCCGCCGCGGCGGGACGCTCAGAGGCACTCGCGCACCGACCGGGCCAGCAGCCGCAGCCCTTCGTCGAGTTCGGCCGGGGAGATGGTCAGCGCGGGGAGCAGCTTGACGACCTCGTCGTGCGCGCCGGACGTCTCGACGAGCAGGCGGTGGTCGAAGGCACGGCGGGCGATGCGGCCCGCCGCGGCCTTGTCGCGCATCTCCATGCCCCAGGCCAGGCCGCGCCCCCGGACGGAGACGACGGCGCCGGGGTGCTCGGCGGCGATCTGCTCGAGGCCCGCGCGTACCTGCTCGCCCCGCAGACGGGTCTGCTGCTCGAGCCCGCCGTCGGCCCAGTAGGTCGTCAGGGCGGCCGTGGCGGTGACGAAGGCGGGGTTGTTGCCGCGGAAGGTGCCGTTGTGCTCGCCGGGCTCCCAGATGTCGAGTTCCTCACGGAAGAGGCAGAGCGACATGGGCAGTCCGTAACCGGAGATGGACTTGGAGAGGGTGACGATGTCCGGAACGACGCCGGCGTCCTCGAAGGAGAAGAAGGCGCCCGTGCGGCCGCAGCCCATCTGGACGTCGTCGACGATCAGAAGCATGTCGTGGCGCCGGCACAGCGCGGCGAGCGCGCGCAGCCACTCGGGGCGGGCGACGTTGATGCCGCCCTCGCCCTGGACCGTCTCCACGATGACCGCCGCCGGGTGGTCCAGACCCGAACTCGGGTCGGCCAGCATCCGGTCGAAGGCGGCGAACGGATCGTCGGTGTCCGTGTATCCGTCGAAGGGGATGTGCGCGGTGTGGACGAGCGGCACGCCCGCTCCGGCCCGCTTGCGCGCGTTGCCGGTCACGGCGAGAGACCCCAGCGACATGCCGTGGAAGCCACCGGTGAACGAGACGATCTGCGACCGCCTCTTCACCTTGCGGGCCAGCTTGAGCGCGGCCTCGACGGTGTTGGTGCCCGTGGGGCCCGGGAACATCACCTTGTACGGCAGGCCGCGCGGTTCGAGGATCAGGTCCCGGAAGGTCTCGAGGAAGCGGCGCTTGGCGGTCGTCGACATGTCCAGGCCATGGGTGACACCGTCACGCTCCAGGTGATCCAGGAGAGCGCGCTTGAGGACGGGGTTGTTGTGGCCGTAATTGAGTGCTCCCGCGCCGGAGAAGAAGTCGAGGTAATCGTGGCCGTCTTCGTCCGTCAGCCGGTTGCCGCGGGCCCGGTCGAAGACGGTGGGCCAGCCGCGGCAGTAGCCGCGGACCTCGGACTCCAGCGTCTCGAAGACGTTCGCCGCCGGCACGAAGGCGCGGGGGGTCAGGGTCGTGACCTCGCGGGCGGCCGAGGCGGGAGCGGGATAGGTGATGCTCACGGAAAGCTCCTGAGAGGCGATGCGAGTGATGAAGGCGGAAAGACAGGCGGTGAGAAAAGGCGGTGAGGAAGGCCGGGACGCATCGGTCGGCCGGACGCACCGGTCGGCCGGGAGACCGCCGGGATCGGAGACGGCGACCGATCAGGAGACGGCGCGAGGTGCGTGGGTCAGGACCAACCCTGGTCGGGAGCCGGGCCGTCGGCGAGGATCCGCACCGTGCCGTCCTTCGGGACCGAGGACCAACCCTGGTCGTCGGGGCGGGGGGTGACGGAGGACCAGCCCTGGTCCGTGCCCACCGCCGACACGACGGAGGCGCCCGGGCCGAGCGACAGCGTGGCGAGCAGGAGCGCGGGGACGGCGGCGTAGCGAAGCATGACCAACTCCTGTGACGTGAAGGGAGGTTCAGCGCGAGATCCCGACGGAATCCGCGGTGTCGCCGGACCGTCGTTCCCGTGCGGCGATGTCCTTCAGCTTTCACCAGCCGAGGGCCCGCGTCACCGTCTGCGGGCTGGCACAAACCTTCGCTGACACGACTGTGTCAAGGCGGTCGATCCTGCCGCTCAGGCCTCGACGACGCGCCACCCGGACAGCTCCGCCTCACCGGCCAGCGCCTCGGCGCACAGCGACAGGCAGTGTGCGCGCGCCGCCGCGGGATCGGGCGCGAGAAGGAACAGCACGCCGACGGCGCCGCCGCGTGAGGTGTGGACGCGGACGTGTTCGGCGCTGTGGTGGGTGGTGACCGCCCGCTGCAGAGCGGTGCGCAGCAGCTGTGCCTCGTCCGGGGTGACCGGCCTCGGAGCGGCGATGCGGAAGGCTACGAGTTGCATGGTGCATCGATGCTGGCACGGTGCGGCCGGTGTCCACCGGTACGCCGAGGTGGCGCCTTCGTGCCATGGCTAGAAGATGACACGGTGTCGCTCCGTCTCCGCCCATGAACTGGGCATATTCAGTGGCTGATAACCGCTCACGGCCGGCCAGGCTCCTGCGTGGCCGAGGCCACGGGGCCGGTCCTGGCACGGAGGTGCCGCCGACGCACCGCCGCGGCTGCCGGGAGGGCGAGGACGGCCGCGGTCGCCGCTCCGGGGAGCAGCAGCAGAGTGGCGGCCGGTACGTCGGCGAGGCGGGCGACGGACAGGACGGCGGCGGCGATCGCGGCCGCGGCCCAGACGCCGGTACGCGCGGCGCCGGGAGTTCCGTCCCGTCGCGCCAGGAGCGCCCAACGGGCTCCGCAAGCGGCCAAGTTGGTGGCGCAGTAGGTGGTGAGGACGAGCGCGGCGGCCGCACCGGCCACGGGGGCCGCCCAGGCGGCGTCGGGTCCCGGACGCGGGGAGGCGAGGAGCAGCGCGAGCAGCGCGGCGGCCACCGCCGGGCCCCGTAGCAGGCGTATCAGCGCCGTCCGGCCGGGCGGCAACGGCGGTACGTCACCCTCGGCGCCGACCCAGGCGAAGAGCACGACCAGCGTGGCCGCCGCGTCCCAAGCCGCGCCCCACGCGGTACCCCACGCCGTACCCCACGCTCCACCGTCCGGCAGTCGTCCGTCGAGGCTCAGCAGGCCGGGCAGGGTCCACCAGCCTGCTGTCAGCAGCAGTACGGCGGCCAGCCGCAGACGGCGGCCGCGCGGACCGGGCAGCCGTCCGGCCGCGGCCGCCCCGGCGCCCACCGCGAGCACCCCGGCCGCCACCGCGCCCGCCGCCGGCCCGTCGGCGGCGAACTCGCCGGCCGCCCCCGCCACCGCAGCCTGACCGCAGGCGATCCCCGCGAAGTAGCAGGCGTGGACGGCCCGTCCGGCGCGCGGCCCGTACACGTCGGTGACGAGTCCGGCGGCGCCCCGGCCGCGTGTGCCGCCCGCCCGCGCGATCAGTACGTGCCAGGCGAGCAGCACGACCGCCACCACCAGCGCGGCGGCCTGCGTGCCGGGCCGGCCCGCGAGGGCGGCCGGGACCAGCAGGGTCCCGGCGCCCGCGACGGCGAGCAGGGTACGGCGTGGCGCCAGGTCGTGTCCGGAGAGCCCGGCCCGGCTCGCGGTGTCCGCCCCGGGCGCCGCGCCGGCCGAGGGCGCGGCGGGGTGTGCGGGCGGCGCGCTCATGCGATGTCGTGGAAGAACGCCGGGAGGCCGGCGGGCAGGACCGTTCCGGGCGCCACCAGGCGGGCGTCGCCCTCGGGCCAGGCCGGCATGCGGGTCGCCGGGTCGACCGCGAGACCCAGGTGCTTGGCCAGGTACGCCGACCAGCCCGGCATGATCGCCGCCGAGGAGGTGGCGACGGCCGCGAGCGCCTCGGTGTGGGCGACGAGCCGGCGCGCGTACGCCTCGCCGTCGCCACGGAGCCGCTTCAGCTCCGGCAGGTCCGCGACCGCCAGGCCGATCGCCGCGGCCAGGTCGGTGGCCGCCTGCTGCGGGGAGAACGCGGCGGCGTCCAGGGAGGTGCCCAGTGCGGCGGACAGCTCGGCGGGCACCGCGGCGAGGGGCCCGTCGGCCGCCGTGGGCACCGCGTCGGGGACCTCACCGGCGAAGTCCTCGGCGGTGGCGGCCAGGAGGGCCTGCGTCCACGCTTCGACGCCCTGCACGAGGACCGTCTCGACGGTGGCGGCGAACTCCTTGGCCGCGAAGTTGGTCTGCCGGCGCTCCGGACCGGTCAGGCACAGGTGGAACCGGAGGGCGTCCGCGGAGACCTGCCGCAGGAACTCCCCGCCCCAGACGGCGTGGTCGCGGCTGGTGGAGAACTTCTCGCCCTCCAGGCGGTAGAACTCGTTGATGACGACCTGGCTCGGCAGCGTCAGCCCGCCGTGCGCCATCAGCAGCGCGGGCCACAGCACGGCGTGGGAGAACGAGCAGTCGAAGCCGAGGAAGTGGACGATCCGCGTGGCCGGGTCCGACCACAGGCGCTCCCACTCCTCCGGCTCGCCCTGCGCGGCGGTGAGGCAGGCGGTCGCGGCGACGTAGCCGAAGATGCCGGAGAACCAGGTGTCGAGGATGTGCCCGTCCCAGCCTTCGAGCGGCACGGGGATGCCGTAGCCGGAGCGGCGGGAGATGGGGGTCAGGGGCAGCTCGCTCGCGAACAGGGTGTCGAGGTAGGCGCGCAGCCGGGGCCGCCACTCGGCGTCCTGCTGCGCCTGCTCGTAGTAGGCGAGCAGCTGGTCGCGGTAGTCGGCCAACGGGAAGCAGATGCGTTCCAGTTCGCGGATCTCCGGTGTCTGCCAGCAGGCGGTGCAGCGCGGGGCGGCGAGACCGGCCGGGTCCTGGGGCAGCCCGCAGGCCTCGCAGTAGATGCCGTCGGAGGGCTCGGCGCAGAACTGGCACTCGCCGCGCACCTCGGCCTCGTAGAGTTCGCGGTCGCAGGGCGCGCACCAGAAGACGGGCAGCGTACGGACCTCCAGGCGGCCCTGCTCCCACAGGTCGGTGAAGAACCGCTGGACGATCTCGTCGTGGCGCGGGGTGGTCAGGGGGCGGGTGAACCAGTCGTGGTGCATGGCGCCCAGGGAGAGGGTCTCCTCCATGCGGTCGCCGAAGGTCAGCGCGGCGCGGTGCGCGGTGGAGCCGATCTCGGCGGCCCGGCGCGGCACGTAGCAGGAGTGCTCGTCGGAGTAGCCGACGTAGTGGACGGCGCGTCCGCGCTGGCGCAGGTGGCGGGAGAGGACGTCGGCGCCGAGGAACGGCCCGGAGAGGTGACCCAGGTGGAGGTCGCCGTTGGGGTTGGGCGGGGCGCTCGTGACGATGTAGGCGGGCGTGGCGGCGTTCTGCGGCTGGCTCATGGGGTCCTCGTGACGAGAGAGGGCGGGCGGTTGGCGGGGCCGCGCGGCGGAGCGCGGCAGAGCTGGGGGTGACAGGCCCTAGGAGGCGGCCGTCGGCGGGACGTTGCGGCGGACGGCCCGCAGGGCGGACGGCAGTGCGGCGCGGCCCCGTACCGGGCGGATCCGTACGGGCCGGACGCGGGTCGGTGTGTGCGTGGCCGAGGACTCGGGAGCGGACTCCGGGCCGGACGGACGGACGGCGAGCGGCGAGGACACGGCGGCCGGCCGGTGGACCTCGGCGGTGGGCCGTGGGATGTCGGCGGTCGGCCGTGGGACCTCGGCCACGGGCCGCGTGATCTCGGCGGTGGTCCGGTGGAGTTCGGCAGCAGGGCGGTGGATCTCGGACGGCGGCGCGGTCACCCGGGTGCCCGGCGCGAGGTCGGTGAGGACCACGGAGTGGGCGCCGATCCGCGCGCCCGCTCCGACCGTCACCGAACCGAGGACGCTGGCCCCGGTGCCGATGATCACGCCGTCCTCGACCACGGGGTGCCGGCGCGCCCCCGCGGACCGCCGGAGGTCCTTCCACCAGCCGGCGGAGCCCAGCGTGACCTGGTGGTACAGCATCACGTCGTCGCCGATGCGTACCGTCGCGCCGATGACGACGGCCGTCCCGTGGTCGATGAAGAAGCGGCGGCCGATGACCGCGGCCGGATGGATCTCGATGCCGGTGACGGCGCGCGCGCCCAGGGACAGGGCGCGGGCGGTCAGCCGGTGGCCGCGGGACCACAGCCAGTGCGCGACGCGGTACGTCCACAGCGCCTGGATGTGGGGGTAGAGCAGGACCTCGCGGCGGCTGCCGGCGGCCGGGTCCTTCGCCAGTACGGTCGCGACGTCCTCCCGCATCCGGCCGGCCGCGGCGCGCAGGGCACGGTCACATCTGCGCATACGGCGCCTCCGGAACGATTCCGCGTCCACCGTCGGCGAACCGCTCCAGCCGGTACGGCGCGAGCAGCGGCTGCTCGGCCTTGCCGGCCACGGCCTGCCCGTCGAGGATCTCGGCGGCGGCGAGTTCGGCGACGGCGGGCGCCATCTTGAAGCCTCCGCCGCTGAAGCCGAGGGCCAGGTAGAGCCCGTCGGGCCCGGCCGGGCCGATCACCGGACGCTTGTCGGGGGTGTAGCCGTCGAGCCCGGCGCGGGTGCCGGTGAGCGGCGCGGACGAGACGGCGGGCACCCGGCGGGAGATGGCGGCGAGCGCCGAGGAGAGTTCGTCCTGCGTGAGGGGCGCGACGTCGTGCCCGAGCACGACGTCCGGCTGGGAGGGCACGCCGAAGAAGAGCCGGTCGGTGCCCTCGGGACGGAAGTAGCTGCCCGTGGTGTCGTCGATGCAGGTGGGCACGGAGGTGTCCGCGCCGCGCCGGCCGACGCCGGGCAGGTGCACCTGGGCCAGGCCGATACGACGGGCCGTCACCGGCACGTGCACCCCCAGGCTCGCCGTGGGCTCGTCCCCCCAGGCGCCGCCCGCGAGGACGACGAGCGGGGTGGAGAACCGCCCGGTCGTGGTCTCCACGCCCGTGACACGCTCCCCGGAGCCGTCGGTGAGGACCTCGTGGACGCGGACGCCCTCGTGGATCTCCACCCCGCGAGCCCGGGCGGCGTTCGCCAGGGCGGTGGCCGTGCGGGCCGGGTCGGCGTAGCCGCCGTCGGGCTCGTACGCGGCCGCCGCCACGCCGTCCAGCGTCAGGCCCGGGTAGAGCCGATGTATCTCGGCCGGGTCGATCACCTCGGTGCGGCGTGGCCCGGCCGCCGCGGCGGCGGCCGCGGTGTTGACGGCCAGGGCCTCGGTGTACCGGGGGCCCACGAGCTGGAGGAAGCCGGTGCGCCGGTAGCCGCAGTCGCCGCCGACGATGTCGGCCCACTGCTCGAAGACGGGCAGGCTGCGGGCGGTGAGCTCGGTGTCGCTGTGCACCGTGTGGTGGAGCCGGATGAGGCCGCCGGACCGGGAGGTGGCGCCGTGGGCGGCCACCCGGGCCTGCTCGCACAGCACGACGCGCTCCAGTCCGGCCCCTGCCAGCCGGTGGGCGAGGGCTGCGCCGACGACGCCACCGCCCACCACGACGGCGTCCACGGCCGCTGACCGGCTCACCGGCCCGTCACACCCTCGGCGGCGGACAGGGCGGACGGGGTGGCGCCCGGGTCCTCGATGCCGAACTGTGCTGCCCAGTAGGCGCGTTCGGCGGCGATCGCCTCGGCGCTGCCCCACCAGATGGCGATGAAGCGCAGACGGGAGTCCGTGTCGTTGGTGACGTCGTGGTCCTCGTAGTTGGTGATGAAGACCGCTTCGCCCGCGGAGACCCGGCGCTTCTCGTCGCCGATGCGGATGATCCCGCTGCCCTCCGTGAAGAAGAAGATCTCGTTCTCGTCGTGGGAGTGGGCGGTGGACGTGGCTCCGGGCGCGACGTCGATCCAGGCGCCGCCCCAGAACGGCTCGGCCACGGCCTCCTTCCACGGGAAGATGCGGCGGCCGGCGACGTTGAACTGCTCCTCGAAGGTCATGTCGTCGGGGCCGGTCGAAAAAGTGTGCACGGTGGAACCTCTCGAAGGGTGGGGAGCGAAGGGGTCGGGAGCGAAGAGCCGGGAACGGAAGGTCGGGCGGCGGGCGCGAGAAGGTCCGGGCCGGTCAGACGGCGGCGGGTACGGCCACGGGGGCCGGCGCGGCCGCCCGCTGGCGGGCCAGCTGCTCGCGCAGGTCCCGGTGGACGGCATCGGCCTTCACGGCCATCTGGCTGAAGGAGGTGGCGCTGGCGATGCCGTGCCGCCACTCGGTGAGGCCGTCCAGATAGATCCCCACCTGGCAGGCGTCGGTCGTCACGGCACGGTGGCCGCGGGTGACGACGGGCAGGCCGTCGTCCTCGTACGCGAGCAGCGACGCGAACGGCGCGAGCGGCTCGGGCAGACGCGGCTCGGTGTAGCCCGTGCACAGCACGACGGCGTCCACCTCCAGCTGCTGCTTGACGCCCGTGAACACCTCGGAGGTCTCCAGGACCACGCCGTCGGCGCGCACGTCGACGCCGGTGACCTCGGTGCGGCGGTGCATCGACAGGCGGTGCGCCCCCGTGAGCCGGTCCTGGTAGCTCGCCGTGTACAGGGCGGTGGAGACGTCCGGATCGACGGCGGAGTAGTTGGTCGCCCGCGCCTGGGCGAGGACCTTCTCGCGGGCCTCGCGCTCCAGGCCGTAGACGTACTCGGTCTCCTGGGGGAAGTAGACCTCGTTGCTGAAGTGCCCGAGCTCGTACATGCGGAAGCCGGCGTGGCGCACCAGCGAGTGCACCTCGGCGTTCGGGTCGGAGCCGTGCAGGTGGAGCACGATCTCGCCGGCGGTCTGACCGGCGCCGATCACCGCCCAGCGGACCGGTCCGCCGTGGGCGGGCGCGGGCAGCGCCGCCTTCCGCAGCAGGAACTCGCTCGCGTGGAAGACCCGCTCGCCCGCCGCGTCGCGGAACACCTCGGGGACGTACGGGCGGTGCCCGGTGGCGATCACGACGTTGCGGCCGAGGTCCTCGGAGAGGCTGCCGTCGCGCGGGTCGCGGCTGACGACCCGGGCGGTGCGCACCACTCCGTCGGCGTCGGTGACCGGCTCCACCGCGACGACCTCGCGGTGGTAGGCGGGCCGGCGGCGGACCTGTTCGGCCGCCCACTGCACGTACGCGGACCACTCCAGGCGGCTGACGTATCCGCCGAGCAGGGTGAACTCGTAGAAGCGGCCGCTCTGTTGGAGGAACGGCACGAAGCCGAAGCGGGAGGCGGCGTTCCGCGGGGTGGCCAGGTCACGCAAGAAGTGGTGCTGGATGTCCGTGCCGGGCAGCACCTGCTGGGGCTGCCAGGCCGAGTCGGCGGCGCGCTCCAGGTAGGCGGCGGTGAGCGGCGCCTGCCCGGGGTGGGCGTCGTCGTGGTCCTCGATGGCCGCGGCCAGCGCGATGCCGGACGGGCCGAACCCGGCCACCACCAGGTCGTTGACGTGCACAGTGTCTCCTCTCCCATCGTTGGTGCGCCGGCCTGCGGGCCGGGCGCGTGTCGCGAGGACGTCGGTCACACGGCGACCGCGGCGGGCGTGGCCGGGACCAGCTCGCGGTCGGTGGCGGTCCGCAGCGGTTCGGTACGCGGGGTGCGCCGTGCCAGGACGGCGGTGAGCGAGTCGGCGAGCGTGCCGGCGCGCAGCGACAGGAGGCTGAAGGAGCCGGCGTCGCCGATGCCGTGGCTGGACTCGCACAGGCCGTTCAGGAACAGCGGGGGCAGGGCGTCGGTGGTGTCGGCGGGCAGCAGCCGGTAGTCGGACGCGACCTCCAGGCGGCCGTCCGGCTCGGTGGCCAGGCGGGACACGAGCGGCGCCAGCATCGGCGGGTGCAGCTCCTCGTGGGCGCCGGGGCCCATGTTGCGGAAGCCGGTCGCGAGCACCGCGAAGTCGACGGTGTCGCGTACCCGCTCGCCGGTGTGCAGCTCGCGGAAGTCGATGGTCACGCCGTGGTCGTCGGCGGTGACCGCGGTGGCCTCGTGGTTGCCGCGCACGAACAGCTTCTGCTCGCCGTCGAGTTCCTGCTCGTACATGGCGAGGTACAGCTCCTTGAGCACGTCGCCGTCGGCCGAGGAGTAGTTCGTCGGCTGCATGTACGCGTCGAGCTTGCGCCGGCTCGCCGGGGAGGCCTGGTGGTAGTACGAGGTGAACTCGGGGAAGTACCCCTCCTCGCTGAACGGGCTGGTGTCCTTCAGCCGCAGCGAGTGGGAGCGGGTGTACGTGACGACGCGGGTCTTCGGGAAGCGCCGGGACAGGTCGAGGGCGAGCTCCACGGCGCTCTGGCTGCCGCCGATCACGGCGACCGCCTCCGGGGCGCCGTCCGCCGTCAGGGCGGCCACCTGCGGCAGGTAGCGCGTCAGGTGGAAGACCCGGGAGCTGTGCACCGAGTCGTAGGGGCGGGGGATGTACGGGGTGCGGCCCGGGGCCATCACGAGGGTGCGGCTCAGGTAGCGACGCCCGGACTCCGTGACCACCTCGTACAGCGTCTCGCCGTCCTGCTCGACGGTGCCGACGGAGGCGGCGCGCTGCCCGTAGTCCACGACGTGGGTGAAGTGGTCGGCGGCCCAGCGGATGTAGCCCGCGTACTCCTTGCGCAGCGGGAACTCGCTGGGGAGGTTCAGGTGGCGCAGGAGCCGGCCGTTCTCGTGCAGGTAGTTGAGGAAGCTGTAGCGGCTGCGCGGGTTGCGCAGGGTGACCAGGTCGCGGCTGGGGTGGTTCTGGATGTCCGATCCGTCGAGCAGCATGCCCGGCTGCCAGTCGGGGGCCGGACGCGCCTCCAGGAAGCGGGCGTCGAGCTCCGGGTGCTTCTCCTCCAGCACGATGGCGAGAGCGAGGTTGGCGGGACCGAAGCCGATGCCGAGGATGTCGTGCACCGGTGCAGACACGTACAAAGCGGTCTCCTTTGAATCGAGCGGGACCACGCGGTGGTGTGCGGGGTGTGGGCGCGGAACGGTGGGCCGGGTGACGGGGCGGATGCCGCGACCTGCCCTGGCCGCCTGCCTCGGCGCCCGTGCGCGGCGGCGTGAGCCGTGGGGTGATACCGAGAAGTCTTGCTCGGGCCCGGCTCTCCTGTCACGGCCTGCCGGTGGCACATACCGCCCCTGGCACCGTCGTGCCGTCATCACGGAGCCGCAGCTCAACGTGGGGTGGGGGAGGGCCTGTTGTGTCCGCGCCAGGCGTCGCGGCGCGGGGCGACACGCAGAAGCGCGGCGGTGCCGTGGCAACCGCCGCGCTCTTCTTGCGGGTGACCGCGTCACCCCGCGTTCTTGTCAGGGGTGGCCGCGCCCACCCCGACCTCTTCTTACGGGTGACCGCGTCACCCCGCTCCTCTACAGGTAGCCGCGCTCCATCGCCTTGTGGCCGAGCTGGAAGCGGCTGCGGACGTCGAGCTCCGTCATCAGCTCCGATATGAGGCGGCGTTCGGTGCGCAGCGACACCCCGAGACGGCGTGCCGCGGCCCCGTCCGTGCACCCCTGGGCGAGCAGCCGCAGCAGCTCGCGGTGGATCGACGCCGGGTCGGCGAGGCTGCGGCTCGGCGGATCGCCGAGCGGCCGCGCGCTCTCCCAGACCGCTTCGTACAGGGCCATGCACACGGCCACCGCGCCTCGTTCGCGGATCACGGCGGCCCCCCGGGAGCTGTCCTCGGGGTCGAGCGGGACGAGGGCGACGGCACCGTCCACGATGTGCATGCGCATCGGCATCGCGGCCGCCGTGCGGATCTGGTTGCCGTGCGCCACGTGCCACTCGGCGTGCTGCACGCTGGCGGGGTCGTTGCGGATGCTGTCGTGATAGACGGTCCTGGCCTTGATGCCGCGGTCGATGAGCTGTTGTGCGATGGGCAGGCTGGCGGCCCGGTTGTCGGCCGGCTGCCCGCCGCCGGGAGCGAGCGAGGCCGTCTCCCGTTCGGCCTGGTCCGCCAGCTCGGCGATCTTGCGGCGGACCGCCTCCACGCCGACGAGCCTCTCCACCCCGTCACGGTCGAGCCGGTCGTCCTGCCCGCCCGACGCCGCGCCGTAGCCGGTGATGAGCGCGGCCGCGGCCGCCCGGCTCTCGGCGAGCTGCTGCTGCTGACGCGCCAGCTCGGCGGCCTGCCGGCTGAGCAGCAGGTCCATGGCGATCTGCGGACTGACGACGCGCACTCCGCCGGACTCGCCGGGCGGCGGCGAGCACAGGAGCGACAGGTCGGCCAGCTCGTCGAGGCCTTTACGTATGCGCTCCTCCGGCCAGTCGAGGTCGACCGCGAGCGCGGCCACCCCGAGATCCGGCCGGGCGAGCATGGTGCGGTACAGGGTGTCCGATTCCTCGGTGAGGCCAAGTGTGGTGAGAGCCACGAATTCCCCCGGTCTGAGCGGTCAGCGTGCCGTAAATATAGGAGTCCAGCGGCCTTCGTAGCGGAGCTCGGGTTTCCGGAAGCCGGAGAGAGGGGTCAGACTCTTCCCGTCCAGGCCGACCAGGACCAGCTGGTTACGGAACTCGCCCTTCCCGGGGTCGCACTGCGCGGGGTCGCACCGCCAGGCGATGAGCGCGTCGTCGTCGGCCCAGGCGAGCAGTTGCTGCCCCGGGACGACCGCGGCCCGCTTCCCGCTCTTCGCGTCCCGTACCTCGGAGACGATCTGGCCGTTCTCGCCCACGAACTCACCCGTGGCCAGCTTGCCGTCGGGAGAGAGGACCGCACCCGGGAAGCCGAGGTCCGCCTCCAGCTTCGGGGTGGGCGCCTCCTTGCCGTCCACGCCGTAGAAGACCTTGCGGGCCTTGTTGTTCCAGGGCTCCCACAGCAGCGCGCCGTCACGGCTCCACATGAGGTCCTGCCGGCCGCCGCCGACGCTGAACCCGTGCTCGTTCTTCCTCGTCGGGCGCTCGGCGAACGTGGCCTGTCCTGAGGCGACATCGATGACGTAGAAGCCGGAACGGCTGGGCTTGGGGCCCGGCACCATCTTGTCGTTGAGCTGGTACGACGCGTCCTTGAACAGGCCGTCCGGACTGAGGCCGTACGTGGTGGCCACGAGCCGCCTGCCGTCCGGTGCGAACTGCACGCTGCCGACGGCCTTGTCGACCTTGATCCAGCGCTCCACCTTGTCCGTGGCGAGGTTCAGCAGTCCGATGCGGCGGACGGGCAGATCACGCTCGAGCACCGCGGCGGTCTTCATACCCGGAGCGACATCCAACCAGGCCCAGTCCGTTTTCTTGTACTGGCCGGTGGCGGTGTTCAGCAGGCTCCATCGATAGGTGACGACCCCGTTTCCGTCGGGCCGCTTTTCCGCACTTGCCGAGAAGTACGCCGAGACCGCGACATTCCCCGCGGCGATGAGTTCCCGCGGGGGAGACTGATCCGGATGTGCCTTCACATCGGAGGCGGGAAATGCGCTCGGGCGCTGCTTCTGCGTATCACCGTCGTCGACGACCAGCGATAGGGCGACGGTTGCCGCGACCACGGCCGCGACAATGCCGGCCAACCCGAGATTACGCGCCTTACGGGAGCGACCTGCCGGAGGAAACTGCTCGCCGTTCATGTCGGGAGAGGGCACCTCTCGTGCTTCCTCCTCGCGATTCTCGGGGACCAGCTGTTCGGACTTCATGGCCGTGCCTCCATCGACAAGGGAATGGAGCGACCCTAGGGCAGGGCGCTCGGCCGGTACACGTATTTGAGGTTGCTCTGAGGTTGCTCCGGGCACGGGAGGGCTCTCACGGTAAGTGACCGGAATGGTTCCTTCACAGTGGGGCGCAAGTTGCTGATGGTGCAATAAAGGACACAAGAGTGCGCGCAGTTGAACACCCTGGGCGCATGTCAGGCATCGAATCCACGCCATTGTGACGTGCGTCACATGGTCGACCCGGGCTCGTGACGGCCCCCATCGCCCCCGACTCGTCTTCCTCAACTCGAAGAACGCCAGGCGGAGTTGAGAGTGGTGTGATCCAGCTCACATTTTGAGCGTGCTTGTGGCGGAGCGTTTCCGCCAGCGTCCGATTCCGCTCGATTCTGTGCCCCTTTATCGCGTCATCGGCTCTCGGAATTTTCTATTCCGGTAACTCTCCGTGAAAATCAACAAAGCTCAGGCCATCCTCAAATCCATTTTCCAATCCACCGGGCTGCCTTATGGTCATGGCGATCAAGGTCCGGATTTCGGGCTGTGCCTCAGCCCTGCAGTGGAAGAGGAATCAATGGTCAAAGCACTTACCCGTGTGGCAGTTGCCGGTGCGGCTGTCGCCGCTGTGGTCGCCGGAACGGCGACGCCCGCACTCGCCGACACGAACAAGAGCATCTATTACCCCAGCGGCCGGGGATCGATGACTTACATCGATGACGGCGACATGTTCCAGGTCTGCGACACCAAGGCAGACGGGCACGGCATGGTCGGCATGGTGGAGAACCTCAACCACACGCTTATCACCATCACCGACGGCGGCGACGCCGGCTGCGACAAGAAGGGCTACAACGTCGGTCAGATGGAATCGGTCCGCATGGCCCTCAGCTGGAACGGCGGCGGCGGAACCATCACGTCCGGCTATTTCAACGAGTAGTCCCCCCACAAGAGACACGAGGAATCAGATGAATTCGTTCACTCGCATCGCAGTGGCCGGTGCGGCCGTGGTCGCCGTGGTCGGCGGCACGGCGACGGCGGCCCAGGCCATCGAGAACAAGACCATCAGCAACAGTCACGGCAAGATGACCTTCATCGACGACGGTGACATGTTCCAGGTCTGCGACACCAAGGCCGACGGCTACGGCATGACCGGCCAGGTCATCGAGATGGGTCTGGCGGAGCGCGTCAAGCTCACCGTCACCGACGGCGGCGACGCCGGCTGCGACAAGGGCGGCTACGACATCGGCGTCATGTGGTCGGTCAAGATGGCGCTCGTCTGGGACGGCGGCGGCGACTGGACCTACTCGGCGCACTTCAAGGAGTAGTCCGAACGCCACCTTCGGGCCGCCCCCTTGGGCTGCCCCCCACCTGCGGAGAACAAGGGGAATCACGATGGGTAAGACCTTCACGCGCATGGCTGTGGCCGGTACGGCCGCCGTCGCGGCGCTCGCCGGCACGGCGACGACGGCTCAGGCCGCCGCCCTCGACACCAACATCACGATCAAGCTCCCGGACGGCCGGGGGTCGATGACCTACATCGACGACGGTGACATGTTCCAGGTCTGCGACACCAGGGCCGACGGCCATGGCGTCGAGGGCACTGTGATCGACGACGAGAACCGCCGCATGCTCACCGTCGACGACGGCGGCGACGCCGGCTGTGACAAGGGCGGCTGGAACGTCCCCAACGGGTGGGACTACTACCAGATGACGCTCGCCTGGGGTGGCGGTGGCGGCACCGTCTTCTCCAGGAAGTTCAACGAGTAGCACCCCGTAGTCCGTAGCCCGCACTCCTGTAGTGAGAGAGGAAAACCATGGGTAAGACGTTCAAGCGTGTGGTCGTGGCCGGCGCGGCCGTGGCAGCGGTGTTCGCCGGTACGGCGACGACGGCTCAGGCCGCCGCCCTCGACGAGAACAAGGTCATCAAGCTCCCCGAGGGTCGGGGTTCGATGACCTTCATCGACGACGGTGACATGTTCCAGGTCTGCGACACCAAGGCGGACGGCCACGGTGTGGTGGGTCACCTGGTGCGCAGCGGCGGCGCGACGGTCATGGTCGTCGACGACGGCGGCGACGCCGGCTGTGACAAGAAGGGCTACAACGTCCCCAACTCCGGTGAGTACCAGATGCAGCTCTGGTGGGACGGTGGCGGCCCGGCCGTCTACTCGCACTGGTTCAACGAGTAGACCGGCCCACGCCCGCAGGGAGCTCCCGTCACCGGAAGCTCCCTGCGTGCCGCTACCGGGTGCGTCGGGGCTCAAGGCGCCAGGGGGAATGACGCCAGGGAAAGACGCCAGGGGGAAGGCGCCAGGGGGAAGGCGCCCGGGGAAAGGCGTCAGGGGGTGAAGCGGCCGAACCGCCCGCGGTGGAACAGCAGCGGTTCGCCGCCGTCCTCCACGCCGAGGGCCTCTACCCGCCCCACCACGATCAGGTGGTCGCCGCCCGTGTGGACGGTGGCGATCGTGCAGTCGACCCAGGCGGGGGCGCCGGTCAGGCGGGGGGAGCCCGTCGCCGGGGCCGCGTCGTAGGGCACCCCCGCGAACTTGTCCGCGCCGCTCTTCGCGAAGCCCAGGCACAACTCCCGCTGGTCCGCGCCCAAGACGTTCACGCAGAAGACGCCGGCCCGGGCGAGCCGGGGCCAGGTCGTCGACGTACGGGCGACCATGAAGGCGACCAGAGGCGGGTCCAGGGAGAGCGAGGCGAACGACTGGCAGGCGAAGCCGGTCGGCCCGTCCGGATCGAGGGCCGTCACGACGGTGACGCCACTCGCGAAGTGGCCCAGCACGCGCCGGAACTCGGCGGGGTCGACGGGCAGCCGCTCGTCCTCCCCGACCGCCCGCAGCCGGGGGCGCGGGAGCGGTTCGACGGCCGTCGGCGACCCGGCCGACCTGAGGTATCGGACGGCGGTGGCCGCCATCCCAGCGTGTCCCATCACATCTCCCATTGAAGCTGACGGTTCGTCAGATGAGAAGGGGCGGGTACGAGCCGTCTCACCGCCCTCGTGTGAAGCCGTCTCACCGCCCTCGTACGGAGGCGACTCAACGCCCGTCGTGCGGAGGCGGCTCAGCGCCCGTCGTACGGAGGCGGCTCAGCGCCCCTCGTACGGAGGCGACTCAACGCCCCTCGTACCGAGCCGTCCGTCGTTCAATGAAGCTCGCGACGCCCTCGTTCGCGTCCCGCGTGGTCATGTTGATCTCCTGGGCCGCCGCCTCCGCCGCGAACGCGCTCGCACGGTCGGCGTCCAGGGAGGCGTTCACCAGTTGCTTCGTCAGGGCGAGCGCCCGTGTCGGGCCCTGGGCCAGGCGTTCGGCCCACTCCCGGGCGGTCTTCTCCAGCTCCTCCGCCGGCACCACCCGGTTCACCAGGCCCAGCTCCCTGGCGTCGTGCGCCGTCACCGCGTCGCCGAAGAACATCAGCTCCTTCGCCCGCTGCGGCCCGATCAGCCGGGGCAGCAGATACGCCCCGCCCCCGTCCGGCACCAGGCCCCGCCGCACGAACACCTCGATGAACTTCGCCGGCTCGGCCGCCAGGACCAGATCGCACGCGAACGCCAGATGCGCGCCGATCCCGGCCGCCGTCCCGTTCACCGCCGCGATCACCGGCTTCTCGCAGTCCATGACGGCACCGATGAACCGCTGCGCCCCGAGCCGGATGGTCCGCGCCACATCGCCGGCCACGGGTTCGCCACCGGAGGCCGGCGCGCCCCGCAGGTCCGCCCCCGCACAGAAGCCACGGCCGTTGGCGGTGAGGACCACGCACCGTACACCCGGGTCGGCCGAGGCCTGCCCGAGCAGCGCGATGATCCGCTCCCGCTGGTCCCAGGTGACGGCGTTCATCGCCTCGGGCCGGTTGAGTGTGATCCACGAGACGCCGTTCTCGACGGTGTGGAGGACGTCGGTCATCCGTGACTCCTATCGGCACACCGCGAGCGCGTCGAGCGCCACCGCGCCCTGCCCCCGAGGCAGCACCATGAGCGGGTTGATGTCGAGTTCGGCGAGGTCGCCGTCCAGCTCCAGGGCCATCCGCTGCACCCGCAGGACGACCTCCACCAGCGCGTCCACGTCCGCCGGCGGGGCTCCCCGTACGCCCTTCAGCAGAGCCTGCCCACGCAGTTCGCCGAGCATGTCCCTGGCCTGGGCCTCGCCGAACGGCGGCACGCGCACGGCCGCGTCGTTCAGGACCTCCACCAGCACGCCCCCGAGGCCGACCGTGACCGTCGGCCCGAAGAGCGGGTCGCGGGTCACGCCCACCACCATCTCGACGCCGCGCCCGACCATCTGGCAGACCAGGATCCCGTCCAGGTCGACGCCTTCGTAGCGCGCGATGTCGGTGAGTTCCCGGTACGCGTCCCGAACCTGGCTGGCGGAGGTCAGCCCCACCTTCACCAGCCCCAGTTCCGTCTTGTGGGCAAGCTGCGCACCCGAGGCCTTCATCACCACGGGGTACCCGACGAGCCCGGCCGCCCGGACCGCCGCCGCCGCGCTCGTGACCAGCTGCTCGCGCGGGACCCGGATCCCGTACGCCCGCAGGAGCTGCTTCGCGGCGTGCTCGCTGAGCTGCCGGCCCGGCCGCATCAGGGCCTGCGCCTTGCGGAAGGAGGGGGACGGGGTGCGCGGGGCCTCGTCGAAGGGGGAGCGGTAGGCGGTGGTGAAGCGGTGGTGGTCGAGGTAGGCCTTCACGGCCCCGATGCAGTTGGAGAACGTACGGAAGGTGGCGACGCGCGAGGAGCCGAGCAGGGTCTCGCGGTAGGCCGCCTCGGTCCCGACCGGTGACCCCCACACCACGCACACCAGCTTGTCCGTCGCCTCCGCCGCGTCCACGAGGTCCTGGGCCAGCTTGTCGCTCATGGGAGGGAAGGGCCCGGTGATGGGGCAGATCAGCACACCCACGGAGGGATCGTCGAGGATGGCGTCGATGATCTTCCGCCCGCGCCAGTCGCCCACGGGGTGACCGCCGTTGTCGACGGGATTGGCGACATTGAGATAGCCGGGGATCCACTGATGGAGCTCGTCCTGCTTGCCCTGGGGGAGGGTGGGCAGGTGGAGCCCGGCGGCGGTGGCGAGGTCGGAGAAGTGGGCGCCGGTGCCGCCGGAGATCGAGTAGACGACGACCCCGTCCGCGACCGGCTTGCGCGCGCGGGCCAACAGGGCTGCGGTGTCCTGGAGTTGGTCGAGCCCGTCGACCCGGATGACTCCGTACTGCCGCATGGCGGCGTCCACGACCTGGTCCGCGCCGGTCAGCTTCCCGGTGTGCGAGGCGGCCATCCGCGCGCCGGTCTCCGTGCGACCGACCTTCACGGCGACGACGGGTACGCCCTCGCGGGCGGCGCGGTCGGCGGCGAGCAGGAAGGAACGGCCGTCCTTGAGGCCCTCGACGTAACAGGCGATTGCCCCGACCTCGGGCCGGGTGGCGAAGTACGAGATGAAGTCGGCGGTCTCCAGATCGGCCTCGTTGCCGGTGGGTGCCCAGTGGGAGAGCCGTATGCCGAGTTCCTGGAGGGTGTGGACGGGGCGGCCCTGGTGCCCGGACTGGGTGATGAGCGCGATGGCGGGCCCGTCCAGGTCGTCGCGGAACCGCTCGAAGGCGTTCAGGTTGGTGTTGGGCCCCAGGAGCCGGACCCCGGAGCGCCGTACCGCCTCGGCGAGCCGCTCCTGCGCGGCGACCCCCTCGCCACCGGTCTCGGCGAACCCGGAGGCGAAGGCGACGGCGAACTTGACCTTGGCCTCGGCGAGTTCCTCGATGACGGGCAGCGGATCGGCGACGAGCAGAACGGCAAGGTCGACGGACTCGGGAAGGTCTTTCAGGGACGGCACGCAGTCGATCCCGAAAACGGCCGTACGGGTCGGGTGCACCGGCACGAGCCGGGCCCCGACCCGCTCGGCCCAGGCGATCAGCTGCCGAGTGATCCCGGTGTTGGGCCGCCCCTCGGCGTCGGAGGCCCCGACGACGGCGACGGACCCGGGCCGGAAGAACCGGTCGAGGTCCGGCACGGCCGCGTGCAGCGCCCGCCCGCTGACGTCCACGTCGCCCTCGACGTCGGTGACGCCGTGCACGACGGCGGTGGCCGGCCCACGGTGCTCGCCGCAGGCGACCACGCGGGCGCGGAGATCGGTGGTGAAGGTGCCGTGAGTCGATCCGAGCATCGTTCCGCTCCACCCTTCCGCCCATGACAACGTAACTGACGCCTAGTCAGATTACAGACCTGACGGCAAGTCAGGAATGGGCGTGCGTGGACGGGATCGCGGGGGCGGGGTCCGCCGGGGCCGTCGGCGGACCCCCGCGCGTCAGCGCGCAGCCGCCTTCCCGATCGCCCGAGCGATCCGCTCCGCGTCGAGCGCCATCTCCCGGAGCATCCCGCTGATCGGGTTCGTGAACCCCGTGAAGTACAGCCCCGGCGCCTCGCGCGGAGTACGGCCCCCATGGGCCACCGGCCGCCCCCGCTCGTCCAGCACCCCGAGGTGCCCGAGCAGCGGCTCAAGTCCGCGCCCGTAGCCCGTCGCCGCGATCACCGCGTCCGGGGTGATCGCCGAGCCGTCCGCGAGGACGACCTTGTCGCCGTCGAAGGAGGCGACCGCACCCACGATCTCCACCTTCCCCAGCCGCACGGCGTCGATCAGGCCCACGTCCTGCACCGGGATCGCCCCCTCCCGCACTCGGGAGTACAGCCCCGCGTCCGGCCGCGGCAGCCCGTGCTCCGACAGGTCCGGTACGGCGATCCGGGCCATCAGCTCGCCCGCCTTGTCCACCAGGCGCACCGGCAGTCGCCGCACCAGGATGCCCGTGCGCTGCGCCGGCCACCCGGCCGTCGAGCGGCGCACGATGTGCGGCACCGTGCGTACCGCGAGCCGTACCCGCGCCGCCCCGCCCTCGACCAGGTCCGTGGCGATCTCGGCGCCCGTGTTCCCGGCGCCGACGACGAGCACGTCCCGCCCGGCGTACGGAGCGGGGTTTTGGTACGCGCTGGCGTGGGCGAACTCGCCGCCGTACCCCTCAAGGCCCGGCCACTCGGGCACCCTCGGCGTGTGGTTGTACCCGGTCGCGACGACGACGGCGCGCCCGGTCAGCCGTCGCCCGCCGGTGGCGTGCAGCAGCCAGTCGTCCCCGGCCCGCTCGACGCGGGATACCTCGACCCCGGTCACGATCTCCAGCTCGTGCACCTCGGCGTACTTCTCCAGGTACCGCACCACGTCCGCGCGGGCGACCCAGCGGCCGAAGGAGCGGGGTATCGGCAGGCCTGGGAGCGCCGACAGCCGACGCGTCGTGTGCAGCCGCAGCCGGTCGTAGTGGGAGCGCCACGAGGCGCCCACCGCGTCGGACTTCTCCAGGACGACGGCCCGGACGCCCTTCGCGCGCAGCGAGGCGGCGACGGCGAGACCGCCGGGCCCGCCCCCGATGACGTATACCGGGTGATCGGGTCTGGAATGGGGGGTGTTGACCATGAGTGCTCAGCGTAACGAGCCGCTCACTTGTTGGGTCTCGGTCAAGAGGGGGTTCGGTTGCGAAACGGTCACGGGTGGGTGGGGCGCATGGAGGCGTGCGGGGGTCTTGCGCAGGCGCGGCCCCATCCGCTGAACTGACATACCGTCAGATCAGTCGCAGGGAGGGGCACGATGCAGACCGTCTGGCTCACCGGCGCCGAATGGCTCGCCGTCCTCCGCATCGGCCTCGGCCTGTGGTGGCTGGAGAGCTGGCGCCACAAGGACAAGAAGGGCTGGTTCGAGCGCGGCACCGGCATCGCGTGGGCGGCGGACGTCGCCGGCAAGCACCGCTGGCCGTTCGTGAGGCGCGGCTTCGACACGGTCGTGGCCCCACGCCCGCAACTGATGGCGTACGTCGTCGTCTACGCCGAACTGGCCCTGGGCCTGGGCCTGATACTCGGCCTCCTCACCCCCGTCGCCCTGATCGCCGGCCTGCTCCTCAACCTCCTCTACCTCGTGCTGATGATCCACGACTGGGCCGAGCAGGGGCAGAACGCGATGATGGCGCTGATCTCCCTCGTCGCCCTCTTCGCCATGTCCTGGCAGACCTGGTCCCTCGACCACGCGATCGGACTCTTCCGATGACGGCCGCCGACCCCGACATCGACGCCTTCACCCGCCCCTTCTGGGAGGCGGCGAGCGAGGGCCGCCTCCTGCTCCGCCGCTGCGCGAGCTGCGCCCGCGCGCACCATTACCCGCGCGAGTTCTGCCCGCACTGCTGGAGCGAGGACGTCACCTGGGAGCCCGCGAGCGGCCGGGCCACGCTCTACACCTGGTCGGTCGTCCACCGCAACGACCTCCCCCCGTTCGGCGACCGCGTCCCCTACGTGGCAGCGGTCGTCGACCTCGCCGAGGGTCCCCGAATGATGACCCAGCTCGTCGACGTCCCGGAGGCCGACCTCCGCATCGGCATGCCCCTCCGCCTCACCTTCCGCCCGGAGGGCGACGTCCAGGTCCCCGTGTTCGGCCGTCCCCAGAGCTAGCGGCAGGGCTGGCGGCAGAGGACCCCCTGGCGCCTCACGGTCGCCACCGACCCCCGGTGGGGGCGGCCTCATGAGGGCTCACAGCGGCGGGATGTTCCGCCAGAGCTGAGCGCGGTCGCCGGGGTTGCAGGCGTACGTGGTCAGGAACGGCGGTCCGACGATCATGCACTCCCGGTTGCTCACGTTCATGATCGTCCGGCCGGAGGACGTCGTGGCGTGCACCTTCCATGCCTGTGTACTGGAGCCGTTGCAGGCGGCGACGCCGACGCCGCCGGGGTTTCCGCCCGACTGCAGGCAATGGCCGGTCTTCTTGTTGACCAGCCGGAAGGTGCCGTCCGCACCCGCCGAGTAGGTCCACGCGAAGTGGATCGGGTTGCCGGCGCCGTCGTGGGCACCGCAGGTGTGCGTGTTGGCGAAGTCGCCGTAGCCCGGGTTGTACTCGCCCACGCAGTCGCCGTTCGCCACGTTCTCCAGGGAGTACGTCCCCGAGGGCGCGGAGCCGCCGCCGGGCGGGGGCGCCGGTTGCGTGGTCCTCGGGGAGGAGGGCTGGGAGCCCCCGCCGCCCGAACCGCCACCGGACGCGGCGCCCCCTCCGCCGCCGGGCCCGGAGCCGGTGCCGCCGACCGCCGCACCGCCACCGACCGCCCCACCCCCGCCCGCACCGCCACCGACCGCCGCACCGGCACCAGCCGGGCCGGCGCCGGACGGCTGCCCCGAGGGCGACCCCGGCGCGGACGACCCCGGCGCGGCGGAGGCCGACGCGGAGGAGGACGGGTTCGCGGTCGTCGGCACGGACGTGCCGGGTGCCGGTTGCGAGGAGGAGGCGGACGGCCGCGCCGCCGAGTCGGGGCCCGCGCCCTGCCGTCCGATCTCGTACGGACCGAGGGCGACCGTCAGCGTGGTGCCGGTCGCCACGACCACGGGCACGACGAGCATGACGAACCGGTTGCGCCGACCCTGCCGCGGTGCCTTGGCGCCCGGCCCGGTGGCCGCGGCCGCGTCGGGGCCCGCGGTCGAGGGCTCGTTCGACCCGCGCTGTACGAGCGCGATGGTCCCGATGTCCTCGACGGAGTCGGCCGTTTCGCTCTCGTCGCCCGCGAGATCCGCGAGCTGTTCGGCCGTCGGCGCCGTCGCGGCGAACGCGGCCCGCTCCTCGACCCGGGCCATCACGGCCGCCGGCCACGGGGTGTCGTCCGCGTAGTCCTCCGTGAGTTCGACGACCTGGGCGGCGGTCGGCCGGTCGGCGGGGTCCTTCGAGAGGCAGGACCGTACGAGATGTGCCAGAGCGGGGGCGGTCTCGGTGAGCCGCCCGAAGTCGGGCTCCCCGTGGACGACGCGGTAGAGCAGCCCGGGCCCGGAGCCGTCGCCGAAGGGAGGACGGCCGGTCGCCGCGTACAGCAGCAGACTGCCGAGCGCGAACACGTCCGCCTGGCCCGTCACCTGCGGGTCCGCGACGGCCTGTTCGGGCGCCATGTACGCGGGCGTTCCGATGACCATGCCGGTCCTGGTCAGCCGGCTCTGGTCCGCCGCGCGCGCCACCCCGAAGTCGATGAGTGACAGGCCGTCGGAGGTGAGCATCACGTTGGACGGCTTGAGGTCACGGTGCACCATGTCGGCGGCGTGCACCGCCCGCAGCCCTGCCGCCGCCTCCCGCAACAGCCGCCACAGGGCCGCGGTGGGCAGCGGGCCGCCGTGGAGCCGGAGCGCCTCGTTGAGCGTGACCCCGGCGATGTACTCGGTCGCGAACCACGGCGGCTTCGCGGTGCGGTCGCTCGCGAGCAGCCGCACACTGGCCCCACCGGGCAGCCGGGCCAGGTTGTCGAGTTCGTGCCCGAAGTGGTTCAGGAAGTCGGCGTCCTCGGCGAGCACGGGCAGCACGCGCTTGACCGCCGCGAACTTCCCCGGCACGGCGCCGAGATAGACCCGCCCCATGCCCCCCGAGCCGAGTACGCCGAGTAGCTTGAACGCTCCGATCTGCCGGGGATCCCCCGGCTCGAGCGGTACGGCTCCGCTACCGTTCAAATGCGCGCTGTTTTCCGGTTCCCCCTGCATGAGCCACAGGATAGCCAGGCTATCCTGCGATCTGCATGGCCCCTCAAGTCACAGAATTGTAGGGCTGGTTGGCGCCGGGCGATGTCGGCTCACCGTCGAACCGACGGACCGACGCACTCCACTTTCCCGGGCGTCCATCCGGGTGCCGTCGACGGCGAACAGGATGAACTTCCCGGTCATGCGGGTGGACCCCGGTGACCGGCGACGACCCTCTTCGTTGCGCGGGTCATGAAGAGCACCCTCGCGTTCACACTGGCCACGGCCACCCTCGCCGGCCTCGCCCTCACCGGCACCGCCGACGCCGCCCCCACCCCGGCCACCCGGATCCTCCTCACGATCACCTCCGACGGGACCGGCGACGCCCGGGAGGTCTGGCTCGGCTGCCGCCCGACCGGCGGCAACCACCCCGAGGCCGAAGCGGCCTGCGAAGAGCTCCACCTCGCGGCCGGAGACTTCGACCGGCTCGGGGGCACCCGAGAAGCGGCCTGCCCGATGATCCACGACCCGGTCACGGCGACGGCCGAGGGCACGTTCAACAAGCAGCCGGTCATGTGGAAGAAGACGTTCGGCAACACCTGTGAGCTGAACGCGACGACGGGCAAGGTCTTCGCGTTCTGATCCCTGCCGCCGGACGCGCGACGGCGGGCCTGCGAAAGGCCGGTGCCCGGGCTCAGGAGGAGCGCCGGGCACCGGTCACCGGTCACCGATCAGTGGACGGTGGCGCCTGCCCGCTGGACGGGGTCCCAGGACTTCTTACGGGGGCCGAAGGGCGCCCGCCAGTCACCGGTGGACTCGTAGACGTACAGCTCGCCCTTGTCGATCGTCATGGGGTCGTTGTCGTCCACCGCCGGGTTGTACCCGAAGAGGTCGGGACGCCCGTCCCGGTTGGCGTCGCCGACGCCGACGACCTGCTTGTACACGTTCCAGCCGCCACCGATCCTCGCTCGCGAGGCGAAGGTGCCGTCGCCCTTGCCGAGGTAGAGCCAGAGGACGCCGTCCTTGTCACGGGCGACGAGGTCGCCCGCCGGGGCGCCGGCGATGTTGCCCACCGCGGCGATCTGGTTGTAGATCTCCCAGCCGCCGCCGATCTTCCTTCGATCCGAGAGCGGCGCGTCGACGTTGCCGGTGCCCGGGTAGAGCCACTGGACGCCCGCCTTGTCGGTGGCCAGCAGGTCGGGCTTGTTGTCCCCGGTCAGGTCGCTGCCGCCGACGATCTTGTCGTAGATGCCCCAGTTGGTGCCGATCTGCTTGCGGGGCAGAAGACCCGGCTCCTCTTGACCGTTCCCCGGGTAGAGCCAGAGCCCGCCGTTCCTGTCCCGGGCCACGATGTCGGCGTGGGACGAGCCGCCCAGGTTGCCGGGGGTGGCGATCCGGTCGTAGATGTTCCAGCCCCTGTACGTCCCGCCCCACTGGGGCCAGGTGGTCTGGTTGAGAACGTGGTGGTAGTCGCTGTCGTGGATGACCAGATCGCCGTCGGAGTCGACACTTGCCAGGTCGGGCGAACCGTTGTCGGTGAAGTCGTGCGGGGCGGGCTTGCGGACGACCTTGAACGTGCCGGTCGTCACGACACCCGGGCCGACGCCGTCGAGTCGACTGGCACGCAAACGCCACTCGTAGTCGCCGTTGTACGCGGCGCCGTTGGAGGTGGAACCCCCGTACCCGTCGTGACGGCTGCCGTGCCAGGTGACGACGGTGGTTCCGGGACCGGCGGGGCCGTCCTTGACGGTCATGTAGTCCACGTACTCGCGGTACTCGTCGAGGCGGCCGGGGCGGGCGATCTCGAGGGACACATAGATGTCGTCACGCTGGTTCAGCTCCAGCCCCAGCTGGACGATGCCACGGTTCTGGTCGAGGTCGATGACCGCGGGGACGTCGTGACCGAGCAGCCTGAGCCCGGTCTCCTCGCCGGTGCTCGCCACCAGCTCCGTCGCGGGGGCGTCGCCGCTCCCGGCGGACACGCGGTAGAGACCCTCGCCGTCCGCCACCGAGCCACCCCGCACCAGCAGGTCGCCGCCGGGTGCGGTGGTGACGCTCGTGACGTGGTCCAGAAGCTGCTTCTTGGCGTCGGAGGCCAGGGACTGTGCGGTGAACGGGATCCGTCGGTCGTACGGGTTGGTGGCGTCCTCCCCGTACGTCACCCAGCCGCCGACCAGACCGAGTTGCAGGCCCTTCGCGTCGCCCACGACGTAGCGCTTCGTCGCGCCGGTGCTCCGGTCGGCGACGACCACCTCCGGGGGCGTGGCCCATTGGGTGGAGTACTCCACCCAGGCCACGTGGGTGGCCGAGAGGGCGGCGGCAGGCTCCTCAAGGTTCGGCCGGGTCTTCTCGTACGTGTGGGTGACCGTGCCCCCGGCGAGATCCACCACGGCCACGTACGTCTTCTTCGGACCTCCCGCCGGACCGGCGGTGTACGTCAGCAGCGCGCTGCCCGGCAGGGCGGACGACAGGGCGAACCCGTCCGCGCCGGCGGGCAGACCGGTGACCGTACGGTTGGACACCGTGCCGTCGGCGGAACTGAGAAGACGGACCTCCTTGGCACCCGCCCCGTTCACGGTCGTCGCCAGAAGCGTCGAGCCGACCGCGCCGAACTCGCTGTAGGCGCCCCCCAGCGCCTTCAGGTCGATTTCGACGGGCACCGCACCGGCGGACATGTCCTGGAACTTGACGACGTCGCCGGTCCGGGTCACGAGCACGTCCGAGACGGCTCCGAGCACGGGGCCCTGCGACACCAGCGTCGACCTGCCGTCCGCGTACCGGGTCCAGCGCTGCCCGTCGGCCTTCTTGCTCAAGAACCCGGTGGTGCCCGCACCGGCGATCTCGGCACCGGCCGGGAACGGCACGACGGCCTGCTCCTGCGCCGCCGCCGAGGCCGGCCTCGCGCCGTCGGCCTGCGCGGCGAAGGCCGGGGCGGCGAGCGTGCCGACGGTGACGGCCAGCACGGCGGTGACCGCCGCGCCGAGCCGCCGACGGTGGGTACTACGTGCGTGGGTCAAGACGTGTTCCTCCCCCTGAGGTACCTGGCGCAGGATGCGCCACGCCCGGTTCGACCACCGCCCATGTCGTTTGGTTGTACGACAAACGGCATCCAGGTGTCGGGGAGGTACGCCCGCTAGGCCCGGTGCGCGAACCCGACGAAGGACGCCCAGGCGGCGGGGGAGACGGCGAGCTGGGGCCCGTCGACGTTCTTGGAGTCGCGGACGTGGATGGTGGTGGGGTGGGCGGCGACCTCTACGCACTCGCCACCTTCGCCCCCGCTGTAGCTGCTCTTGACCCAGGCCAGATTCGCGGTGCTCATAGCTCTCCCAGCATTTTCTCGATCAACTCCAGGGACTCCAGCGGCGTGAGTGCCTGTGCGCGGATGATCCCATAGCGTTCGGCGAACATGCGCACCTCTTCCGGGTCGGTGATCAGCCGGGCGTGGTTGTAGCTCTCGATGTACGAGACCTCCCGGCGCCCCTTGGGCGTGAGGAGGGTGAACGCGCCTTCCAGGGCGGGGTGTTCCTTGCGGTCGGTGGGCATGACCTGGAGGTGCACGTTCCGCCGCCTGGCGACATCGATGATGCGGCGCAGCTGTTCCCGAAAGGCCTCCCGACCGCCGAGTGAGCGGCGCAGCACCGACTCCTCGATGACGAAGCTCATCGTCGGTGCGGGCCACTTCTCAAAGATGACCTGGCGGGACAGGCGGTCCGTCAGGCGTTTCTCGATCGTCTCCTCGTCGTACAGCGGGCGGCGGTGGCGGAACACCGTCTCGGCGTACGCGGGCGTCTGCAGGATGCCCGGTACGGCCTGCACTGCGTAATAGTGCAGCGCCACCGCCTTCGACTCCTCGTCCGCGAAGTCGCGGAACCAGTCCGGGTGCCGCACACGCGCCCGCGCCAACGCGTCCCGCACGTCGTCCAACGCCGCCGTAAGGACACCCCCCGATCCCAGCGCACGGTCCGCCCGCACCAGGAAGTCCGGCTGAGGCGTCCGCACTCCCCGCTCCACCGCCGAGACCAGGTCCTCGCTACAGTGCGTGGCCGTCGCCAGTTCCGACTGGCTCAGGCCCGCGTTCTTCCGCAGCACCTTGATGATTTTTCCGATCGCACTGAACAAGTGCGCCGTACCGTCGACTTCGGACGGCCGTTCCGGCCGCTCCTCCTCGTTCCCCGACATCCGTACCGCCTTCTTGGCGTGCCCGTACTGTCACTCAGCGTCGTACCGTCGCTGCTGGTCAGGGTAGAGCGGGGCGGCCAGGCTCGGGGGCATGAAGTCCGAAAACGCCACCCCCACCAGTGAGCCCGCCGGGGAGTTCGTCCTCCGGCTGTCGGCCACCCCGCGCGGCGCCCGTCTTGCCCGACTGCTCGCCGTGGAGCAGCTCCGCACTTGGGGGGTGCCGGATCCCGCGCCAGCCGAGCTGGTCGTCGCCGAGCTCGCCAACAACGCGGCCACCCATGGGCGCGTGCCCGGGCGGGACTTCGAGGTGCGGATGGACCGGGGGGAGGACCACGTACGGATCGAGGTGTCCGACACACGGGGCGAGCGGGAACCCGTACCGGTGGCCGTACCCGACGAGGGCGGATACGGGCTGCTGCTCGTGTCCGCCCTCGCCGGCGCCTGGGGCGTCAAGGACCGCTGCGTCGGCAAGACGGTCTGGGCGACCGTGCCGACGTCCCGTCAGAACAAGGTGAGAGAACCTTCACCCAGCCCCGGGTTGTAGACGGTGTTACGAGGCGCGAACGGCGCGCGCCACTCTCCCGTGCCCCGGTAGACGTACAGGCTGCTGTAGTAGCCGCCGACTGCGTTGTAGGCGACCAGGTCCGCTCGGCCGTCCTTGTTCTCATCGCCGATGCCGGCGAGGTGGGTGTATGGGCCCCAGCCGCCGCCGATCTTCGTACGGGCTGCGAAGGTGCCGTCGCCCTTGCCGAGGTAGAGCCAGAGGACACCGGCCTTGTCGCGGGCGAGGAGGTCGCCGGCCGGGGCTCCGCCGAGGTCGCCGGTGGAGGTGAGCTGGTTGTAGATGCCCCAGCCTCCGCCGATCTTCTTGCGGGCGGCGAAGGGGGCGGCCGCGTTGCCCGTGCCCTTGTAGAGGTACAGGTCGCCGGCCTTGTCGGCGGCGACCAGGTCGGGGCGGCCGTCGCCGGTCAGGTCGCTGCCGCCGGTGAGCTTGTCGTAGATCTGCCACCCGCCGCCGATCTTCGTACGCGGTGCGAAGCCTTTGCCGGTGCCCGTGTGGAGCCACAGAGTGCCGCTCCGGTCCCGGCCGAGTACATCGGCGTGGTCGGAGCCCCCGATGTTCCCAGGGGCCGTGACCCGGTCGTAGGTGGTCCACCCCGTGCCGAGAGTCGCCGGTTCCGGGTCGCGGATCATGGCTCCCCCGTTCAGGAGGTGCCGGCCCTCGTAGGAGAGCAGCCTTCCTGTGCCCTCGCGTACGAGGAGGTCGGGGGAGCCGTTGTCGTTGAAGTCGTGAGGTTTCTGCGTGCGTGTCAGCGTGAACGTGCCGGAACGCTCGACTGCGGGCCCGATGCCGTTGGCGGGTTGCGCCCGCATCCGCCAGGTGTACTCGCCGTTGTAGGCGGCGAAGTGGTTGGCGAGGTCCCCGTCCCATGTGACCACGTAGGGACCGCCATCCGCGCGCGGACTGGCCCAGGCGCCTCCCCTCTGGCCGGAAGCGGTGTGCTCGACCGTCAGGTCCACTTGGGCCTTGTGGTTGAACGTCCAGGTCGGCCGCAGGACGCCGTTGCGATCGAAGTCGATCACGCCGCTCGGGAGGTTGGCCTCATCCTTCAGCGTGAGGATCGTCTGCTCCCCGGTGCCGGCCACGAGCTCGGCGGTCGGCGGGCCTCCGTCCTGGCCGGGCGTGATCCGGTAGAAGCCCTCGCCCTGGGCGACCGTGCCGCCCCGCACGAGCTGCGCCCCGTCGGGCGCGGTGGTGGAAGACGTCACGTGGTCCAGGAGACGGACGGTCTCCCCGGTCTTCAGGGAACGAGCGGTCAGCGCGAAGAGGGGGTCGGGGGAGTCGGCGGTGAATCCCCCCGGCTTCGCGTACGTCACCCAGTCGCCCAGCAGCTCGATCCGGACGTAGTTTCCGTCGCCGAGGGGGATGCGCTCGGGCTCGGCAGCCCCCCGCCGGGCGACCGCGAGGGTGAGAGAGTTCCAGGTCGGCTTCTCGACCCAGGCAAGGTGCGTTGCCGACGAGGTGGTGTCGGAGCGCTCGTCGACCTTGAGCACGTCGCGGTCCTCGACGATCGTGCCGGTGGCGATGTCCAGCACTGCTATTCGGTTCTTGTACGCCCCGGCCACGGTGCCCGAGTACAGGACGATCACAGAGTCGGGAGATGCATGGTCGAGCCGGCGGATCGTGGCGTCTGCGGGCAGCCCGGGAACCTTGCGGTCGATGACGGCGTCGTCCGGCTTGCCGACCAGGTGGATGTCGGTGCCACGGGTCGTGTTGGCCGCCGTCATGACGAGAGTGGACCCTGCCACCCTGCCGAGCCAGTACGACGCCTGGGGGCCACCGGTGTCGATCAGGATCGGGTCGGCGCCCGTCGCCATGTCGTACAGCTTGTAGGTATCTCCCTCCGTCTTGACGACGAAGTCCGTCTGCGCGCTGCCGGTGTAGAAGCCTTCGGGCAGCACCGTCGTGACGCCGTCCGCGTACCGCGTCCACCGGTGGACCGTGCCCGTGGTGCCGTACTCGGCGCTCAGGAAGCCGTGCCGACCGGCGCTGACGACGGAAGCCGCTCCACTCGGGAACGAGATGACGCCCGCCTGCGTCGCCGAAGCGATGGCGGACGCCCCCGCGCCGGACAGTGGCGGCAGCGGCGTCGCCACCGCCGGGCTCGCCAGACCCGCCGCCGTGACGGCGAGGACGGCCGCGACGGCCGCGGCGAGACGCCGCCGGGGCGTACGAACGTGGATCAAAGGGGTCCCTCCCCCAAAAGTGCAGATGCGGCGGTGATCCGCCGTTGGGGGTGGGACGGATGAGGCGGGCGAAGGGTTGTACAGGAGGAGGCGGGAGTTCCGCCGTCACGTGTCCGGCGCTCGCGTCACGCCCCGCCGCGTCGCTCCACCACGCCCCGTACGTACGCCGCTTGGCCCGCGTGCTGGTTGTCCTCCGCGATCACGCTCACCAGCCGGACGCCCAGCGTGACCGGCGGGTCCCAGGAGTCGTCCACGACGCGGTCGAGGTCGGCGTCGGTCAGGTCGCCGAGGTGTTTCAGGCTCTGTTCGTGCACGGCGTCGTAGTAGCCGAGCAGCAGCTCCGCCGAGGCTCGGACGGAGGCGACCTGCTTGCTGGAGTGGCCGAAGCCGGTGGCGTTCGCGGCGAAGGGGAGGCCGAAGCGGGCCTTCCAGTCGTCGGCCGTCCAGACCTGCTCGGTGTCGAACACGCCCGCGATGTGGTCGTCCTGGATCCGGGTGAGGTGCCAGACCAGCCAGGCGATCGTGTTCGCGTCCTCGTCGATCCTGGCCGTCAGCTCGTCCTCCGACAGCCCCTCGACGGCCTCGTGCACGGCCTCCTTGACGCGCCCGAACGCGTCCATCAGCAGGTCGGCGCTCTTCATGTCACCCAACTCCTCGCTCGCCGCCACCGCGGCGCGTCTCCCGCCACTCCGCCAGGACCGTCTCCACGTCGAACGGCTTCAGGTTCAGCGGCGGGCCCGCGGGCGGGCGGCGGAGGGCCTCCGCGATCTTCGTGTTGATCTCGCCGAGGATCCGGCGCACCTGCGCCTCCGACACCGCCCGGTCGACCGCCTCCCGTGCGTCCTCGGCATCCTTGCGGAGCGCCAGCCCGGCCGGGAGGACCGACGCGCCCTCGCGGTGCATCTTCTGCTTGATCCACCACAGGGCGTCGTACGGCGCGGTGTCGTCGTCCAGCGGTCTGCCGAAGCCGGCCAGGTTCCGGAACTCGCCGCGTTCCGCGGCTTCGCGGATCTGCTTGTCCACGAATGACTCGAAGCTGACGCCGGGCGGTTTCCGTTCGGTCATACGTCCAGATTAGAAGGCGCCCGGACGAAAGGCAGGAGCCCCGCTCGTGCCCGAAGGCACGGAGCGGGGCTCCTTGGGTACTTCTCTAGCCGTGCGATACCGCCGACCCGGGCAACTTAGGCCGGGGTGACGTTCTCCGCCTGCGGGCCCTTCGGACCCTGCGTGACGTCGAAGTTCACCTGCTGGTTCTCCTCCAGGGAGCGGAAGCCAGAGGCGTTGATCGCGGAGTAGTGGACGAAGACATCCGGGCCGCCGCCGTCCTGGGCGATGAAGCCGAAGCCCTTTTCAGCGTTGAACCACTTGACGGTTCCGGTAGCCATAAGCCCTCCTTGGGCCAAAGGGTTGCCCTGCTCCAGAACCTGCAAACAAGTCTGAAAACTACAAAAGCCTGCGGGTCACATGCTCCGCAGGCTCTGTACTGCAAGGGAAACCAAACTGCAACTTGCGATGAGCGTAGCACGCAGGGTGTGCGACGCACTAGAGGGAAAGATCACGTCACCCACACGTTTGACGACGTTCCGACGCGCTGACGGAAGGGGCTGCGGGAACGACTGCGGGAGAGGTGCGTGGACTACCGCGTGAGCGCCACGCGCGCCCCGGCGATGTCCACCGTACGAGACGGGGCTAGCCTCGCGATGTGGACAATGCAACCGACGACCACCAGCGCAGCCGGCCCCGCGTCGGACACATCCAGTTCCTGAACTGTCTGCCCCTCTACTGGGGCCTGGCCCGTACGGGAACGCTCCTGGATCTGGAGCTCACCAAGGACACCCCGGAGAAGCTCAGCGAGCGCCTGGTCGGCGGCGACCTCGACATCGGCCCCATCACCCTCGTCGAGTACCTCCGCAACGCGGACGATCTCGTCGCCCTGCCGGACATCGCCGTGGGCTGCGACGGCCCCGTGATGTCCTGCGTGATCGTCTCCCAGCGCCCGCTGGAGCGGCTGGACGGGGCGCGGGTGGCCCTCGGCTCCACCTCCCGTACCTCCGTACGGCTCGCCCAGCTGCTGCTCGCCGAGCAGTACGGGGTACGGCCCGACTACTACACGTGCCCGCCCGACCTCGGGCTGATGATGCAGGAGGCCGACGCCGCCGTCCTCATCGGCGACGCCGCCCTGCGGGCCTCGCTGCACGACGCCCCGCGCCTCGGGCTCCAGGTCCATGACCTGGGGCTGATGTGGAAGGAGTGGACGGGGCTGCCGTTCGTCTTCGCGGTGTGGGCCGCGCGCAAGGACTTCCTGGCCCGCGAGCCGGAGACCGTCCGCGAGGTCCACGAGGCGTTCCTCGCCTCGCGGGACCTGTCGCTGGTGGAGGTCGTCAAGGTCGCGGAGCAGGCGGCGCGCTGGGAGACCTTCGACGCCGAGCTGCTGGAGCGGTACTTCCGGACCCTGGACTTCCGTTTCGGCCCGGAGCAGCTGGCCGGGGTGCGCGAGTTCGCCCGCCGGACCGGTCCGACGACCGGCTTCCCGGCGGACGTACGGGTCGAACTGCTCGGCGCCCACCGGGGCTGACGGGTCAGGGGGAGGGAACCGGGCCCTGCATCTGGCGGCTGATCCAGGCGATCGAACCCTCGCCCATCCCCCGGACGTAGCCCTTCGCGTTGTGCCCGCCGCCCTGGATGACCTGGAGGCGGGTCTTCACCGGGCCCTTCGTGTAGTCCTTCATGAAGCTCTTCAGGCGGCTCATTCCGGACTCCTCCGTCCCGATCTGGAACGCGAGGTACACCCGGTTCTTCTCGGTGTCCGGCTTCGCGCCGAGCGCCTTCGCCAGCTTCTCCGGATTGTTCGCCTGCCGCGCCGCCTCGTGCCCCGCCCACAGCGGCGAGTCCGGCGCCGTGTCCGGCCCCGAGGCGATCACGGCCTTGAACCGGTCCGGGCGCTGGAGAACGGCCTTGAGTCCGGCGAAGCCGCCCGAGGACGAGCCCATGAATGCCCAGCCGTCACGGGACGCGAAGGTGCGGAAATTCGCCCGTACGAAATCGGGCACGTCCTCCGTCAGCCAGGTACCCATTTTCGGCTGCCCCGGGATATCGCTGCCGTCGTAGTAGAACTTGTCGTCCGGGTTGAGGACAGGCATCACGACAATGAACGGAAGGCTCTTGCCCTCCTGCGCCCACGTACTGATGCTCGACTGGAGTTTGAGGTCCGTCCCCATCCAGTAATTCATCGGGTACCCGTTTCCGCCCGGCAGCGCCACGAGGACCGGGAAGCCGCTCTTCGCGTACTTCGGGTCGAAATACTGCTTCGGCGCCCACACCCACACCTTGCCCGTGAAGCCGGACTTCGCCCCGGCGAGCGTGGTGACACCGATCTTGGTGCCGTCCTCCAGGGTGTTGGCCGTCGTGAAACTCGCCTTGGGGCCGGTGGGGAGAACCGTTTCGGGACCACCCCCGCCGGCGCGCTTGCCCGCGTCCTTCCCCGCACCCTGGCCGGGGTCCTTCGCCTGCTGGGTCGTGTCACCCGCGGGGGTGTCGAACGTGAGCGGCGCGCCCTCGTCGGAGCAGCCGGTCACCAGCGCGGCCGCGGTGCCGAGGGCGAGGGCGGTGGCGAGGAACCTGGGGAGGCGGTTCATGGGGCGACTCCGGGTGTTTCGGACACGGCGGTCGATTACGGAAGGGGCTACGGAAGGGAGGAGGGGCGTGGTGGCCGATCGGTTGGCTGGGTACGGTTCCGAATCGTGGTGATCCGGCCCACGACCCACGGTGAGGGCCGCCGACCGGGCCACGTCCGGGCCACGACCGGTCACCGACCACGACCGGGCAGACGACCGGGCCACGTCCGGGCACCAAGGGGGAAACATGCAGCCGCTCGACGCCGGGGAACCCAGGACCATCGGCGCGTACCGGATCCTCGGCCGGCTCGGTTCCGGCGGGATGGGCCGCGTCTATCTGGCCCGTACGGAGGGCGGCCGGACCGTCGCCGTCAAGATCGTGCACCCGCACTTCGCCCTCGACGAGCAGTTCCGGGAGCGGTTCCGGCGCGAGGTGGCGGCCGCGCGCCGCGTCGGCGGCCGGTGGACGGCGCCCGTCCTGGACGCCGACCCCGAGGCGCCCGTCCCGTGGGTCGCGACCGGATACGTGGCCGGGCCGACGCTCACCCGGGCCGTGGAGGCCGTCGGCCCACTGCCCGAGCACACGGTACGGGCGCTGGGCGCCGGCCTCGCCGAGGCGCTGGCGGGCGTGCACGGGCTCGGCCTGGTCCACCGCGACGTGAAGCCGTCCAACGTGATGGCCACCCTGGAGGGCCCCCGCCTCATCGACTTCGGCATCGCGCGGGCCATGGACGGCACGGCGTCGCTCACGGCGAGCGGGGTCTCCATCGGCTCGCCCGGCTACATGGCGCCCGAGCAGATCCTCGGGCACGGGGCGACCGGCGCGTCCGACGTCTTCTCGCTCGGCGCGGTCCTGGCGTACGCGGCCACCGGCGCCCCGCCCTTCCCGGGCGACACCTCGGCGGCCCTGCTCTACAAGGTGGTCCACGAGGAACCCGAACTGGGCCCGGTCTCGGGGGAACTGCTCGCCCTGGTGACGGCCTGCCTCGCGAAGTCCCCTGCGGCCCGCCCGACGCCGAGCGCCCTCGCCGCCGCGCTCGCCCCGGCCGGTGCGGCGGTCCTGGTGGCGTCCGGCTGGCTGCCGCCCCGCCTCCTGGAGGAGATCAGCCGCACCGCCGTGAGCCTGCTGGACTTCGACGCGGACGCGGACGTGGGTCCGGCCCGGGACGCGCACACGGACTCGGCCGGCGACCCGGACGCGAGCATGGACCCGGCCGACGACCCGTCCCTGGCCCCGGCCCCGAACGCGGGCGCCGACGCGGCTCCGAGAGCCTCCCGAGACCCGTACGCGGACTTCGCCCCGGCCCCGGGAGCCGTCCCCGACCCGTACGCCTCGGGCCCGGTGCCCTTCACGGCCCCGTCGCTGGAAGCCGGCATGCCCGGCCCGCCGTCGGGCGTCTTCGGCCCTCCGCCGATCCCGGCACCGGACCTTCCCACCGGTCCCGCCCGCCTGGACGCCGGCGTCTACGGCCCGCCACCCGCCCCCGCCGATCTCGTACCCACCGCGCCCGGTGAACGGCGGGCGACCTTCGCCGTGGCGGGGCGGCGGGTGAGCTGCACGCTCGCGCTCTCCGTCGCGGGCGCGCTCGCCGCCGTCACGCTGGCGGCCGGCTTCCTCCACGACCTGTTGCCCGGCGGCGGCAGGGACGCCGACGCGGGCAGGACCGGCGGGACCACGTCGAGCCCGCCCGCGGCCACGGAACCCACCACCAAGACGCCGAGCCCCACCGGAACCGCGCCCGTCGGCTCCGTCCCCGCGGCCTTCCTCGGCACCTGGACCGGGCCCACCACCGAACGCAACGGCTCCCCGCACGGCGACTTCACCGTCGTGGTGACCAAGGGCGGCACCGGCGAGGACGTCGTCCGTACGACCCACACCATCACGGTCCTCGGCACCACCGTCAGCTGCCACGGCATCGGCCGGCTCACCTCCGCCACCGCCACCGAACTCCGCATCGCCGACCGCACCGACCCCGACCGCCCCGGCACCGCCGGACTCTGCACCACCGGCGCCTCCTCCTTCACCCTCACCCTGGCCGCCGACGGAACCCTGGCCTACCGCTCCCACGAGGAGGCCGCGGGCCGCCCGACCGGCACCCTGCGGAAGTCCTGAGAACAGCTGGCGTAGGCTGGTTCGGCCCGCCAAGAAGCCCAAGAACCCCTCCGAAAGGGACGCACCCGGTGACCGAGAAGGCCGACCTCCAGTCCGTGCTCGACCGTGCCGCCGAGGGTGGCCGGATCACCCCCGAGGAGGCGCTCGACCTGTACCGCTCGGCGCCGCTGCACGCGCTGGGCGCGGCGGCCGACGCGGTGCGCCGTCGCCGGTACGCGGGGACCGAGCACATCGCGACGTACATCATCGAGCGGAACATCAACTACACGAACGTCTGCATGACGGCGTGCAAGTTCTGCGCCTTCTACGCGCCGCCGAAGGACACCGCCAAGGGCTGGACGCGCGACCTCGACGACATCCTGCACCGCTGCGCGGAGACCGTGGAGCTCGGCGGCACCCAGATCATGTTCCAGGGCGGGCACCACCCGGACTACGGCGTCGAGTACTACGAGAAGCACTTCGCGGCCATCAAGAAGGACTTCCCGCAGCTGGTCATCCACTCCCTCGGCGCGTCCGAGGTCGAGCACATGGCCCGGATCTCCGGCGTCTCCGTCGAGGAGGCGATCACCCGCATCCACCAGGCCGGCCTCGACTCCTTCGCGGGCGCGGGCGCCGAGCTGCTGCCGGAGCGGCCGCGCAAGGCGATCGCCCCGCTGAAGGAGAGCGGCGAGCGGTGGCTGGAGATCATGGAGATCGCGCACAAGCTCGGGGTCGAGTCGACGTCCACGATGCTCATGGGCACGGGCGAGACGAACGCGGAGCGCATCGAGCACCTGCGGATGATCCGTGACGTGCAGGACCGGACGGGCGGCTTCCGGGCCTTCATCCCGTACACGTACCAGCCCGAGAACAACCACCTCAAGGGCCGTACGCAGGCCACGCTCTTCGAGTACCTGCGGATGATCGCGATCGCCCGGCTCTTCCTCGACAACGTGGCCCACATCCAGGGCTCGTGGCTGACCACGGGCAAGGAGATCGGCCAGCTGACGCTGCACTACGGCGCGGACGACCTCGGCTCGATCATGCTGGAGGAGAACGTCGTCTCCTCCGCGGGCGCCAAGCACCGCTCCAACCTGCGCGAGATGATCGACATGATCCGTACGGCGGACCGCGTGCCGGCGCAGCGCTCCACGACGTACGAGCACCTGGTCGTGCACGACGACCCGGCGAACGACCCGGTCGACGAGCGCGTCGCCTCGCACATCTCCTCGACGGCGATCGTGGGCGGCACGGCGCACCCGGAGCTGAAGCTCCTCGACGCCAACTGACGCCGCCGTGCTGACGATCCACGTCGCCGAGGCGTCGCCCGGGACCGCGGTCCTCGTCGACGGCGCGCACATCGCCGCCGTCGGCCCGTACGAGGACCTGGCCGCCGTACGCCCGGAGGCGCGGGTGCGGCGGTGGCCCGGCATCCTCACGCCCGGACTGCTCAACCCGTACGCCCCGGAGCTGCTCGAAGGCACCTACCACCCGGACCCGCGGGAGGCCGAGGAGTTCGGCACGCACCCGATCACGGGGGAGCGGGCTCAGGCGATCTTCCGCGCCGACCCCGCGCGGCGGGGCGCCTCGGCGCGGCGCGGGGTGCAGCGGATGCTGGCGCACGGGACGGTCGCCGTCGCCGGTGAACTGCGCGGCCGGGCCGCCGTGGACGCGGTACGCCGGGCCGGTCTCGCCGTGGGCCGGCGCCCGGAGGTGCTGCCCGGTCCGCCGTCGTTCTCCCCGGTCCCGCTGGTCCTCCTGCCCCGCCTGGCCCCGGGCGGCCCCGCCCGCTTCGCCGTCTTCGACGTCCCGAACCCCACGGCACTCGTCCGTCTCGGAGCCTCGACCTGCGTGGCGACGATCATCAACGGCCGCCTCCTCCACCGCCGCGGCTGACCCACGCACGGGGTGGCATGCCGCCGTCGTGTCCCTCAGGTCGCCTGCGAGAATGAAGGCGTCCGTACCGTGCCGTACCCGAGTCTGCGAGGCCGAACGCCAGTGACCCGCGCATCCCTGGACAAGCAGCCGCACGAAGTCGCCTCGATGTTCGACGACGTCGCCGCGAACTACGACCTCACCAACGACGTGCTCTCGCTCGGTCAGGACCGCCGCTGGCGCAAGGAGGTCGCCAAGGCGGTCGACGCCCGCCCCGCGCAGCGCGTCCTCGACCTCGCCGCCGGGACCGCGACCTCCTCGCAGCCCTTCGCCCGCGCGGGGGCGTACGTCGTGCCCTGCGACTTCTCGCTCGGCATGCTCCAGGTCGGCAAGAAGAGGCACCCGTGGATGCCGTTCACCGCCGGCGACGGCATGAACCTCCCCTTCCGTGACGACGTCTTCGACGCCGTCACCATCTCCTTCGGGCTGCGCAACATCCAGGACACCGAGGCCGCCCTGCGCGAGCTGTACCGGGTGACGAAGCCCGGCGGCCGCGTCGTGATCTGCGAGTTCTCGCACCCCACCTGGGCGCCGTTCCGCACGGTGTACGAGGAGTACCTGATGCGCGCGCTCCCGCCGGTGGCCCGCGCGGTCTCCTCCAACCCGGACGCGTACGTCTACCTCGCCGAGTCGATCCGGTCCTGGCCGGACCAGCCGACCCTGGCCGGCCTGCTCCAGAAGGCGGGCTGGTCGAAGGTCGCCTGGCGCAACCTCTCGGGCGGCATCGTGGCCCTCCACCGGGGCTTCAAGCAGCCGTAGCGACCCGGGCTTCAAGCCGCCGTCACAACCGGGGCTTCAAGCCGGGCGCGGCAACCGCCCCCCTAGACTGCAGACCTCCACCCTCGACCCTTCGGGAGACACCGCCGTGACCGAGCAGCCCCTCTCCGAGCACAGCGCAGATGTGATCGTCGTCGGGGCGGGCCCGGCCGGTTCGACGACCGCGTACTACCTCGCCAAGGCCGGGCTCGACGTCCTGCTCCTGGAGAAGACCGCGTTCCCCCGCGAGAAGGTCTGCGGCGACGGCCTCACGCCCCGCGCCACCAAGCAGCTGGTCTCCATGGGGATCGACATCTCCGAGGAGGCCGGCTGGCTGCGCAACAAGGGCCTGCGGATCATCGGCGGCGGCGTCCGCCTCCAGCTCGACTGGCCGGACCTCGCCTCGTACCCCGACTACGGACTCGTCCGCAAGCGCGACGACTTCGACGAGCAGCTCGCGCGGCAGGCGCAGAAGGCCGGCGCCCGGCTGTACGAGCGCTGCAACGTCCAGGCGCCCGTCATCGACGACCGCACCGGCCGGATCACCGGCGTGACCGCCAAGCTCGGCGAGGAGAAGCGCGAGGTCACCTTCCACGCGCCGCTCGTCGTCGCCGCCGACGGCAACTCCACCCGGCTCTCGCTCGCCATGGGCCTGCACCGGCGCGAGGACCGGCCGATGGGCGTGGCCGTCCGGACGTACTTCACCTCGCCCCGCCACGACGACGACTACCTGGAGTCCTGGCTGGAGCTGTGGGACCGGCGCGGCCCGCAGGACCGTCTCCTGCCCGGCTACGGCTGGATCTTCGGCATGGGCGACGGCACGTCCAACGTCGGCCTCGGCATCCTCAACTCCTCCTCCGCCTTCAAGGAGCTGGACTGGCGCGAGGTCCTCAAGGCCTGGTGCGCCTCGATGCCGGAGGACTGGGGCTTCACCCCGGAGAACATGACGATGCCGATCCGCGGCGCCGCGCTGCCGATGGCCTTCAACCGCCAGCCGCACTACACCAAGGGCCTGCTGCTCGTCGGTGACGCGGGCGGCCTGGTCAACCCGTTCAACGGCGAGGGCATCGCGTACGCCATGGAGTCCGGCCAGATCGCGGCCGACGTCATCGTCCAGGCGCACGCCCGCGCGACCCCGGCCCAGCGCGAACTGGCCCTGCACCACTACCCGAAGATCCTCAAGGACACCTACGGCGGGTACTACACGCTCGGCCGCGCGTTCGTGAAGATCATCGGCAACCCGAAGATCATGAAGATCGCGACCCAGCGCGGTCTGACCCATCCGGTCCTGATGAAGTTCACGCTGAAGATGCTCGCCAACCTCACCGACCCGACGGGCGGCGACGCGATGGACCGCATCATCAACGGCCTTTCGAAGGTGGCCCCGAAGGCCTGAACGCCCGGCGGTAGTCCGAGGGGGAGACCCCGACGGTACGGGTGAAGTGGCGGCGCAGATTCGCCGCCGTACCGAGCCCGCTGTGGTCGCCGATCTGCTCCACCGGCAGATCGGTCGACTCCAGGAGCGTCTGGGCGCGCGCCACCCGCTGCTGGAGCAGCCACTGCAGCGGGGTGGTTCCGCACGCCTCCTGTACGCGCCGGTGGAAGGTGCGCGGGCTCATCCGGGCCCGCCGCGCCAGCCCCTCCACGGTCAGCGGCTCGGCCAGGTGCTCGGTCGCCCACTGCAGTACGGGCCCCAGGCTCTCGGCATCGCTCGGCGGGAGCGGCGCCTCGATGAACTGGGCCTGCCCCCCGGTGCGGTGGGCCGGGACGACGAGACGACGGGCGAGCTGCCCGGCGGCCGTCGCGCCGAGGTCCTTGCGGACGAGATGCAGACAGAGGTCGAGCGCGGCCGTCGCCCCGGCGCTCGTCAGCACCGTTCCCTCGTCCGTGTAGAGGACCGAGTCGTCCACGATCACCTCGGGGTGGCGGGCGGCGAGCTGCCCGGTGTGCTGCCAATGGGCGGTGGCCCGGCGGCCGTCGAGGAGTCCGGCGGCCGCGAGCGCGAACGCGCCGGTGCACAGGGAGACCATCCGGGCCCCGGCCGCGGCGGCCGCGCGCAGCGCCTCGACCAGCTCGACCGGCACCTCCTCGCCGTCCTCCACGACGGCGTCGGGCACGGACGGCACGATGACGGTGTCGGCGCCGACGAGCCCGTCGAGCCCGTGGTCCGTCCGCACGGAGAAGACTCCCGTGCCGCCCGCGTCCCCGCACAGCCGGAGCTCGTACCAGGGGTCGGCGAGGTCGGGGTGCGGGACGCCGAAGACGGTGGCGGCGATGGAGAGTTCGTACAGCTCCCACAGCGACGTTCCGACGCGCCGGTCCGGCACGACGGCGATGGCGACGACTCCCGTACTCATACCGCCGAACCTACGGCAGGAATCGTGCGGCCGTGGTCAGTCCTGCCACTGTCGGCCGGATTCCGCCGCTGCGAGCGTGGAGTCCATGAACAAGCCGAACGTCACCGTCATCGGCCTCGGACAGATGGGCTGCGCCCTCGCCGACGCCTTCCTCGCCGCAGGCCACCCCACCACCGTCTGGAACCGTACGCAGGCCAAGGCCGACGCCCTGGCCGCCCGCGGCGCCACCCGCGCCGCCACCGTCGCCGAGGCCGTCGAGGCGAGCGAACTCGTCGTGGTCTGCGTCCTAGACGACACGGCCGTACGCGAACTCCTCGCCCCGGTCGCCGCGACGCTCCGCGGCCGGGCCCTGGTGAACCTCACCAGCGGCTCCCCGGAGCAGGCGCGCGCGGAGGCGGAGTGGGCGGCGGCGCACGGCATCGGCTACCTGGACGGCGGCATCATGACGACCCCGCCGGGGATCGGCGACAGCGCCAACATGATCCTGTACGCGGGCTCGCCCGCACTGCTCGCGCAGCACCGGCCGACCCTGGAGGTCCTCGGCGACCCGGTCGACCTCGGTCCGGACGCCGGGCTCGCCTCGCTGTACGACGCCGGGCTGCTCGGGCTCATGTGGTCGGTCTTCGGCGGCTGGCTGCACGCCACCGCCCTCGTCGGCGCGGACGGGGTCGCGGCCAAGGACTTCACCGCGCTGGCGAACCGCTGGCTGAAGACGGTCTCCTGGTTCATGACGGGGTACGCCGAGCAGATCGACGCGGGGGAGTACCCGGGCGCGGACGCCACGATCGACGTACAGGTCGCGGCGATCGGGCACCTGCTGCACGCGGCGGAGGCGCGCGGCATCGACGACCGGCTGCCGCGCCTGCACCTGGAGCTGATGCGCGCCGCCGTCGACGCCGGTCACGGCGGGGACAGCTACGCCCGGATCGTCGAAACCTTCCGCAAGTAGGGCAAACAGGGAAAAGCCGTCACTCCCCCGAGGAGTGACGGCCTTTCGACGTGCGGGTGATCAGAGGATCCGGACCGCGCCCGAGGGCATGTCCCAGTCCAGGGAGCGCTCGACGACACCGGTCGACGGGTTCTGCGCGCCGACGTACATGCCGCCGCCCACGTAGATGGCCACGTGGTACGAGCCGCTGCGGCTGCCCCAGTACAGGATGTCGCCCGGCTGGAGGTTGCTCAGCGAGACGGACGTACCCATGGAGGACTGGGAGCTGGAGACGCGGGGCAGGTCGATGCCGGCCTGGCGGTACGCGGCCTGGACCAGGCCGGAGCAGTCCCAGGAGTTGGGGCCGGTGCCGCCGGAGACGTAGGCGTCGCCGACCTGGGCACGGGCGAAGGCCACGATGGCTGCGGCGGACCCGGTGGGCGCCTGGGTGTTGCTGCTGTACGAGGAGTCGCCGTCCGAGGAGGACGAGGAGCCGGTGGACCCGGAGAGCTGGGTGCGCGCCTGGGTGCGGGAGGCGCGCTCGCGGGCCTCTTCGCGGGCCTTCTCCGCCTTCTCGGCCTCGGCCTTGCGGTCGGCCTCGGCCTTGGCCTTCTTGGCGTCCTTGGCGGCCTTCTCCAGGGCGGCGGTCTCCTGGGCCTGCAGGCTCAGGTCGAGGGCCTCCTGCTGGGACGCCTCGGCCGAGGCGGAGACGGCGCTCGCCAGTTCGGTGTCGAGCGAGCCCAGCGTGGGCATCTCGATGGTCTCGGTCACCGGCTCGGCATTCGCCGGCCCGGCAGCACCGGCCACCGCGATGGTGCTGAGGACGCCACCGGCAACTCCGGCACGGAGCGCGAGCTTCGAGGCGCTACGGCGGGGCTTCCGGTGGCTGGGTATGTGAGCGGTCTGGGACATGAGTACAACCGCTATCAGGGCTTCACGGTTCCCATCAAGAAACGTGGGTTGCGCCACAGTTACGTCCGGAACCACTTAATCCGCTTATCTGGCGGCTTTATTGACGCCGTAACGGACAATCCGGGCGCGGCCCATCTGGCCCTTGATCAAGGGTTTTCAATGAAACGTCCGAATTGACCGCCGCTTACCACCTCTTCACGCCGATGGCCAAGCCCCGCTTTCCCCGCCCCCTTGTCGGTGTGGTGCAGGTCACATCGGGGGTCCGTCAGGCGGGCGTGCGGTTCGTGAATCGGCGCACACGTCCACTTCGCTCCGTTCGACCCCCCGACCGGGCGACGGCCCGGTCCTTTATCACCTGGCTGGAGTCCATCGCCAATTTGCTTGTAGGCGCCATCTCTTGATAGGGCGACACCCCTCCGACCAGCGCTTTCCGGTCCGGATGTCACAACTGGTGATCACCTGGGCGCTTCGAGTGCCAAGATCACCGCTCATCCGACTTCATGATCGTTCGTCAGGTGGTGGAGATCACAAAGTCGTTGACGTACCCCGTGTCGCAGATCACAGAGGGGCGGGCATAAGATGCGGGGCAGTCGGGCTTGTGAACTGCCTCACATGGAGGCGATCTTTGCGCCCGACAGTGCGGTCCAACGGTCAAGGACGACTGGAAGGAGCGAGGAGCGTGAATGCGTACGCGCCCATCCTCGTGCTCGGTGCCCTGGGTGCGGGGTTTGCGATCTTCTCCGTGGTCATGGCCACGCTAATCGGCCCAAAGCGGTACAACAGGGCAAAACTTGAGGCATACGAGTGCGGCATCGAACCGACGCCCACACCGGCCGGAGGCGGCCGCTTCCCCATCAAGTACTACCTGACGGCGATGCTCTTCATCGTCTTCGACATCGAGATCGTCTTCCTCTACCCCTGGGCCGTCACCTTCGACGCCCTGGGGCTTTTCGGGCTCGTGGAGATGCTGCTCTTCGTGCTCACCGTCTTCGTCGCCTACGCCTACGTGTGGCGGCGCGGCGGCCTGGAATGGGACTGAGGGGCTGAGGGGCACCTATGGGACTCGAAGAGAAGCTGCCGAGCGGCTTTCTGCTGACGACGGTCGAACAGGCCGCGGGCTGGGTGCGCAAGTCATCCGTCTTCCCCGCCACCTTCGGCCTCGCCTGCTGCGCCATCGAGATGATGACGACCGGCGCCGGCCGCTACGACCTGGCGCGCTTCGGCATGGAGGTCTTCCGCGGCTCGCCGCGCCAGGCCGATCTGATGATCGTCGCGGGCCGGGTCAGCCAGAAGATGGCGCCGGTCCTGCGGCAGGTCTACGACCAGATGCCCAACCCCAAGTGGGTCATCTCCATGGGGGTTTGCGCGTCTTCGGGCGGCATGTTCAACAATTACGCGATTGTGCAGGGCGTTGACCACATTGTTCCGGTTGACATCTATTTGCCGGGTTGTCCGCCGCGCCCGGAGATGCTGATGGACGCGATTCTCAAGCTCCACCAGAAGATCCAGACCTCCAAGCTCGGCGTGAACGCCGAGGAGGCGGCCCGCGAGGCGGAGGAAGCGGCGCTCAAGGCGCTGCCGACCATCGAGATGAAGGGGCTCCTCCGTTGAGTGACGAGACTCCCAACCCCGAGAAGGAGCTCTCCGAGCAGAACCTTCCGGGCCAGCGCGGGGAGCACGGCGAGGAGGTCCGCGTCCAGCGCGGGATGTTCGGCGCCAACAACGGCGGTGACACCTCCGGCTACGGCGGCCTCGTCCGCTCCGTACGCCTGCCCGGCCCGGCCACCCGCCCCTACGGCGGCTGGTTCGACGAGGTCGCCGACGAACTCGAAGGCGCCCTCGACGAGCAGGGTCTGCTGCCCGAGAACGCCATCGAGAAGACGGTCGTCGACCGCGGCGAGCTCACCTTCCACATCGCGCGCGAGCACCTCGTCCGCGTCGCCCGCACCCTGCGCGACGACCCGGCCCTGCGCTTCGAGCTCTGTACGGGTGTCTCCGGCGTCCACTACCTCGGCGACAAGGGCCGCGAGCTGCACGCCGTCTACCACCTGCGCTCGCTCACCCACGGCCGGCTGATCCGCCTGGAGGTGTCCGCCCCGGACGCCGACCCGCACATCCCGTCGCTCACCGCGGTCTATCCGACCAACGACTGGCACGAGCGCGAGACGTACGACTTCTTCGGCATCGTCTTCGACGGCCACCCCGCCCTCACCCGGATCATGATGCCGGACGACTGGCAGGGCCACCCGCAGCGCAAGGACTACCCCCTCGGCGGCATCCCCGTCGAGTACAAGGGCGCCCAGATCCCGGCTCCTGACCAGCGGAGGTCGTACAGCTGATGAGCACCGAACACGCCTCCGCCCGGGAGACCACCGAAGGCACCGTCTACACCGTCACCGGCGGCGACTGGGAAGAAGTCGTCGAGTCCGCCGCCAAGGCCGACGACGAGCGCATCATCGTCAACATGGGCCCCCAGCACCCGTCCACGCACGGCGTGCTGCGGCTGATCCTGGAGATCGACGGCGAGACCGTCACCGAGGCCCGCTGCGGCATCGGCTACCTCCACACCGGCATCGAGAAGAACCTCGAATTCCGGAACTGGACGCAGGGCACCACCTTCGTCACGCGCATGGACTACCTCACCTCGTTCTACAACGAGACGGCGTACTGCCTGGGCGTCGAGAAGCTGCTCGACATCACCGAGCAGATCCCGGCCCGCGCCAGCGTCATCCGCGTGATGCTGATGGAGCTCAACCGGCTCTCCTCCCACCTGGTGGCCATCGCCACCGGCGGCATGGAGCTGGGCGCCACCACGATCATGATCTACGGCTTCCGCGACCGCGAGATGATCCTGGACCTGTACGAGCTGATCACCGGACTGCGCATGAACCACGCGTTCATCCGCCCCGGCGGCCTCGCCCAGGACCTCCCGCCCGGCGCCGTCGACGCCGTGCGCGAGTTCGTGAAGACCATGAAGAAGAACCTGCCGGAGTACGACAAGCTCGCCACCGGCAACCCCATCTTCAAGGCCCGCATGCAGGACGTCGGCTACCTCGACCTCGCCGGCTGCATGGCGCTCGGCGCCACCGGACCGATCCTGCGCGCCGCGGGCCTCCCGCACGACCTGCGCAAGACCGACCCGTACTGCGGCTACGAGAACTACGAGTTCGACGTCCCGACCGCCGACACCTGCGACTCCTACGGGCGCTTCCTCATCCGCCTGGAGGAGATGCGGCAGTCCCTGCGGATCGTCGAGCAGTGCCTCGACCGGCTCGCGCCCGGGCCGGTCATGGTCGGCGACAAGAAGATCGCCTGGCCCGCGCAGCTCGCGCTCGGCCCGGACGGACTCGGCAACTCCCTCGACCACATCAAGAAGATCATGGGCACCTCCATGGAGGCCCTGATCCACCACTTCAAGTTGGTCACCGAGGGCTTCCGCGTCCCGGCCGGACAGGCCTACGCGGCCGTCGAGTCACCCAAGGGCGAACTGGGCGTGCACGTCGTCTCCGACGGCGGCACCCGCCCCTACCGGGTCCACTTCCGCGACCCGTCCTTCACCAACCTGCAGGCCATGGCGGCGATGTGCGAGGGCGGCCAGGTCGCCGACGTCATCGTCGCCGTCGCGTCCATCGACCCCGTGATGGGAGGCGTCGACCGATGACGGACGGACAGACCAGTCTCGGGATGCCCCAGCTCCCCGCCCCCGACTACCCGGCCGAGGTACGCGCCCGGCTGGAGGCGGACGCCAAGGAGATCATCGCCCGCTACCCGGGGTCCCGCTCCGCGCTCCTGCCGCTGCTGCACCTCGTGCAGTCGGAGGAGGGCCATGTGACGCGTACCGGCATGAAGTTCTGCGCCGAGGTCCTCGGCCTGACCACCGCCGAGGTCACCGCGGTCGCCACCTTCTACACCATGTACCGCCGCAAGCCCTCGGGCGACTACCAGGTCGGCGTCTGCACCAACACGCTCTGCGCGGTCATGGGCGGCGACGCCATCTTCGAGGAGCTCAAGGCGCACCTGGGCGTCGGCAACGACGAGACGACCCCGGACGGCAAGGTCACGCTGGAGCACATCGAGTGCAACGCGGCCTGCGACTTCGCGCCCGTGATGATGGTGAACTGGGAGTTCTTCGACAACCAGACGCCCGAGTCCGCGAAGAAGATCGTCGACGACCTGAGGGCCGGCCGCCCCGTCGAACCGACGCGCGGCGCCCCCCTCTGCACGTACAAGGAGACCGCCCGCATCCTGGCCGGTTTCCCCGACGAGCGCGAGGGGGCCGTCGAGGCCACCGGAGGGGCCGGCCCGGCCTCGCTCGTCGGGCTGCGGCTGGCCAAGGGCGAGACCCCGCACCACAAGATCGTCCACCCGCGCGGCGAAGCAGCCAGTGGGGAGGGGGAGTGATGACCTTGGCAGCCGAGATCAACAACAGCAGCCCCGAGAAGCTTCTCGCGCCGGTGCTTTCGGCGTTCTGGGACCAGCCCGAGTCCTGGACCCTGGAGACGTACCAGCGGCACGACGGGTACGAAGGGCTCCGCAAGGCCCTCGCGATGTCGCCCGACGACGTCATCGCGTACGTCAAGGACTCCGGTCTGCGCGGCCGTGGCGGCGCCGGCTTCCCCACCGGAATGAAGTGGCAGTTCATCCCGCAGGGCGACGGCAAGCCGCACTACCTCGTCGTCAACGCCGACGAGTCCGAGCCCGGCACCTGCAAGGACATCCCGCTCCTCTTCGCCAACCCGCACTCCCTCATCGAGGGCATGATCATCGCCTGCTACGCGATCCGCTCCGAGCACGCGTTCATCTACCTGCGCGGCGAGGTCGTACCCGTCCTGCGCCGCCTGCACGAGGCGGTGCGCGAGGCGTACGACGCGGGCTTCCTGGGCGAGAACATCCTCGGCAGCGGCCTGAACCTCGACATCACCGTGCACGCCGGCGCCGGCGCGTACATCTGCGGCGAGGAGACCGCGCTGCTCGACTCGCTCGAAGGACGGCGCGGCCAGCCCCGGCTGCGTCCCCCCTTCCCCGCGGTCGCCGGTCTGTACGCGTGCCCCACCGTCGTGAACAACGTCGAGTCCATCGCGTCCGTTCCCGCGATCATGAACCGGGGCAAGGACTGGTTCAAGTCGATGGGCAGCGAGAAGTCCCCGGGCTTCACCCTCTACTCGCTCAGCGGGCACGTCGCCACGCCGGGCCAGTACGAGGCGCCCCTCGGGATCACGCTGCGCCAGCTGCTCGACATGAGCGGCGGGATGCGGCCGGGCCACCGGCTGAAGTTCTGGACCCCCGGCGGCTCCTCCACGCCGATGTTCACCGACGAGCACCTCGACGTCCCGCTCGACTACGAGGGCGTCGGCGCGGCCGGCTCCATGCTCGGCACGAAGGCGCTCCAGTGCTTCGACGAGACCACGTGCGTGGTCCGCGCGGTGACCCGCTGGACCGAGTTCTACGCCCACGAGTCCTGCGGCAAGTGCACGCCGTGCCGCGAAGGCACGTACTGGCTCGTGCAGTTGCTGCGCGACATCGAGGCCGGCAAGGGCGCGATGTCCGACCTCGACAAGCTGAACGACATCGCCGACAACATCAACGGCAAGTCGTTCTGCGCGCTCGGCGACGGCGCCGCCTCGCCGATCTTCTCCTCGCTGAAGTACTTCCGTGAGGAGTACGAGCAGCACATCACCGGCCGGGGCTGCCCCTTCGACCCGGCCAAGTCGACCGCCTGGGCGGACAACCACAAGGAGGTGACGGCATGACGGTCACCACGGCCGGCTCGGCCGGTGGCGGTTCCCCGGCGGTACCGCCCGAGGATCTCGTCACGCTGACCATCGACGGTGCCGAGATCTCCGTCCCCAAGGGGACCCTGGTCATCCGCGCCGCCGAACAGCTCGGCATCGAGATCCCCCGGTTCTGCGACCACCCGCTCCTCGACCCCGCCGGCGCCTGCCGCCAGTGCATCGTCGAGGTCGAGGGCCAGCGCAAGCCGATGGCGTCCTGCACCATCACCTGCACCGACGGCATGGTGGTGAAGTCCCAGCTGACCTCGCCCGTCGCCGAGAAGGCCCAGCACGGCGTGATGGAGCTGCTGCTCATCAACCACCCGCTGGACTGCCCGGTCTGCGACAAGGGCGGCGAGTGCCCGCTGCAGAACCAGGCGCTGTCCCACGGGCAGGCCGAGTCCCGCTTCGACGGCAAGAAGCGGACCTTCGAGAAGCCGGTACCGATCTCCACGCAGGTGCTGCTCGACCGCGAGCGGTGCGTGCTGTGCGCCCGCTGCACCCGGTTCTCGAACCAGATCGCCGGCGACCCGATGATCGAGCTCCTCGAGCGCGGCGCGCTCCAGCAGGTCGGCACCGGCGAGGGCGACCCGTTCGAGTCGTACTTCTCCGGGAACACCATCCAGATCTGCCCGGTGGGCGCGCTGACCTCGGCCGCGTACCGGTTCCGCTCCCGCCCCTTCGACCTGGTGTCCTCGCCGAGCGTCTGCGAGCACTGCGCGGGCGGCTGCGCCACGCGCACCGACCACCGGCGCGGCAAGGTCATGCGGCGGCTCGCGGCGGAGGACCCGGAGGTCAACGAGGAGTGGGTGTGCGACAAGGGGCGGTTCGCCTTCCGGTACGCCCAGCAGCGTGACCGGCTCACCACCCCCCTCGTACGGAACCCGGAGACGGGCGCGCTGGAGCCGGCGTCCTGGCCGGAGGCCCTGGAGGCGGCGGCCCGTGGACTGGTCCGGGGCCGTACCGGCGTCCTGGCCGGCGGCCGGCTGACCGTCGAGGACTCCTACGCGTACGCCAAGTTCGCCCGCGTCGCCCTCGACACCAACGACGTCGACTTCCGGGCCCGGGTCCACTCCAGCGAGGAGGCCGACTTCCTGGCCTCGCAGGTCGCCGGCCGTGGACGCGATCTGGACGGCAGCGGAGTGACGTACACCGCGCTCGAAGCCGCCCCGGCCGTGCTGCTCGTCGGCTTCGAGTCCGAGGAGGAGGCGCCCGGCGTCTTCCTGCGGCTGCGCAAGGCCTGGCGCAAGCACGGCCAGAAGACGTACGCGCTGGCCGCGTTCGCGACCCGCGGCCTGGAGAAGGCGGGCGGCACGCTGCTGCCGGCCGCGCCCGGCACCGAGACCGAGTGGCTCGACGCGCTCACCTCCCGGGTCGGGCTCGACGAGGACGGTACGCGGGCGGCGGAGGCACTCCGCCAGGACGGCGCGGTCGTCGTGGTCGGCGAGCGGCTCGCCGCCGTACCGGGCGGGCTGACCGCCGCCGTACGGACGGCGGCGGCGACCGGCGCCAAGCTGGTGTGGATCCCGCGCCGGGCCGGAGAGCGCGGCGCGCTCGAAGCCGGCGCCATCCCGACGCTGCTGCCCGGCGGCCGCCCCGCGACCGACCCACGCGCGCGTGAGGAGGTCGCCGCCGCCTGGGGCGTACGCGACCTTCCGCACGGCTACGGCCGCGACACCGGCCAGATCGTCGAGGCCGCGGCCACCGGCGAACTGGGCGCGCTGCTCGTCGGCGGCGTCGAGCTCCGCGACCTGCCGGACCCGGCACGCGCGCGTGAAGCCCTCGACGCGGCGTTCGTGGTCTCCCTGGAGCTGCGGCCGAGCGAGGTCACCGAGCGGGCCGACGTGGTCCTGCCGGTCGCCGCGGTCGCCGAGAAGTCCGGCACCTTCCTCAACTGGGAAGGCAGGGCACGGCTCTTCGAGGCCGCGCTCAAGCCCGAGCACATGACCCGGACCCTTGCGCCGAGCGACACGCGCGTGCTCCACATGCTCGCCGACGCCCTCGACGCGCACCTGGCCCTGCCCGACCTGCGGTCGGTCCGCCGGGAGCTGGACCGGCTCGGCGGCTGGGACGGCCGGCGGGCCTCGGAGCCGACCGAGCCCGCACAGCCCGCGCCCCGCCCGGGCGAGGGCGAGGCGGTTCTCGCCGGACACCGGCTCCTGCTCGACCTGGGCCGCCTCCAGGAGGGCGACACGGCGCTCGCCGGCACCCGCCACGCGGCCGTCGCCCGCCTCTCGGCCACCACCGCGGCCGAGACGGGCGTCAAGGACGGCGACGTCCTCGCCGTCACGGGCCCCGCGGGCACGACCCGCTTCCCGCTCCAGGTGACGGAGATGCCCGACCGCGTGGTCTGGCTCCCCCTCAACTCCGCGGCGGGCGGCGTCCTCTCCGACACCGGCGCCCACCCGGGCGACCTGGTCCGCATCGGCGCGGCGACGTCGACGGAGGTGCAGGCATGACCACGCTGCTCGCCGCGGAAGACCTCTCCATGTTCGGGACCGACCCCTGGTGGCTCGTCGCGATCAAGGCCGTCTTCTGCTTCGCCTTCCTCATGGTCACCGTGCTCTTCTCCATCGTGTGGGAGCGCAAGGTCGTCGCCTGGATGCAGCTGCGCATCGGGCCCAACCGGCACGGACCCTGGGGATTCCTCCAGTCCCTCGCGGACGGCATCAAGCTGATGCTGAAGGAGGACGTCGTCGTCAAGCGCGCCGACAAGGTCGTCTACATCCTCGCGCCGATCATCGCCGCCGCCCCCGCGTTCATGGCCATCGCCGTGATCCCGTTCGGCCCGGCCGGCAACGAGGTCTCGATCTTCGGCCACCGCACCACGATGCAGCTCACCGACCTGCCGATCGCGATGCTGTACGTCCTCGCGATCGCCTCCGTCGGCATCTACGGCATCGTGCTCGCCGGCTGGTCCTCCGGCTCCACGTACCCGCTCCTCGGCGGCCTGCGCTCCTGCGCCCAGATGATCTCCTACGAGATCGCCATGGGCGCCGCGTTCGCCTCCGTCTTCCTCTACGCCGGGTCGATGTCGACCTCGGCGATCGTCGAGGCACAGGCCGACCGCTGGTTCATCATCCTGCTGCCGGTCTCGTTCATCATCTACATCGTCACGATGGTCGGCGAGACCAACCGCGCCCCCTTCGACATGCCGGAGTCCGAGGGCGACCTCGTCGGCGGCTTCAACACCGAGTACTCCTCCATCAAGTTCGCGATGTTCATGCTCGCCGAGTACGTGAACATGGTGACGGTCTCCGCGGTCTCCGTGACGCTCTTCCTGGGCGGCTGGCGCGCCCCGTACCCGGTCTCCACCTTCTGGGAGGGCGCGAACCACGGCTGGTGGCCGATGCTCTGGTTCATCCTCAAGGTGCAGCTGCTGCTGTTCTTCTTCATCTGGCTGCGCGGCACGCTTCCCCGCGTCCGCTACGACCAGCTGATGAAGCTCGGCTGGAAGGTCCTCATCCCTGTCTCGGTGCTCTGGCTGATGCTGGTCGCCACCGTCCGGGCCCTGCGCAACGAGAACTTCGCGTTCCAGACGATCGTGCTCTACGTCGCCGGAGCCGTGATCGGCGTCCTGCTGATCTCCTTCGTCGCCGACATGTTCCGCGACAAGCGGGCGAAGGCGGCCGAGGTGGAGGACGAGCCGCCGTTCGACCCGATGGCCGGTGGGTTCCCCGTACCGCCCAAGCCCGGACAGTCCCTGCCGCCCGTGCCGCGGCGCAGGCCGCGTGTGGATCGCGACCTGGTTGTCAGTGGTGGCCCCGATACTGCTACTGCGAGTGAGGGAAAGGAGACGGACGGTGTCTGATTTCCAGAATCCGGTGGCCGGCTTCGGCGTGACCTTCAAGGCCATGTTCAAGAAGCGGCTGACCGAGCAGTACCCGGAGGAGCGCAAGACGACGGCGCCCCGCTTCCACGGCCGCCACCAGCTCAACCGTCATCCGGACGGACTTGAGAAGTGCGTGGGCTGCGAGCTGTGCGCCTGGGCCTGTCCCGCGGACGCCATCTACGTGGAGGGCGCGGACAACACCGACGAGGAGCGCTACTCCCCGGGCGAGCGGTACGGCCGCGTCTACCAGATCAACTACGCCCGCTGCATCTTCTGCGGCCTGTGCATCGAGGCCTGCCCGACGCGGGCGCTGACGATGACGAACGAGTTCGAGCTGGCCGACACCTCGCGGGCGAACCTGATCTTCACCAAGGAGCAGCTCCTCGCGGGCCTGGAGGAGGGCATGGTCGACTCCCCGCACTCGATCTTCCCGGGCATGGACGAGCAGGACTACTACCGGGGCCTGGTCACCGAGGCCGCCCCGGGCACCGTCCAGCAGGTCGCCACGTCCAAGGGGGAGAAGGGCGAGTCGGAAGAGGTGGACGCATGAGCGCCGTCCTCGCGCCGGAGACCCTGGCCGCGTACAGCACCTCCGGCGGTGAGGCCTTCCAGTTCTGGGTCCTGGGCACCGTCGCCGTCATCGGCGCGCTCGCCACGGTCCTGATGAAGAAGGCCATGCACAGCGCGCTGTCGCTGGCCGGCACGATGATCGTCCTCGCGGTCTTCTACCTCGCCAACGGCGCGTACTTCCTCGGCATCGTCCAGATCGTCGTCTACACCGGCGCGATCATGATGCTCTTCCTCTTCATCGTCATGCTGGTCGGTGTCACGGCCGCGGACTCGCTGAAGGAGACCATCAAGGGCCAGCGCTGGTGGGCCGCCGCCTGCGGGCTCGGCTTCGGCATCCTGCTGATCGCCGGCATCGGCCAGGCCTCCCTGACGGAGTTCAACGGACTCGGCGCCGCCAACGGGGCGTACGGCGGAAACGTGGAGGGCCTCGCCGCCCTCATCTTCACCAAGTACGTCTTCGCCTTCGAGATCACCGGCGCGCTGCTCATCACCGCGGCCGTCGGCGCGATGGTCCTCACCCACCGCGAGCGCACCGAACGGGCACGCACCCAGCGGGAGCTGTCGGAGCAGCGCGTACGGGAAGGCAAGCACGTGCCGCCGCTGCCCGCGCCGGGTGTCTACGCCCGGCACAACGCGGTGGACATCGCCGGTCTGCTGCCCGACGGCACGCCCGCCGAGCTGACCGTGATGCAGACGCTGCGCAAGCGCGGCCAGGTCCGTGACGTGTCCGGCGAGGCGCTGGCCGACCTGAAGGCGCTGGAGCAGCGCGCGCAGGAGCGGCTGGGCCGGGACCGGGACGCCGTCGGCCACCGGGACGCCGCCGGTAGGCGCGACGCCGCCGGCAGCCGGGACGAAGAGGAGGCCACGCGATGAACCCGGTCAACTATCTCTATCTCGCCGCCCTGTTGTTCACCATCGGCGCGGCCGGGGTGCTGATCCGGCGCAACGCGATCGTGGTCTTCATGTGCGTCGAGCTGATGCTCAACGCCTGCAACCTCGCGTTCGTCGCCTTCTCCCGGATGCACGGCAACCTCGACGGCCAGATCATCGCCTTCTTCACGATGGTCGTCGCCGCCGCGGAGGTCGTCGTCGGGCTCGCGATCATCGTGTCGCTGTTCCGTTCCCGCCACTCGGCCTCGGTCGACGACGCCAGCCTGATGAAGCTGTAAGGGGCTGAATTGTGGACAATCTGATCGCTCTGCTCATCGCGGCGCCTCTGCTGGGAGCGGCCGTCCTGCTGTGCGGCGGGCGGCGCATGGACAAGGCCGGGCCGCTGCTCGGCACGGTGCTCGCGGCCGTCTCCTTCGTCATCGGCGCCGTCCTCTTCGTGGACATGCTCGGCAGGAGCGTCGACGACCGGGCCCTGCACCAGCGGCTGTTCAGCTGGATCCCGGTCGAGGGGTTCCAGGCGGACATCGCCTTCCAGCTCGACCAGCTGTCGATGACGTTCGTCCTGCTGATCACCGGCGTCGGCTCGCTGATCCACCTGTACTCGATCGGGTACATGGAGCACGACGAGCGCAAGCGCCGCTTCTTCGGCTATCTGAACCTGTTCCTCGCGGCGATGCTGCTGCTCGTCCTCGCCGACAACTACCTGCTCCTCTACTTCGGCTGGGAGGGCGTCGGCCTCGCCTCGTACCTCCTGATCGGTTTCTGGCAGCACAAGCCCACCGCGGCCACCGCCGCCAAGAAGGCCTTCCTGGTCAACCGGGTCGGCGACATGGGCCTGTCGATCGCCATCATGATCATGTTCACCACCTTCGGGACCTTCGCCTTCGGGTCGGTGCTCTCCTCGGTGGGGGAGACGTCCGAGGGGACGCTGACGGCGCTCGGCCTGATGCTGCTGCTCGCCGCCTGCGGCAAGTCGGCCCAGGTCCCGCTGCAGTCCTGGCTCGGGGACGCGATGGAAGGCCCGACGCCGGTCTCGGCCCTCATCCACGCGGCCACCATGGTCACCGCCGGTGTCTATCTGATCGTCCGCTCCGCCGCTATCTTCAACGGCGCGCCGGACGCCCAGCTCGTGGTCGTCGTGGTCGGCGCGGTCACGCTCCTCTTCGGTGCGATCGTCGGTTGCGCGAAGGACGACATCAAGAAGGCCCTGGCCGGCTCGACGATGTCGCAGATCGGCTACATGATCCTGGCGGCCGGCCTCGGCCCCATCGGCTACGTCTTCGCGATCATGCACCTGGTCACGCACGGCTTCTTCAAGGCCGGGCTCTTCCTCGGCGCCGGATCGGTCATGCACGGCATGAACGACGAGGTGGACATGAGGAAGTACGGCGGCCTGCGGAAGTACATGCCGGTCACCTTCGTCACCTTCGGCCTCGGCTACCTCGCGATCATCGGCTTCCCGGGCCTGTCCGGCTTCTTCTCCAAGGACAAGATCATCGAGGCGGCCTTCGCCAAGGGCGGCACCGAGGGCTGGATCCTCGGCGCGGTCACGCTGCTGGGCGCGGCCATCACCGCGTACTACATGACCCGCGTGATGCTGATGACCTTCTTCGGCGAGAAGCGCTGGCAGGCCGACGACAAGGGGGAGATGCCGCACCCGCACGAGTCGCCGAAGTCCATGACGATCCCGATGATCCTGCTGGCCGTCGGCTCCATCGGCGGCGGTGCGGTCTTCGAGTTCGCCGGATTCGTGAAGTGGCTGGAGCCGGTGACCGCGTTCGAGCACGGACACCCGCCGATCAGCGCCGCGGCCGTCACCGCCGCCACGGTCGCCGTCATGGTGATCGGCGTCGGCCTCGCCTACCTCCAGTACGGGCGCCGCCCGGTCCCCGTCACCGCCCCGCGCGGCTCGCTGCTCACCCGGGCCGCCCGCCGCGACCTGCTTCAGGACGACTTCAACCACGCCGTCTTCGTGACGGGCGGCAGGCACCTCACCCGCTCGCTCGTCTACGTCGACCACAGCCTGGTCGACGGGGTCGTCAACGGCACCGCCGCCTCGGTCGGCGGTCTCTCCGGCCGGCTGCGCAAGCTGCAGAACGGCTACGCCCGCACGTATGCGGTCTCCATGTTCGGAGGTACGGCGGTGCTGATCACCGCGACCCTGCTGATGAGGGCGGTGTAACTGTCATGTCCTTCCCGCTCCTTACGGTGACGGCAGCGGTGCCCGCGGTCGGTGCGATCCTCACCGCCGCCGTCCCCGCCGCCCGCCGTACCGCGGCCAAGTGGCTGGCCCTGCTGGTCTCCCTGGTCACGCTGGTGCTCGCGGCGGTCGTCATGATCCGCTTCGAGCCCGGCGGCGACCGGTACCAGCTCGTCGAGTCCCACGCCTGGATCAAGGACTTCGGCGTCCGCTACGAACTGGGCGTGGACGGCATCGGGGTGGCGCTGATCGCGCTCACCGCCCTGCTGATCCCCTTCGTCATCCTGGCCGGCTGGCACGACGCCGACCCCCTGGAGACGAAGTCCACGCGCTGGCGGCCGACCCAGGGCTTCTTCGCCCTGATCCTGATGGTCGAGGCGATGGTGATCCTCTCCTTCGAGGCCACCGACGTCTTCCTCTTCTACATCCTGTTCGAAGCCATGCTCATCCCGATGTACTTCCTCATCGGCGGCTTCGGCGACCGCGCCCACGCGGGCTCCGACGAGAACGCGGCGGCCCAGCGCTCGTACGCGGCCGTGAAGTTCCTGCTGTACAACCTGGTCGGCGGTCTGATCATGCTGGCCGCCGTCATCGGGCTCTACGTGGTCGCGGGAAACTTCTCCCTCACCGAGATCGCCGAGGCCCGCGCGAGCGGGCAGCTGGAGATGGCGACCAACACCGAACGGCTGCTGTTCCTCGGCTTCTTCTTCGCCTTCGCGGTGAAGGCGCCGCTCTGGCCGCTGCACACGTGGCTGCCCAACGCGATGGGGGAGGCGACCGCACCGGTCGCCGTGCTCATCACCGCGGTCGTCGACAAGGTCGGCACGTTCGCGATGCTCCGCTTCTGCCTCCAGCTCTTCCCGGAGGCCTCGAAGTGGGCCACCCCCGCGATCATCGTGCTCGCCCTGATCAGCATCGTGTACGGCGCGCTGGTCGCGGTCGGCCAGCGGGACATCAAGCGCCTGGTCGCGTACGCCTCGATCTCGCACTTCGGCTTCATCATCATGGGCATCTTCGCGATGACCACCCAGGGCCAGAGCGGCGCGACGCTGTACATGGTCAACCACGGGATCTCGACGGCCGCCCTGATGCTGGTCGCCGGCTTCCTGATCAGCCGGCGCGGCTCGCGGCTCATCGCGGACTACGGCGGTGTGCAGAAGGTCGCCCCGGTGCTCGCCGGCACCTTCCTGGTCGGCGGTCTGGCCACGCTGTCGCTGCCGGGGCTCGCGCCCTTCGTCAGTGAATTCCTGGTCCTCGTCGGCACGTTCGCCCGCTACCCGGTCGCCGGCATCATCGCCACGACCGGCATCGTCCTCGCCGCGCTCTACACCCTCGTCCTCTACCAGCGGACGATGACCGGCCCGGTGAAGACGGAGGAGATCCGGACGATGCCGGACCTGCGGGCGCGCGAACTGGTCGTCGTCGCCCCGCTGATCGCCCTGCTGATCTTCCTCGGGGTGTTCCCGAAGCCGCTGACGGACATCGTGAACCCCGCCGTCACGCACACCATGTCCGACGTCCAGCAGAAGGACCCCGAGCCCGCCGTGCCCGTCGAGAACCTGGAGGCGGCCAAGTGAGTGCATCCGCCGTCGCGCCTTCCGTCCACAGCCTGTGGACGACGGCTGCCGAGCCGTTGGCGAAGATCCCCGCACCCCACATCGAGTACGTCCAGCTCTCACCCGTACTCATCGTGGTCGGCGCCGCGGTCCTCAGCGTCCTCGCCGAGGCCTTCGTGCCCCGCAAGGTCCGTTACCACTCCCAGGTGTTCCTGACCGTGCTCGCGCTGGTCGCCGCCTTCGCCGCGATCATCGGCCTCGCCGCCGGCGGCTACGGCTCCACCAAGGCGCACATCGCCGCCATGGGAGCCATCGCCGTCGACGGTCCGGCGCTCTTCCTCCAGGGCACGATCCTGCTGGCCTCGCTCGTCGCCGTCTTCACCTTCGCCGAGCGCAGGCTCGACCCGGCCGACCACGGCCACAGGGTCGACTCCTTCGCCGCCGAGGCCGCCGCCGTCCCCGGCAGCGACCAGGAGAAGGCGGCCGTCAAGGCCGGGTTCACCACCACCGAGGTGTTCCCGCTGGCGCTGTTCGCCATCGCCGGCATGCTGGTCTTCCCGGCCGCCAACGACCTCCTGACGCTCTTCATCGCCCTGGAGGTCTTCTCCCTCCCGCTCTACCTGCTCTGCGCCGTCGCCCGCCGCAGGCGGCTGATGTCGCAGGAGGCCGCGGTCAAGTACTTCCTCCTCGGCGCCTTCTCCTCGGCGTTCCTGCTCTTCGGCATCGCCCTGCTCTACGGCTACGCGGGCTCCGTCTCGTACGCCACCATCGCCAACGTCGTCGACGGCTCGGTCGCCTCGGTCGACCCGGCCCTCGCCCAGACCATGGGCAACGACGTGCTGCTGCTCATCGGCTTCGCCCTGGTCCTCATGGGGCTGCTGTTCAAGGTCGGCGCCGTGCCGTTCCACATGTGGACCCCGGACGTCTACCAGGGCGCGCCGACCCCCGTCACCGGCTTCATGGCGGCCGCGACGAAGGTCGCCGCGTTCGGCGCCCTGCTGCGCCTGCTGTACGTGGTGCTGCCGGGCCTCACCTGGGACTGGCGGCCGGTCATGTGGGGCGTCGCCATCGTCACCATGCTGGGCGGCGCGATCGTCGCGATCACGCAGACGGACATCAAGCGGCTCCTCGCGTACTCCTCGATCGCGCACGCGGGCTTCCTGCTCGCCGGTGTCATCGCGGCGACGCCCTCGGGCATCTCGTCCGTGCTCTTCTACCTGGGCGCGTACTCCTTCGTGACGATCGGCGCGTTCGCGGTCGTCACGCTGGTGCGGGACGCGGGCGGCGAGGCGACGCACCTGTCCAAGTGGGCGGGCCTTGGCCGCCGTTCGCCGCTCGTCGCGGCGGTCTTCGCGGTCTTCCTGCTCGCCTTCGCCGGCATCCCGCTGACCTCCGGCTTCTCGGGGAAGTTCGCTGTCTTCAAGGCGGCGGCCGAGGGCGGCGCGGGCGCGCTGGTCGTCGTCGGTGTCGTCTCGTCGGCGATCGCCGCGTTCTTCTACATCCGGGTGATCGTGCTGATGTTCTTCAGCGAGCCGAAGGCGGACGGCCCCACGGTCGCGGTGCCCTCGGTCTTCACGGCGGCCACGATCACGGTGGGCGTCGCGGTCACGCTGGTGCTGGGCCTCGCGCCGCAGTACTTCCTGGACCTGGCGGGCCAGGCGAGCGTGTTCGTCCGCTAGCGACGCGCTCCAGGGCCCGGTCTCCGCGCGAGCGGGGGCCGGGCCCTGACGCGTGTGCCTAGGGGTGCGCCGTGCCCGTCGGGCAGTCGCACGTGACCTTCGGGTTGTACGGGGCGAAGACGCCCGCCGGGTTCTTCTTGAAGATCCAGGCGTGCAGGGAGTAGTGCGGGCCCACGGGTTCGAAGTCGAACGGCCCGTCGAAGCCGCGGTCGAAGAGCTCGGGCCGCGGCTGGCCGGTGTTGGGGACGACCCACTCGAGTGCGACCAGCTTCCGCTTGCCCTTGTCGTCGTCCGCGTACAGCACGGCGGCGGGCTTGGTCGGATCGGTCGAGCCGATGTGCTCCGGCTTGACGTAGTGGTAGCCCATCCCGCCGAGCTCCGGGTCCTCCACACATTCGTCCGTCCGGAGGTAGCCGTCGGCGATGGCCGCCTGCTCCGACTTGTACTTCACCGTGGCGGCGTACGTCTTCTCCAGGTCCGGGTGGGGCCAGTCCGTGACCGGGTTCGCGGCCGAGGCCGGGGCCGTCGTCAGGGCCAGCGACATGGCGGCGGCGAGGCCGAGCGCGGCTATGAGCGGACGGGGTCGTGCGGGCATGTGCGTGCTCCTTGAGAGGTGGGCGCGCGCCCCGGAGGGGGCGCCTGCGTCGAGCGGGGCTCCCCCTGGGCCCTGCGAGCAGCATGCGCAGCCCCGACGGGTCACCGCACGCCGGGTGACCCATCGGGGCGACCGCCCTCAGGCGCCCGGAGCTGCCACGATCCGCCCGGTGACCTCGCCGAGCGCGACCTGCGTACCGTCCGGACCCGGGGCCCAGGCGGTGAGCGTGACCTCGTCGCCGTCCTCCAGGAACGTCCGCTTGCCGGTGGGCAGTTCGAGCGGGTCGCGGCCGTTCCACGTCAGTTCGAGGAGCGAGCCGCGCTGGTGGACCTCGGGCCCGGAGACCGTGCCGGAGCCGTACAGGTCGCCGGTGCGTAGCGAGGCGCCGTTGACCGTCATGTGGGCCAGCTGCTGGGCGGCGGTCCAGTACATGGTGGCGAACGGCGGCTCGGAGACGACCTGGCCGTTGATCTCGACGGTGATCCGCAGGTCGAAGCCGCCTGGCTCCTCGTCCGTGGAGTCGTCCAGGTAGGGGAGGAGGTCGAACTCCCGGGCCGGCGGGGCCGTGCGGGCCGCGTCGAGGGCCTCCAGGGGGGTCACCCAGGCGGAGACGGACGTCGCGAACGACTTGCCGAGGAAGGGGCCGAGCGGGACGTACTCCCAGGCCTGGATGTCGCGCGCCGACCAGTCGTTGAGGAGCGTCAGGCCGAAGACGTGCTCACGGAAGTCGGCCAGCGGGACCGGGGTGCCGTGCGGGGAGGGGGTGCCGACGACGAAGCCGACCTCGGCCTCGATGTCCAGCTTCACCGAGGGCCCGAAGACCGGGGCGGGATCGGTGGGCGCCTTGCGCTGACCGGCGGGGCGTACGACATCGGTGCCGGAGACGACGACCGTACCGGCGCGCCCGTGGTAACCGATCGGCAGGTGCTTCCAGTTGGGGGTGAGTGCGTCGCCGTCGGGGCGGAACATCCGGCCCACGTTGGTGGCGTGGTGCTCGCTCGCGTAGAAGTCGACGTAGTCCGCGACCTCGAACGGCAGGTGGAGCGTGACCGTGTCGAGCGCGTACAGCAGCGGCTCTATGACCGGCCGGTGCGCGGGTACGGTCACCCAGCCCGTCAGGGCCCTGCGGACGTCGCGCCAGGCGGTGCGGCCGGCGGCCAGCAGCGGGTTGAGGCTGGGCTGGGCGAGCAGCGCGGCGTACGGCGAACCGAGCGCGTGCGCCGCGGCCCCTGCGTCGAGCACATGACCGCCGATGCGGACGCCGACCCTCCGCCGGTCGGGCTCGTCGGCGGGGGAGAAGACGCCGTACGGAAGGTTGTGCGGGCCGAAGGGATCGCCCTCGGCCAGGTCGAGCGGGGACTGCTCGGGCATCGGTGCTTGCCTCGCTTTCACGGGTGTGGAGGACACGTTACGGGGCGGGCCGCCGGGCGCGGATGACATGGATCACAGAGAAACTGCCACCTCCGTGCACAACTGTCCATGTTTGCGCGGTTTATTCGTCCCGGGGGCGAGCTGAGGGTGCGTGACCCGACTGAGCGCGTTCAATTCCTTCTTTTCCGGGGCCTTGTCCGGGTCATACCATCACGGCACTGTCGCGCCGCGTGAGGCTCCCGCAGGAGCGACTCCCCCTTGCTCTGTCTTCGCCCGACCGCTCCTGACCAGAAAAGGTCCACCTTGAAGATTCGCCGCATGCTCGCGACGGCCGTGGCCGCCGCCGTGACGACCCCTGTCGTCTTCCTGTCGGCCGCCCCGGCGTTCGCCGACACCAAGCCGGCCGCTCCCGCGCAGACGCAGGAGCAGAAGAAGACCATCGAGCAGCTGAAGAAGGACGTCGAGGCCGCGCAGGCGGCGTACGACGCGTCCCTCCTCACTGTCGCGGACCTCATCAAGGCCCTGGAGGCCTTCGCCAAGCCCGAGCACGAGCTCCAGGTCGCCCTCGCCGCCGCCAAGACGGCCGCCGCCGAGGCCGCCACCAAGAAGACCGCCGCCGACACCAAGGTGACGGAGGCCAAGGCCGCCCTCGCCGCGCTCCCGCCCGAGGCCACCGCCGAGGAGAAGGCCGCCGCGGAGCTGGCCGTCACCAACGCGGAGACGGCCGCGGCCGAGGCCGCCGCCGCGAAGACCGCCGCCGACACGGAGGTGGTGAAGGCGGGCACGAAGATCGACGACGCGCGGGTCGCCACCGCCAGGAAGATCGGCGAGGCCCAGAAGGTCAGGGATGAGGCTCTCAAGACCCTGAACGCCGCCAAGGAGGCGCTGAAGAAGGCCGAGGACGAGGCCAAGGAGGAAGAGGAGGAGGAGCCGCCGCACGAGGACTGCTTCCCCGACGACAAGTTCACCTCCGTCGTCCAGGGCCTGCCCTCGAAGGTCGTCGCCGGCACCACCGTCGACTTCAAGCTGCGCCTGACCAACGGCAGCGACCGGACGCTGGACGAGGCGTACGCCTTCGTCGCCCTCCACGCCTTCGACGAGAAGGGCCTCAAGCCCCTCGACAAGTACCTCGACCTGGAGTGGTACGAGGTCGTCAAGGGCAAGGGCGCGTGGAACGACGTCCCCGTCGCCGAGGAGCTGCCGGTCGGCGCCCTGAAGCCCAAGGCCTCCGCCGACATCAAGCTCCGCCTGAAGGTGGACGCGAGCGCCCCCGCCGGCCAGGGCATCACCTTCGCCGCGGGCGACTTCTGGAACGAGGACGGGACCTGCGGCGGCACGCCGGACCTGACCGAGTACAAGTTCCAGATCCTCGCCAAGGGCACCGACCCGGGCAAGGTGGAGGACGCCCAGGGCACCCCGGGCAAGACGAACACCACCACCCAGGGCGGCACCTCCACCACCCCGGTGACCACCGGCACGCTCGCCAACACCGGTTCGAACGACGCCGTGCCGCAGATCGCCCTCGCGGGCGCCGCGGCCGTCGCCCTCGGCGCCGGCGCGATGTTCGTCGTCCGCCGCCGTAAGGCCGGCGCGGACGCCTGATCCGAGCAGTGAAGAGGGGCCCGCGTTCCATGAGGAACGCGGGCCCCTTTGGCGCGGACGCCTGCGTACCGCTCACCCCGCCGTACGCGGAATCCTCTTCTCCCAGGTCCGGTGGAAGAGGACTTCGTCGCCCTCCTTGCACACCACCTCGTTCGACGTCATGAACGCGTCCGCGTCGCAACGGATCTCCGAGCGCGAGTCGATCCTCACGTCCCAGGAGAGTTCCGGGCGGTGGAGGCGGATCGACCAGTCGGAGCGGGTGCGGGCCGACAGGGGGTCGTTCTCGGTGATCGTGTAGGTCTCCAGGGCGTCCTCGGTGAACTCCAGGCCGTCCGGGTAGACCCGGGTGCCGCCGTAGCGGGGGTCGACCTCCAGGCGCCATTCGCCCCTGGCCACGTCCCGTACGACCAGGCGCTCAGGGCGGGGCTCCTCCAGGGTCGCCGGGATCACCACGCCCAGGGGCTCGGACTGTTCCGGCTCCTGCCACTCGACCGCGTCCGTCGTGGGGCGACGGACCGGGAGCGTCAGGTTCGAGGTGGTCGGGGCGAGGGTGAAACCGGCCGCGTCCGGCTGGGGCCAGATCCAGGGCCAGTACGCGGAGGAGACCGCGAGGCGGACCCGGTGGCCGGGCGGGAACGTGTGGCCGATGCCGTTCAGCTCGAAGACGACGGTCTCCACCTCGCCTACCTGCGCCTCGACCGCACGGTCGCGGCCGTGGCGGGCGGAGAGGTTCAGCGCGCCCCGGGTCACCAGGGTCGACGAGCCGTCCGGGGCGACGTCGCAGAGGCGGGCGATCACCTGGCCGGTGGGCGCGCCCGCGCGAACCGTCAGGCTCACCGCCGGGCGGCCCAGGATCTCGATCGGCTCCCCGTCCTCCGGTACGGCGAAGTCGAAGCAGGCTGAATGGGCGTCCTCGTCCCGCTGGTCCGGCGGCAGGTCCGCGTCGTTGCCGAAGGGGAAGAAGCGCCCCGCGTCCAGGCCCGTCTGCTGCGGCGATTCGACCACGACAGGGTCGCCCTGGAAGGCGTACGTGACGGGTGTGACGTTCGGGGACGGCCAGGCCGGGTCGCTGACCCAGCGGCCCGGCAGCTCCTCGTAGACGGTCGCCGGCGGGTGCGAGGCGCTGATCCAGGAGCGCAGCAGCGGCTCCGCCATCACGTCATTGTCCGCGCCCTTGAGGTGGTGGTCCCACCAGCGCAGCGTCTCCTGGAGGAAGCCGATCGCCGGCCCCGGCGGGAGCCCGCGGTCCGGGTACTGGTGCGACCACGGCCCGATGATCCCGCGCACCCGGTCCTGCGGGAGGTGCTCCACCAGGCGCAGCACGGTGTCCCGGTACGGGTCGTGCCAGCCGCCCACGGCCAGGACGGCCGCACCGATCGCCCCGTAGTCCTCGCAGACGCTGCCGTGCTTCCAGTAGTCGTCGCGGGTCTGGTGGGCGAGCCAGGTGTGGATGAACGGGTCCACGGCCTCCAGGCGCCGCAGCCACATCTCCCGCCACTCCTCGCCCACGTGAAGCGGGTCCGGCGGCCGGCAGACGAAGGCGAGCATGGTCGCCGCCCAGGCGTGCATGTCGACGGCGAGGACGGAGCCGCCCATGTAGTGGACGTCGTTGTCGTAGCGGTCGTCGGTCGAGCAGACCGTGACGATCGCCTTCAGCGGCTCCGGGGCGAGCGCGGCGATCTGGAGCGCGTTGAAGCCGCCCCAGGAGATCCCGAACATACCGACCTTCCCCGTGCACCAGGGCTGCTCGGCGAGCCAGTTCACCACCGCCACGCCGTCCGCCAGCTCCACGGCGTCGTACTCGTCGCCCGGCAGCCCCTCGCTGTTGCCGTGCCCGCGCACGTCGACGCGTACGGAGGCGTAGCCCTGCCCGGCGTACCAGGGGTGGCGCTGCCAGTCCCGGGGCGCCGTCCAGTCGCTCAGGCGGTACGGGAGGTACTCCAGGAGCGCGGGGACGGGCTCGTCGGTGACCGGGCGCCAGATCCGGGCGTACAGCCGCGTGCCGTCCTCCAGCGGGATCCGGACGTCCTCGCGGGTCGTCTCGTACGGGAACTCGGTACGGATCTTCATGGCGGACCTCCACGGACCTCAGTGGACGGGGTGCATGGTGCGGCGCAGCCAGGGCGCCATGGCGATCACGACGAGGCCCGCGAGGACGGCGATGGCGCCGTTGACGCCGAAGTAGGCGGGCTTGGAGACGTCGTCGTACAGCTTCACCGTCTGCGCCTGGATGCCGTTGGCGAGCGCGAGGGAGAGGAACCAGAGCGACATCGTCTGGCTGGAGAAGGCCTTCGGCGCGAGTTTGCTGGTCGCCGACATCCCGGAGGTCTCCAGGAGCACGTCGCCGAGCCCCAGCAGCAGGTACGAGCCGACGATCCACCAGGCCGCCATGCGGTACGTGTCGTCCGCGTGCCCGGACGTCGGCAGCGCCATCAGCAGGAACGACAGGCCGCCCAGGATCACGCCGAAGGCGATCTTGTTCGAGACGTGCGGCTGCTTGTGCCCCATCCGCGCCCAGGCGGCGGCCACGACGGGCGCGAGCGCCACCTCGAAGGCGCCGAGGGCGGAGGCGTACCAACTGGCCGGGAAGTCGAAGCCGAGGATGGTGGTGCGGGCGTTGGTGGAGGCCAGCAGGATCATCGTCGAGTACGCCTGGAAGAGGATGAAGTTGAAGACCACCGAGGCCAGGAAGAGCACGACGTACGGCTTCAGCCGGCCGCGCTCCTCCGCCGTGACCCGGGGGCTCTTGAACATCACCCAGAAGTAGACGACCGGGGCGATCACCGAGATGAGCGTCAGCAGGTCGACGAAACGGTCCATCGTCAGCCAGCCGACCCCGGCAAGCAGGCCTCCCAGGGCCGCCACGGCGACCAGTCCGAGGACGATCAGGCGGACGGCCCGGCGCATGGCGTCGGGGGCGAGCGCGAATTCGGCGGAGTGCTTGCGCCCGGCCAGGTGACGGCGGCCCAGGACGTACTGGAGCAGGCCGAGGGTCATGCCGACGGCCGCCGCGGAGAAGCCCCAGTGGTAGCCGCGGTGGTCGGCGAGCCAGCCGGTGATCAGCGGTCCGGCGAAGGCACCGATGTTGATCGCCATGTAGTAGAGGGCGAAGCCCGCGTCACGGCGGTCGTCGTCGGTGCCGTAGAGCTTGCCGACCATGGTGGCGACGTTCGGCTTGAGCAGTCCGGTGCCGGCGCTGATCAGGCCGAGGCCCACCCAGGTCATGCCGGCCGTCGGCACGGCCATGGAGTAGTGGCCGAGGGCGATCAGGATGCCGCCCCACAGGACGGCCCGGTACGAGCCGAGGATGCGGTCGGCGAGCCAGCCGCCGCCCACGGACACCAGGTAGACGAGCGTGCCGTAGGCCGCGGCGACGGAGGCGGCCGTGCCCGCGTCCATGCCCAGGCCCTCGTTCGCGACGGTGTCGGCGAAGTAGAGGACGAGGATCGCCTGCATGCCGAGGAACGAGAACCGCTCCCAGACCTCCAGACCGGAGAGAGTGAGAAGCCCCTTCGGGTGGCCGAAGAAGGCATGATCGTCCTCGGGGGGCGGCTGCTCGCCGTCGGTGTCGGTATCGATCGCTGTTCGGGACAAAACGGCCACTCCTGGTCGTATGAGCTGATCACGAACATACCGGGGGTGGCGGGAAGGCGCCCATGGTGATCGAAACGCGACCGGATACGCTGACTTGAGTGAATCGAGCGACACATCGACAATCCGTGTGATCGTCGGCAGCAGAAGCAGGCGTCAGCAGACAGGAGACCCCCTCGTGACCGTCGTCGGGCCGTTCGGTCTTAGCGTGCGGGACCAGGCTCTTGAGGCCGATGTCCAGGCGGGTTTGGCGGCCGTGGAGGCAGGACTCCTCGACGCCACCAAGAGCGAGATCCCGTTCATCACGGAGGCCGCGCAGCATCTCGTCCTGGCAGGTGGGAAGCGTTTCCGGCCCCTGCTCGTGATGCTCGCCGCCCAGTTCGGCGACCCGTACGCGCCGGGCGTCGTGCCCTCGGCCGTCGTCGTCGAGCTCACCCACCTGGCGACCCTCTACCACGACGACGTCATGGACGAGGCGGACGTGCGGCGCGGGGTCGACAGCGCGAACACCCGATGGGGCAACTCCATCGCCGTCCTCACGGGTGACTTCCTCTTCGCCCGAGCCTCGCACACCCTTGCGGACCTCGGCCCCGAAGCCGTACGGATCCAGTCGGAGGCGTTCGAACGTCTGGTCACCGGCCAGATCCTGGAGACGGCCGGCCCGCAGGGCGACCGCGACCCGGTCGAGCACTACCTGGACGTGCTCGGTGGCAAGACCGGCTCGCTCGTCGCCGTCTCCTGCCGCTTCGGCGCGATGATGTCCGGCGCGGACGAGAGCGTCGTCGACATCCTCACCCAGTACGGAGAGCGGCTCGGCGTCGCCTTCCAGCTCGCCGACGACGTCCTCGACATCGCCTCCGACTCGCACGAGTCCGGCAAGACCCCGGGCACGGACCTCCGCGAGGGCATTCCGACCCTCCCGGTCCTCCACCTGCGGGCCGCGGCGGCGACTTTCGGCCGTCCTGAGGACGTGGAGCTGGTCGAGCTCATCGACGGCGACCTCAGCGACGACGCCCGGCACGCGGAGGCCCTGCGCCGGCTGCGCGTCCACCCGGCCCTGGAGCAGGCCCGGCGGGACACCGTGCGGTACGCGGAGGAGGCGCGGGCGATGCTGGCGCCGCTGCCCGAGGGGTACGCGAAGGCGGCCCTGGAGGAGCTGTGCGACGCGGTGGTCCACCGGGCGGGCTGAGCATCCCGGTTCCTGGCGCGCCCGGGGTGATCCCCCGGGCGGGGCAGGGTCCCTAAGGGTCTGTCATCCCAGAGCAGTACGTGAGGTTGAGTCCGGAGTCTGACGATTCCGAGCCGCCGCTTTGGTCAGATGGAGTCATCGACCACGGAGGTTAGGACAGACCATGGCAGAGACCCGTAAGGTGAGCCGCTACGTCGTCCCGTTCGCGGTGGCCGGCGTGGCCGCGGCGACGATCGGACTCGTACCGGCGCTGGCGGCGTCCGGCGACCCCGACCTGCCGGAGATCACGGCACAGCAGCTGATCGAGAAGATCGCCGCTTCGGACACGCAGACGCTGTCGGGCACGTTCAAGGTGAGCACCGACCTGGGCCTGCCGTCGGTGGCCGGTCTCGCCGACAGCTTCGCGTCCGGCGCGGCCTCGGACGGGGGCTCCGGCACCACCCCGTCCACCGACCCGGCCGACATGCTGACCAAGCTGATCTCGGGCTCGCACACGCTGCGCGTGGCGGCGGACGGCCCGGAGAAGCAGAAGCTGACGCTCCTCGACGGCTCGGACGAGTACAGCCTGATCCACAACGGCGACGACGTCTGGGCGTACGACAGCAGGTCGAACGAGGTGTTCCACGAGAAGGGCGCCTCCGACGGCCCGGCCGGCGAGAAGCCGGACAAGGCCGGGAAGGACGGGCTGCCGGGCACGCCGAAGGAGCTCGCGGACGAGGTCCTGAAGGCGGCGGGCGACACGACGTCGATCACGGTGGGCGGGACGGCCACGGTGGCCGGCCGGGACGCCTACCAGCTGGTGATCAAGCCCAAGCAGAGCGGCTCGACGGTGGAGTCGGTGAAGATCGCGGTGGACGCGAAGACCGGTACGCCGCTGAAGTTCACGCTGGCGTCGGTCGAGGGCGGCAAGCCGGTCCTCGACGCGGGCTTCACGAAGGTCGACTTCGCCAAGCCGGCGGCCTCGACGTTCGACTTCAAGGCGCCCAAGGGCGCGAAGGTGACCGAGGGCACGGGCGAGGGCCCGGCGGAGCACGGGAAGTCGCCCGAGGACGTCGAGAAGGACCTGGAGAAGGAGTTCGGCGGTCTCGGTGCCCTCTTCGGTGCGCCCGGCGCGGCCGGTGCGGCCGACGGCCAGGGCATGAACGTCATCGGCGAGGGCTGGACGACGATCGCGACGTACGACACCGGCGCCAAGGCCCCGAAGACGGACGAGGCCCCGAAGGAGGTCCAGGGCTTCCTGGACTCGCTCGGGGACGAGGTCAGCGGGAAGTTCGGCTCCGGCACGGTCTTCAAGACGAAGATCGTCAACGCGCTGATGACGGACGACGGCAAGGTGTACGTCGGCGCGGTGACGAAGCAGGCGCTCGTGGACGCGGCGAACGCCGCGAAGTAACGCGCGGTGGGACCCCGGGTGGGTCGGGGGCATTGGTCACCGACCCACCCGGGCGTTTTTCGTGGAGCGGTCGATCCGCTTACGGGAACGTCAGCTTGAAGCCGCTGATGTACCCGGTGTCGACCGAGGCCTTGTCCTGGGCCCGCAGCTTCCAGGCGCCGTTGGCGACCTCCGAGGAGGCGTTCACGGTGTAGGTCTGGACGAGGTTGTCGGCGCTGCCGCCGGAGCGGTTGTGCAGGTTGTAGACCGAGCCGTCGGGGGCGACGAGGTCGACGACGAGGTCACCGCGGTAGGTGTGGACGATGTTCACGTCCACCTTGAGGGTGGAGGGCGCGTTGCCGGTGATGCCGGTGACGTTGACCGTCGAGGTCACCGCGGCGCCGTTGTCCGGGATGGACACGTCCGCGGTGTTCTCGAAGACCGTGCCGGGCTGGGTCGTACCCGCCGACAGGGTCCAGATCGCGTGGGCGACGGCGTCGCTGTTGCGGTCCAGGGCGGTGTCGTTGATGTTCGCGGTGGTGTCGCAGGAGGAGTGGTAGCAGCGGTCGAAGGCCGTGGCCGTACCGCCCCACTTCTGGACCTGGGCGCTGGTCTTCACGCGGCTGGCGCCGGTGAACAGACCGCCGACCGGGATGCCGACGTTCTTGAACGAGGCGTGGTCGGAGCGGCCGTCGCCCTCGGTCTCGATCTCGGTGGGGACGCCGATGCCGGCGAAGTAGCTCTTGAAGGTCTGCTCGATGGTGGGGTCGTCGTCGTAGACGAAGTAGCCCGGGTTCGGCGACCCGATCATGTCGAAGTTCAGATACCCGGAGAACTTCGAACGCTCCGTGCTGGGCAGCTGGTTGACGTAGTACTTCGACCCGACGAGCCCGAGCTCCTCGGCGCCCCACCAGCCGAAGCGCAGGTGCTTCGTCGGCTGGAGGTTGGCCCGGGAGACGGCGAGCGCGGTCTCCAGGACGGCGGCGGAGCCGGAGCCGTTGTCGTTGATCCCGGCGCCGGAGGAGACGGAGTCGAGGTGCGCTCCGGCCATGAGGACCTGGTTGGGGTCGCCGCCGGGCCAGTCGGCGATGAGGTTGTAGCCCGTGGCACCGCTGGTGGTGAACTGCTGGACGGTGGTGGTGAATCCGGCCGCGTCCAGCTTGGCCTTCACGAAGTCGATGGACGCCTTGTAGCCGGTACGGCCGTGGGCGCGGTTGCCGCCGTTGGCGTTGGCTATGGACTGCAGATCGGCCAGGTGCTGCTTGACGTTGGCGAGCGGTATGTCGGGCGCGGCGGCGATCGCCGCGGGCCCGGCGGGCGCCGCGTTCGCGGAGGCGCCGGTGAACCCGGCGAGGGCCAGCGCGGCGACGGCGGAGAGCGCGGCGGCACGTCTGGGAACGGAGAACTTCATGTGGGGGCTCCGGATTCCGAACGGGGATGGGACGGAAACGTGCGAGACGCCCCGGGGCGTGGGTGCCACGGGGCGCTGGAGCTGTACGGGTGGTGCGTGGGCTGAATGTTCGGCGAGAATTTGACTTCCCGTCAAGAGCGGAAACCGGTCAGACCTGTTCGCTCTCCGGACGCCGCTCTGAATCCCCCGAAGAAAAAGCCTCCCACTTCGGTCACACCTCTCCGATCGGATCCGTCAGTGCTGTGAAGGGCGCTGACAAGGCCCACACAAGGAGAGCAGCCATGACGAACGTGAACCCGAGCCCCTCCGTCTCCCGCATGCCGAACCCGGGCGAGTTCGTGCCCGAGGTGGCGGACGTCAGTGCCGCGCTGTTCCGGGCAACGGGCAACCGCTCGGTGCCGCGCTCGACGATCAGCCTCGTCCACCTGCGGGCCGGCCAGATCGTCAACAACACCTACCTGACCGTCCTGAACACGAGCTTCCTGCGCAAGGCCGGGGTCTCCGAGGAGCGGATCACCGTCGTCTCCTCCTGGCAGGACGCCTCGTACTTCACCGACGCCGAGCGCGCCGCCCTCGCCCCGCGCCAGCACGCGGGGGACGTGCGCGCGACGCTGGGGTCATGACGACCTCCGCCGGTACGACGCCGCGGGGCGGATCGTCGGCGGACGGCTCCTGGAGATCCCGGCCGAGGCGACCGCCGCCTTCGACAAGGGCTTCGCGGAGGCCTTCGCCGATCCGCGCGTCGCACTCGTGCACGTCAGGGCGGTCGAGTACGGCTGCTTCCAGTTCGAGGTACGGCGCGACGCCTGAAAGTCACTCCACGCAGAACTCGTTCCCCTCGGGGTCCGTCATGACCACCCACGTCGCCCCCCACTCCGACACCCGCCGCAGCACCGAGGCGCCCAGGGACTCCAGGCGGGCCACCTCCGCGTCGCGGGTCTCGGGGCCCGGGTGGAGGTCCAGGTGGACGCGGTTCTTGACGGTCTTCGCCTCGGGGACGCGCTGGAAGAGGATCCGGCGGCCACGGCCGGCGCCCGACTCCTCGTCGTACGGGTCGTCCGGGTGCCGGACAGCGGCCAGATCGCGCCACCCGCTGCGCCCGTCCGGGAGCGTGACCGTCAGATCGGGCGGTGCGGCGCCGGCGTCGAGGAGCCGTGTGACGAGCGCGCTGTGGTCCTCGTCCACGTAACCGAGGGCGGCGGCCCAGAATCCGGCCTGTGCGTGCGGGTCGGCCGTGTCGACGACGACCTTCCAGTGGAGGGGTGTGGTGGCGGGTGTCATGGGACCAGTCTTAGTGGTTCGGCCGCCGCCACGCCCGTCGCCGCGCGCGTCAGACCGTGGCGCCGGCCGGCTCCGCCGCTGCCGCCTCCCGGGCGTCGTACGCCTCCCGCGCCGCCGCGATCTCGTTCTGGTGCCGCTCCGTCCACGTCACCAGAGAGCGGATCGTCGTGTGCAACGTCCCGCCCAGCGGCGTCAGTTCGTAGTCCACGCGCGGCGGGACCACCGGATGGACCGTCCGCCTCACCAGGCCGTCGCGCTCCAACTGCCGCAGCGTCACCGTCAGCATCCGCTGGCTGACCCCGTCGATCTCCCGCTTCAGCTCCGAGAATCGCAGCTTGCGGCGGTCGAGCAGGGCGATGACCAGCAGCGACCACTTGTCGGCGACCCGGTCGAGGATCTGCCGTACCTCGCAGTCCTCCCGCGTGTCCCACTGGAAGGGGTCGGCGTCCCCGGACAGGCCCTCGGCGTAGGTCACTTCGCAGTGACTCGGTGACTTCAAAGTGCCTTCTTCCATGGCATCGGATCGTGCCGCAGGATCGGGGTGGTTACAAGAGGGAACCGACCCTCTGGCCGGTAACCGCCCCTTCCTTCTTCCTTCCTGCCTGGAGACAAGTGTGTCCACCTCCCTCCCCGCACGCGCCTGGGCGCTCCTCCTCGTCCTCTGCGGGACGATCTTCCTCGAAGGCATCGACGTCGCCATGCTCGCCGTGGCCGTACCAAGCATCAGATCCGATCTGGACCTGTCCACCGGTACGGCGGCCTGGGTGATGTCCGCCTACGTCCTCGGCTACGCCGGCTTCACCCTCCTCGGCGGACGCGCGGCCGACCTCCTCGGACGCCGCCGGATGTTCCTCGGCTGGCTCACCGTCTTCCTGCTCTTCTCCGGCCTCGGCGGCTTCGCGACCGAGGGCTGGATGCTGATCACGGCCCGCTTCATGACGGGTGTCGCCGCCGCCTTCATGACCCCCGCCGCGATGTCGATCATCACGACGTCGTACGAGGAGGGCCCGCAGCGCAACCAGGCGCTGCTGGTCTTCGCCGGCACCGCCGCCGGCGGTTTCTCCCTCGGCCTCGTCATCGGTGGGCTGCTCACCCAGTTCGGCTGGCGCTGGGTCTTCTTCGCGCCCGTCCTGCTGGCGGCGGCGGTCCTGCTCGCCGCACTGCGGCTGATCCCGAAGGAGCCGCGCCCGCAGCGGGCGGCCGGTGGCTTCGACGTGACGGGCGCGCTGACGGCGGCCGGGGCGATGCTGCTGCTCGCCTTCGCGATCGTACGGCTGGAGCACGGCCTCGACGGCTGGCCGCTGACCGCGCTCGTGGCCGCCGCCGGTGTGGCCCTCGCCGGGGTGTTCGTCGCGGTCGAGCGGCGGTCCGTCGCCCCGCTCGTCCGCCTCGGGCTGCTGCGCAAGGCGTCGACCGTCCGGGCCGACCTCGGCGCGCTGCTCTTCGTGGGGTCCTTCTTCGGCTTCCAGTTCGTCGCCACGCTCTACCTGCAGGAGCTGCGTGGGTGGTCCGCACTGGAGACGGCGTTCGCCCTGATGGCGATGGGCGTCGACGCGATCCTCGCCCCGACGCTGACACCGAGGCTGGTGGCGCGGTTCGGCAACGGCCGGGTGATCCTCGGCGGGTTCGTGCTCGCGGTCCTCTCGTACGCGCTGTTCCTGCCGGTCGGCCGCGACTGGTCTTACGCGGCGATGTTCCCGACCCTGCTGCTGACCGGGCTCGCCTTCTCGCTCGCGTACGGGCCGCTGACGATCGCGGCGACGGACGGCGTCGCGGAGGAGGAGCAGGGGCTCGCGAGCGGGCTGCTGACGACGGCGACGCAGTTCGGCTCGGCGGTCGGCATCTCGCTGGTGACGGCGGTGTACGGGATCGTCGGCGGCGGCCTCGACGGGTTCCGGGCCGCGCTGGCCGTACCCGTGGCGATGGTGGCGCTCGGGGCGGCGATCACGGCGACGGGCGGGCTGCGGCGGCCCTCGCGGACCGCTCAGGCTCAGGACGCACCGGGGGACACGGTCGAGGTCCCCGTCTCGTGAGTCCGGTCCGGCCGCATGGGGGCGCATCCGCCCCCATGCGGGCCAGGCTAGGCGGGCCGGGCCGGCTGGGTGGACGCCGTGGAGGCGCTCGCGGCCCCGGGCTCCTCGGCGGGGATCCCGGTCACCGCGACGGCCTCCGGGCCGTTCACCGCGGCGGTCGCCGCCGCGGTCCCGGAGTCTGCCGTCGCCGCGCGTTCCGCCGCCGCCAGTTCCGCCCGGCTCCGGCGGGCCGTGCGCAGCGCGTCCCACGTCAGGATCGTCAGCGCCAGCCACACCAGGGAGAAGCCCGCCCACCGCTCCGGCGGCATCGCCTCGTGGAAGTACGCGATGCCCAGCACGAACTGGAACATCGGCGCCAGGTACTGCAGCAGCCCCAGCGTCGACAGCGGGACGCGGATCGCCGCCGCGCCGAAGCAGATCAGCGGCACCGCCGTCACCACGCCGGTCGCGGCGAGCAGGGCCGCGTGCCCGGCGCCCTCGGCGCCGAACGTGGCCGTGCCCTGCGTGCCGAGCCAGAGCAGGTACGCGAGGGCGGGCAGGAACTGGACCGCCGTCTCGGCCGCCAGCGACTCCAGGCCCCCGATGTTGACCTTCTTCTTCACCAGGCCGTAGACGCCGAACGAGACGGCCAGGATCAGCGAGATCCACGGCGGCTGTCCGTACCCCACCGACAGGACGAGGACGGCCGTGGCCGCGACGCCGACCGCCACCCACTGCGCGGGCCGCAGCCGCTCCTTCAGGAGCAGGACGCCGAGCGCGATGGTGACGAGCGGGTTGATGAAGTAACCGAGGGACGCCTCGACGACGTGACCGGTGTTGACGGCCCAGATGTAGACGCCCCAGTTGACGGTGATCACCGACGCCGCGAGCGTGATCAGGCCCAGCTTGCGCGGGCTGCACGCGAGGTCGCGTATCCAGCCCCAGCGGCGGACCGCGAGGAGCGCGACGACGACGAAGGCCAGGGACCAGACCATCCGGTGGGCGAGGATCTCGATCGCCCCGGCCGGCTTCAGCAGCGGCCAGAAGAGGGGGACCAGCCCCCACATCCCGTAGGCACCGATCCCGTAGAGGAGACCTGCTCGTCCCTCGTTGTCCGTCTTCACCGAACCTCCTGCCCTGCGCCACGCCGTCCTGATGACGGTAGCGCCGCACAGGGCAGGCTGTCATGTCCGTACCGCGATACGGTCATGACTCGGGGCAGGCCTTACGCCAGGGCCTCCGCGATCGTCTCGGCCAGCGGGGTCGTCGGGCGGCCGATGAGGCGGGACAGGTCACCGGTCTGTCGGGCCAGCGCCCCGCGCGCGATGGCCTTGTCGACATCGACGAGGATCGCGGCGAAGAACGGCGGGACGCCCGCGCCGGTCAGGATCTCCTCGTGCGTCTCGGCCGGGACGTTGCTGTACGCGATCTCCTTGCCGGTCTGGCGGGCGACCTCGGCCGCGTACTCGGCCAGCGACCAGGCGACGTCGCCGCTCAGCTCGTACGCCGTGTTCACGTGCTCCTCGGCCGGGCCCGCCAGGACGGCGGCGGCCGCGGCGGCGTAGTCGGCGCGGGTCGCGGAGGCGACCCGGCCCTCGCCCGCGTTGGAGACGACGGCGCCGTGGGCGAGGACGGGGGCGAGGTTGGCGGTGTAGTTCTCGGTGTACCAGCCGTTGCGCAGGAACGTGTACGGCAGGCCCGAGTCGAGGATCAGCGTCTCCGTCTCCCGGTGCTCGGCGGCCAGGTCGAAGTCGGCCTCCGGGCCGCCGAGGATGCCGGTGTACGCGAGCTGGGCGACGCCGGCGGCCTTGGCCGCGTCGATGACGGCGGCGTGCTGGGACACGCGCTGCCCGACCTCGCTGCCGGAGATCAGCAGGACCCGGTCGCCCGCCTCGAAGACGCCCGCGAGGGTCTCGGGCTTGCCGTAGTCGGCGATCCGCAGCTCGACGCCACGCTCGGCGAGGGCGGCGGCCTTCGCCTTGTCGCGGACGACGGCGACGACGGACTCGGCGGGGACCTGGGCCAGCAGCTCGTCGACGACGAGACGGCCGAGCTGTCCGGTGGCTCCGGTGACGACGATGCTCATGGGGGTTCCTTCTCCGTGGAGTGGCGCGGTGGGGCTACGCACTCACCGTACGGCTGGCGCTAACCTTTCGAAAGTACCCACTTTGAAGTAAGGTACTGGCATGGGAGTAAGTGCAGAAACTGGCGCGGACGACGAACTGCAGAGCCTGCTGGCCGACGTCGACGGCGCCATGTGCCCGTCCCGGCTCGTCCTGGAGCACGTCACCAGTCGGTGGGGCGTCCTCGTCTTCATCGCGCTGAGCGAGCGTTCGTACCGCTTCAGCGAGCTGCGCCGCCGGGTCGGCGGAGTCAGCGAGAAGATGCTGACGCAGACGCTCCAGACCCTGGAACGCGACGGCTTCGTCCACCGCGACGCCAAGCCCGTCATCCCGCCCCGCGTCGACTACAGCCTCACCCCGCTCGGCGAGGAGGCCGCGGACCGGGTCAGGGAGCTGGCCCGATGGACCGGCGCACGCCTCCCGGCGGTCGAGGAGGCCCGCACCCGCTACGACGTGGCGCGGCAGGAGGCGGTGGCCACGAGGTCATCCCCCTGAGGCGGTGAACAGCGCCTGTTGGGGCGTGCGAGGGAAAAAAGGGGCGCGGCCCACGCGTGGGCCGCGCCCCTCACCACTTTCCGCCCGCGTCAGCCGACGACGGTCCAGGTGTCGTTGCCGGCGAGGAGCTGTCCGAGGTCGCCCTTGCCGTGTTGCTCGATGGCGGTGTCGAGTTGGTCGGCCATGAGGGTGTCGTAGACAGGCCGCCCGACGGACCGGAAGACACCGATGGGGGTCTGGTGCAGCGTGTCCGGGTCGGCGAGCCGGGAGAGCGCGAACGCGGTGGTGGGTGAGGCTGCCTGCGCGTCGTGGACCAGGATGGTGTGCTCGTTGTCCTGCGTGACCTGGACGACGGTGAGGTCACCGGTCGCCGGGTCGCGGACAACGCCCTTGGCCAGGTCGGCGCCGAAGCGGATGGGCCGGCCGTGTTCGAGGCGGATCACGGCTTCCTGGGCCTGGTCCTTGTCCTTGAGGGCGTCGAAGGCGCCGTCGTTGAAGATGTTGCAGTTCTGGTAGATCTCCACCAGCGCGGTGCCGGGGTGGTCGGCCGCCTGCCGCAGGACCTCGGTGAGGTGTTTGCGGTCGGAGTCCACCGTCCGGGCCACGAACGACGCTTCGGCGCCCAGGGCGAGGGAGACGGGGTTGAACGGCGCGTCGAGCGAGCCCATCGGCGTCGACTTGGTGATCTTGCCGAGTTCGGAGGTGGGGGAGTACTGGCCCTTGGTCAGTCCGTAGATCCGGTTGTTGAACAGCAGGATCTTGAGGTTGACGTTGCGGCGCAGGGCGTGGATGAGGTGGTTGCCGCCGATGGACAGGGCATCTCCGTCGCCGGTGACGACCCAGACGGACAGGTCGCGGCGGGAGGTGGCAAGGCCGGTGGCGATGGCGGGGGCGCGGCCGTGGATGGAGTGCATCCCGTAGGTGTTCATGTAGTACGGGAAGCGGGAGGAGCAGCCGATGCCGGAGACGAAGACGATGTTCTCGCGTGCCAGGCCTAGTTCGGGCATGAAGCCCTGGACGGCGGCGAGGACGGCGTAGTCGCCGCAGCCGGGGCACCAGCGGACTTCCTGGTCGGACTTGAAGTCCTTCATCGACTGCTTGGCTTCGGCCTTGGGCACGAGGTTCAGGAGTGTCTCAGCCATCGATGGCCTCCTTGAGGGCCGCAGCGAGCTGCTCGGCCTTGAACGGCATGCCGTTGACCTGGGTGTGCGAGCGGGCGTCGACGAGGTACTTCGCCCTGATCAGAGTGGCGAGCTGACCGAGGTTCATCTCCGGGACGATCACCTTGTCGTAGCGGGTGAGGACCTCGGCGAGGTTGGCCGGGAAGGGGTTGAGGTGACGCAGGTGGGCCTGCGCGATGGGCTGCCCGGCCCTGCGCAGCCGGCGCACCGCGGCCGTGATCGGCCCGTAGGTCGATCCCCAGCCCAGGACCAGTGTCGTCGCGTTGTCGGGGTCGTCGACCTCGACGTCGGGGACGGTGATGTTGTCGGTCTTGGCCTGCCGGGTGCGGACCATGAGGTCGTGGTTGGCCGGGTCGTAGGAGATGTTCCCCGTCCCGTCCTGCTTCTCGATCCCGCCGATCCGGTGCTCCAGACCGGGCGTGCCCGGCACCGCCCACGGGCGGGCCAGGGTCTGGGGGTCGCGCTTGTAGGGCCAGAACACCTCGGTGCCGTCATCGAGGTGATGGTTGGGGCCGGTGGCGAACTGGACGCGCAGGTCGGGGAGGTCCTCGACGTCGGGGATCCGCCAGGGTTCGGAGCCGTTGGCGAGGTAGCCGTCGGAGAGCAGGAAGACCGGCGTGCGGTAGGTGAGCGCGATCCGGGCGGCCTCGATCGCCGCGTCGAAGCAGTCCGCCGGTGTCCGCGGCGCGATCACCGGAACCGGCGCCTCACCGTTACGGCCGTACATCGCCTGGAGCAGGTCGGCCTGCTCGGTCTTGGTGGGCAGCCCGGTCGAGGGCCCGCCCCGCTGGATGTCCACGATCAGCAGCGGCAGCTCCAGAGAGACCGCCAGCCCGATCGTCTCCGACTTCAGCGCCACACCAGGGCCCGAGGTCGTCGTCACCGCCAGCGAGCCGCCGAACGCCGCACCGAGCGCGGCGCCGATGCCGGCGATCTCGTCCTCGGCCTGGAAGGTGCGCACTCCGAAGTTCTTGTGCCGCGACAGCTCATGCAGGATGTCGGAGGCCGGGGTGATCGGGTACGACCCCAGATACAGCGGCAGGTCGGCCTGGCGGGCGGCGGCGATCAGGCCGTAGGACAGGGCCAGGTTCCCGGAGATGTTCCGGTACGTGCCGGCCGGGAACGCCGACGTCGCGGGCGCCACCTCGTAGGAGACGGCGAAGCTCTCGGTCGTCTCGCCGAAGTTCCAGCCCGCCCGGAACGCGGCCACGTTCGCCTCGGCGATCTGCGGCTTCTTGGCGAACTTCTGCCGCAGGAACCGCTCCGTGCCCTCCGTCGGCCGGTGATACATCCACGACAGCAGGCCCAGCGCGAACATGTTCTTCGACCGCTCGGCCTCCTTCCGCGACAGCCCGAAGTCCTTCAGCGCCTCGATCGTCAGCGTGGTCAGCGGCACCGGGTGGACGTGAAAGGCGTCCAGGGAGCCGTCTTCCAGGGGCGAGGTGTCGTAGCCGACCTTGGCCATCGCCCGCTTGGCGAACTCGTCCGTGTTCACGATGATCTCGCCGCCCCGCGGCACGTCACCGATGTTCGCCTTCAACGCGGCCGGGTTCATCGCGACCAGCACGTTCGGGGCGTCACCCGGGGTCAGAATGTCATGATCGGCGAAGTGCAACTGGAACGAGGAGACACCCGGCAGCGTCCCGGCGGGTGCCCTGATCTCGGCCGGGAAGTTCGGCAGCGTGGACAGGTCGTTCCCGAACGACGCCGTCTCCGAGGTGAACCTGTCACCCGTCAACTGCATACCGTCACCCGAGTCACCGGCGAACCTGATGATCACCCGATCGAGCCGGCGGACTTCCTTCTCGTCGCCGTGGTGGGGCCCGGGGACGCTGCGCTGTTCCCCGACCAGGGCCTCACCGGCCTCGCTACTGACCTGGCTGGTCACTGAACTGGACCTCCCTCGCGGAAAGGGTCTCTCCGCCAGAGGCGGGAGAAGGCTCGTGGGGTGGGCGGCGAACCGCCTGGCCCCGTGGCCCACCCTACGACGGTGAGGTGGCCCTTCCCGGGACTTCTCGCATCGTGGACCCCGTTTTGAGATGCCGTTCTGTCGTGAATCGTCACGTTCTGTCGCCCCCCAGAGTCTTCCGGAAAGTCGCGTTCCGCTCGTCTTCGGTCGTAGGTCCTTATTCAGCCATCTGACAGGGTGTCAGGTATTCAGGAGTTCAGGTAGGTCAGCACCGCGAGTACCCGGCGGTGATCCCCGTCACTCGGAGACAGGCCCAGCTTCAGGAAGATGTTGCTGACGTGCTTCTCCACCGCGCCGTCGCTCACGACCAGCTGCTTCGCGATCGCCGAGTTCGTCCGGCCCTCCGCCATCAGGCCGAGGACCTCGCGCTCGCGCGGGGTCAGGTTCGCCAGGACGTCCTGCTTACGGCTCCGGCCGAGCAGCTGCTGCACGACCTCCGGGTCGAGCGCCGTACCGCCCCGCGCCACCCGGACCACGGCGTCCACGAACTCGCGGACCTCGGCCACCCGGTCCTTCAGGAGATAGCCGACGCCACGACTGGATCCGGCCAGAAGCTCGGTGGCGTACTGCTCCTCCACGTACTGCGAAAGGACCAGGACGCCCACTCCCGGGTAATCCTTGCGCAACCGCACCGCCGCCCGTACGCCCTCGTCCGTGTGCGTCGGGGGCATCCGTACGTCCGCCACGACGACATCCGGCAGCGCGTTCTCGCCCGCCAGCTCGGCCACGGTCTTGACCAGGGCCTCTCCGTCGCCCACCCCGGCGACGACCTCGTGCCCCCGGTCGGTCAGCAGTCGGGTCAGGCCCTCGCGGAGCAGCACTGAATCCTCGGCGATGACCACACGCACTCTGTCCGCCACGTCTCCCACGACCCTGAAGCCCCCATGTTCCGCCGATCGTTGCGGCTCCAGCATCGCACTCCGCCACCCCATTACGGGTAACCCCCGAGCCCTCGAAACACCCTGCCGGCCGGGGCGGCCACCCGCGAGAGGCTCACGTGCGCCAGGGGAGCTCCGCCGTGATCGTCGTCGGGCCGCCCGCCGGCGAGTCCACCGCGAGGATGCCGTCGACCGCGTCGAGCCGCTCCGTGAGCCCGGCCAGCCCCCGGCCCGCCGCGGCCTCCGCGCCGCCCCGCCCGTCGTCCCGTACCTGCAGCAGCAGCCGGTCGCCCACCCGCCAGACGTCCACCCACGCGCGCCGCGCCTCCGCGTGCTTGGACACGTTCTGGAGCAGCTCGGACACGGTGAAGTACGCGATGCCCTCGATCGCCGGCACCGGCCGGGACGGGAGGTCCACGTCCACCGACACCGGCACCGCGCAGCGCGAGGCGACCGCCGACAGGGCCGCGTCCAGCCCCCGGTCGGTCAGGACCGCCGGGTGGATGCCCCGGGCCAGGTCGCGCAGCTCCTGCAGCGCGGTCTTCACCTCGCCGTGCGCCTCGTCGACCATCCGGGCCGCCGCCTTCGGGTCCTGCGCGAGCTTCTCCTTCGCGAGCCCCAGATCCATGGCGAGGGCGACCAGCCGGGCCTGCGCGCCGTCGTGCAGGTCGCGCTCGATACGGCGCAGATCGGCGGCGGCGGTGTCCACGACCACGCCACGGTCCGACTCCAGCTCGGTGACGCGCGTCGCCAGCCGCGACGGGCCCAGCAGCCCGGAGACCATCAGCCGGTCCACCGAGGCCAGCGCGCGGATGACCCAGGGCCCGGCGAGCACGAAGAGCAGCCCGACGACACTGGTGACGGCGATCTCGAAGGGGGAGTCCAGGTAGAAGGCGTGCGTCCGGTCGCCGTACAGCTGGATGCCGTCCTGACCCGCGTACATCGGGAAGACCCACTGCCACAGCGGGTACGTGAACAGGGCCCAGCCCCATACCCAGAGCGCCACCGAGACCGTGAAGGCGAAGATCGCCCACGGCATGTGCAGCAGCGCGTACAGCAGGTGCCGCCAGGACGCGCCGCTCTTGAGCGTCGCCCCCATCCACGACATCGCCCCGCCGGTACGGCCCCGGGCAGGCTCCGGCGGCGCCACGTCGATCCCGAGCAGCCCGCGCGCCCGGGCCCGCTCCATGGCGCCGAAGCCCCGGCAGAGCGCGAGGGCGCCGGCCAGGACCGGAATGCCGAGGAAGGTGACGAGGAGACCGGCGCCCGTCGCGACGAGGGCGACGGAGAGGGAGAAGTAGACGCAGCTGAGCGGCAGCCCGATCACCAGGTGGCCGAACTCGCGCCAGGTGCGGCCCTCGAACGGCGCGCGGATCGCGGCGGGGAGGCGGGAGGAGGCGGCCATCTCGGTGGTCCGTTTCTGCTCGGGATCAGGGGTCCAGGAATCGCTACGACAAGGTTTCCGCGCGGCCGCGCCCGAGACCATGAGGGAGGTCGGCCTCTCGTTCCGGGGGTTTTCCCTACCGCGGGCGGGCGGGTGACGCGGCACCGCGGTCGGGTGACGGCGCGGCACCGCGGCCCTGCGGCAAGGGACTACCGCAGGCCGGCGAGAGCGCGGCACGGCAGCCTGGCGGCAGCGCGGCACGGCAGGCCACCGACAGCGCGGCGGCCCGGGTGGCGACGGAACACCGTCGCCGCCCGGGCCGCATCACGTCTCCGCCGCGCTACGCCACCACGGGCCGCCCCCGCCACGGCAGTTCCGCCGTGATCGTCGTCGGGCCGCCCTCCGGCGAGTCGAGGACGAAGAGCCCGTCCACCGCGCCCAGCCGCTCCGCGAGCCCCGACATTCCCGTGCCGCCGTCGAGGCGGGCGCCACCGCGCCCGTCGTCCTGCACCTGGAGCAGCAGCCGGTCGTCGCGCCGCCAGACGTCCACGGAGGCGGACCGGGCCCGGGCGTGCTTGGACACGTTCTGGAGCAGCTCGGAGACGGTGAAGTAGGCGATGCCCTCGATCGCCTCGGCGGGCCGCTCGGTCAGGTCGACCGTCACCTTCACCGGGACGGTGCAGCGCGCCGCGATCGACGAGAGCGCGGCGTCCAGGCCCCGGTCCGTCAGGACCGCCGGGTGGATGCCCCGCGCGAGGTCCCGCAGCTCCTGGAGCGCGAGCTTCACCTCCCCATGGGCCTCGTCGACCATCGCGGCCGCCGCCTCCGGGTCCTCCAGCAGCTTCTCCTTCGCCAGGCCGAGGCCCATCGCGAGGGCGACGAGCCGCGCCTGCGCGCCGTCGTGCAGATCGCGCTCGATACGGCGCAGATCGGCGGCCGCGGTGTCCACGACCACCCCCCGGTCCGACTCCAGCTCGGCGATCCGCCGCTCCAGCTCGTCCGAGGGCGACAGCAGACCGCGCACCATGGCCCGGTCGGCCGTGGACAGACCGCGCGCCACGAACGGCAGCAGCGGCCACAGCACGATCAGCGAGACGAGGGTGACGGTGAACGTCACGATGCCCCAGGGCAGCCGGATGAAGCCGTACAGCATCGTCCGCCACCCCACCGGGTCCTTCAGCGCCGTCCACAGCCAGTTGAAGAAACCGTGCCGACGGGGGAGCGGGCTGGGCTCCTCCACCCGTACGCCGAGCAGTGCCCGCGCCCTCGCCCGCTCGGACCGGCCGATCCCGCGCGCCCCGGCGAGGCCGAGGGCGAGCAGCGGCAGGCCGATCACCGTGACGGCAAGGCCCACGCCGACCGCGACCGCCACCACCGTGTACACGAAACCGGCCAGGGCGGTCAGCAGATTGGTGAGCAGGAAGGAGATCTCCTTCCAGGTGTGCCGGCCGTAGGCGAGGCGGACGGGCGGCAGCGGGGTCTCGGTGTCGACGCTCATGACCCAAGCGTGCCGGTCGGGCGGCTCGGGACGCCATGGGGTTCGTAGGTGAAGGGGAGTAGGGATATCCCCACCGTTCAGTCCGTGACACACCGCTTACGGGATCTTTAGCAGGGCCTAGACTCCCGTGCGTACAGAACGTCGAAACGGGCAGGAAGCGAGGGGTGGACGTGCCGGATCCGACCGTGCGGGCGGGCATCGGACTCGCGGCGGACTACTTCGAGTCGTACTCCGTCGTCGGACTGCTCGCCGTCATCGGCGTGCTCTTCGTCGCCGTGGCGTTCGGCGCGGGCCGGCTGCTGCGGCCGGTCGTCCCGACGCCGGAGAAGCTTCTGACGTACGAGTGCGGTGTCGACCCCGTGGGCGAGGGCTGGGCCCACACCCAGGTCCGCTACTACGTGTACGCCTTCCTGTACGTGATCTTCGCCGTCGACTCGATCTTCCTCTTCCCCTGGGCGACCGTGTTCGCCGCGCCCGGGTACGGCGCGACGACGCTGGTCGAGATGTTCATCTTCCTCGGCTTCCTGGCCGTGGGCCTGCTCTACGCGTACAAGAAGGGCGTCCTGACATGGACGTGACCCCGACCCCGCTGCCCACCCCGACCCTCGGGCCGCTGGCGCGCCTGGCACCCGAGCCGATGAAGGTGGTCCTGAACTGGGGCCGCCGCTACAGCCTCTGGGTCTTCAACTTCGGCCTCGCCTGCTGTGCGATCGAGTTCATCGCCGCGTCGATGGCCCGCCACGACTTCATCCGGCTCGGCGTGATCCCGTTCGCGCCGGGGCCGCGCCAGGCCGACCTGATGATCGTCTCCGGCACGGTGACGGACAAGATGGCGCCGGCCGTGAAGCGGCTGTACGAGCAGATGCCCGAGCCCAAGTACGTCATCTCCTTCGGCGCCTGCTCGAACTGCGGCGGGCCGTACTGGGACTCGTACTCGGTCACCAAGGGCGTCGACCAGATCATCCCCGTCGACGTGTACGTCCCGGGCTGCCCCCCGCGCCCGGAGGCGCTGCTCCAGGGCATCCTCAAGCTCCAGGAGAAGATCGCGCGGGAGTCGCTGGCGGCACGCTACTCGGGCCCGTCGGTCGGCCAGCTGACCAGCGGACTCGTGGAGGCGCCGAAGCCGGGCGGTGAGGGCGAGTGAACGCGTACGACGGTCTTCCCGACGCCGTGACCGAGGTCTTCGGCGAGGAGGCGACGGCGGAGCGGGCGTACGACCTGCTGACGGTGGACGTCCCGGTCGGCTCGTGGATCGCCGCGCTGGAGATCGCGCGGGACAAGCTGGGCTGCACGTACTTCGACTGGCTGAGCGCAGTGGACGAGCCGGGTGTCGGCTTCCGGGTGTGCGCGCACGTCGTCGCGCTCGAGGGCGGCGCGGTCCGCCGCCTGCTGCTGCGCACGACCGTGCCCCACGAGTCCCCGGTGCTCGCGACGGCGGTGCCGGTCTACGCGGGCGCGGAGTGGCACGAGCGGGAGACGCACGAGATGTTCGGCGTCGCGTTCACGGACCATCCGAACCTCGTGCCCCTGCTCCTGCCGGAGAACTTCGAGGGCCACCCGCTGCGCAAGGACTTCGTCCTCGCGGCGCGCGTCGCGAAGGCGTGGCCGGGCGCGAAGGAGCCGGGGGAGTCGGACCACGGCGGCCCGAAGCGCCGCCAGATGCTGCCCCCGGGCGTCCCCGACCCCAACGACTGGGGCCCGATGAAGGGCCAACTCCCCCCGGCCCCCACCCGCCCGGCCCGCACGCCCCGCGCGGGCGCGGCGGGCGCGGGTGCCGCAGGCGCGGCCGGTGCCGCCGCGGACCGGCCGCCCCGCCGTGCCCGCACGGCCGCGGAGGCCACCCCCGAACCGGGCACCCCGCCCCCGACCACGCCCCGCCGTGCCCGCACGGCCGCGGCGGGCTCGGCGAGCCAGACAAGCGAGACCCCCTCCCCGGCGGACGCCGACACCCCGCCGACCGAACCGCCCCGCCCGCCGCGGCGCAGCCGCTCGGCGGCGGACGGCTCTGCCAGCCAGGCGGACACGCCCGCCGACGCGGGCGATGCCACCGCGAACCAGGGCCCGGGGGCTACTGGCTCCGCCACTCAGACGCCCGGGGCCGAAACCGACAGCGGTCCGGATGCCTCTGCCCCGGCCCGCCCGCCGCGGCGCAGCCGCTCGGCGGCGGACGGCTCCGCCAGCCAGGCGGGCACGCCCGTCGCGCCCGCGGCGCCGCCGCGGACCCGGAGCTCGGACGCCCCCTGGCACCACGCCAAGCCGGCGTTCGACGAGGGGGCCGCGCCGGCTCCCGAGGCCGAACCCACGCCGCAGGCGGCTCCGGCCCCGGAGACGACTCCGGCCCCCGAGGCCGAACCCACGCCGCAGGCGGCCCCCGCTCCCGAGGCGGATGCCGAGAGGCGAACCGGCGCCGGTCCCGCTGTCCCGGAAGCCACCGAGCCCGCCGCACCCACCGAACCCGCCGCACCCACCGACACCGACCCCACCCACCCCGCCGGAGGCGATCCCGCGTGAACGACGTACTTGACGTCGCCCTCCGGCTGCTCGTCGTCTTCGCCGTGTTCCTCGTGCTGCCCCTCGTCGTCGGGCAGACCGAGCACAAGGTCATGGCGCACATGCAGGGCCGCCTCGGGCCCATGTACGCCGGTGGGTTCCACGGGTGGGCCCAGCTCGTCGCCGACGGGGTCAAGTTCGCGCAGAAGGAGGACGTGGTCCCGGCCAACGCCGACCGCCGCGTCTTCCAGCTCGCCCCCGCCGTCGCCCTCCTCCCGTACCTCCTCGTCCTCGTCGCCATCCCCATCGGCCCGAGCGAAGGCGCCGTCGGCCAGGTCCTGGACGCCGGCATCTTCTTCGTGCTCGCCGTCATGGGCGTCGGCGTCCTCGGCAGCCTGATGGCCGGCTGGGCCTCGGCCAACAAGTTCTCCCTGCTCGGCGGCCTGCGCACCGCCGCCCAGCTGCTCGCCTACGAGCTCCCGATGCTCCTCACCGCCGCCTCCGTCGCGATGGCGGCCGGCACCGTCTCCCTCCCCGGCATCCTGAACGCCTTCGAGTGGTGGTGGCTGCCCTGGCAGATCGTCGGCGCCCTCGTTTTCTTCGTGGCGGGACTCGCGGAGCTCCAGCGGCCCCCGTTCGACATGCCCGTCGCCGACTCCGAGATCATCTTCGGCGCGTACACCGAGTACACCGGCCTGCGCTTCGCGCTCTTCCTGCTCGCCGAGTACGCCGGCATCGTCGTCCTCTGCGGCCTCACCACCGTCCTCTTCCTCGGCGGCTGGCACGGCCCCTTCGGCGCCGACGGCCTCGGCTGGGTCTGGACCCTCCTCAAGACCGCGATCCTCGCCTTCGTCGTCATCTGGCTGCGCGTCAGCTACCCCCGGCTCCGCGAGGACCAGCTGCAGAAGCTCGCCTGGACGACCCTCGTCCCGCTCGCCCTCGCGCAGATCGCGCTCACCGGCATCGTGAAGGTGGCGATCAACTAATGGCTCCGATCCCCGGCACCGGCCTCGCCAAGGGCCTCGCCGTCACGCTCCGCACGATGACGAAGCGCGCGCACACCGCGCAGTACCCCGACAAGCAGCCCGAACTGCCGCCCCGTACCCGCGGTGTCATCGGGCTCTTCGAGGAGAACTGCACCGTCTGCATGCTCTGCGCCCGCGAGTGCCCCGACTGGTGCATCTACATCGACTCCCACAAGGAGACCGTCCCGGCCGCCACCCCCGGTGGCCGCGAGCGCAGCCGGAACGTCCTCGACCGCTTCGCCATCGACTTCTCCCTCTGCATGTACTGCGGCATCTGCATCGAGGTCTGCCCCTTCGACGCGCTGTTCTGGTCGCCCGAGTTCGAGTACGCCGAGACCGACATCCACGAACTCACCCACGAGCGCGACAAGCTCCGCGAGTGGATGTGGACGGTCCCCGAACCGCCCGCGCTCGACCCGCGTGCCGAGGAGCCCAAGGAGATCGCCGCTGCCCGCAAGGCGGCGGAGAAGGCCGCGGCCCAGGCGGCCGCCGAAGCCCAGGCCGCCGCCGAGGCTGCCGCCGGCGAGTCCGCCCCCGAGGCTCAGGAGGGCGACGCGTGAACCTCGCCGCAGCCGCCACCCCCGGCTTCCTCTCGCCCTCCGGCGTCGAGATCGCCTTCCTCCTCGTCGGCCTCGTCACCCTCGGCGCCGCCGTCGTCACCGTCACCACCCGCCAGCTCGTGCACGCCGCGCTCTGGCTCGTCGTGGCGCTCGGCGGGCTCGCCGTGGAGTACCTGCTCCTGACCGCCGAGTTCATCGCCTGGGTCCAGGTGCTGATCTACGTCGGTTCCGTCGTCGTCCTCCTCCTCTTCGGGCTGATGCTCACCAGGGCCCCCATCGGCCGCTCCCCGGACGCCGACTCGGGCAACCGCCCCGTCGCCCTCGCGGTCGCCCTCGCCGCGGCCGCCGCCCTCGTCTGGGTGGTCGTCGACGCCTTCCGTACGACCTGGATCGACCTGGACGGACCGGCCCAGGGCTCCACCCAGGTGACCGGCGAGATGCTCTTCCGGCACTGGGTGCTGCCCTTCGAGGCGCTCTCGGTCCTGCTGCTGGCCGCGCTGGTCGGCGCGATCGTCCTGTCCCGCAAGAACGCCAAGGAGGCCCGGGACTGATGCATCTCGCCTACCCCGCCGTCCTCGCCGCCCTGCTCTTCTGCGTCGGCCTCTACGGCGTCCTCGCCCGCCGCAACGCGATCCTGGTCCTGATGTCCGTCGAGCTGATGCTCAACGCCGTCAACCTCAACCTCGTCGCGTTCGACGTCTGGCTCCGCGACACCGTGCACGCCGGCCAGGCGCTCACCCTCTTCACCATCGCCATCGCCGCGGCCGAGATCGGCATCGGTCTCGCGATCGTCCTGATGGTCTACCGCAACCGCGGCACCTCGGACGTCGACCGCCTCCGCGACACCGCCGAGACCGCGACCGAGACCGTGGCCACCGCGCCCGACGAGAAGGCCGAGGCCACCGCGTGACCACGACGACCCTCGCCGTCCTCGTCCCCCTCCTTCCCTTCCTCGGCGCCGCCGCCGGCCTGCTCCTCGGCCGGACCGCCCCCGGCTTCGTGCGCCCCCTCGCGGTCCTGCCGACGCTCGCCGCCGCCGTCCTGGCCGCGCTCGTCGCCGCCCGGCAGGGCGGCGGGAAGACCATCGAGGCCGCCACCCAGCTCACCCCCACCGGCTCGGTCCCCATCGACCTCGCCCTGCACATCGACGGCTTCGCCGCCCTCGTCGCCGTCCTCGTCGGCGTGGTCGCCACCTGCGTGCAGGTCTACTCGACCGGCTACCTGCGCGACGACCCGCGCTACCCCTCGTACGCCGCCCTCGTCTCCCTCTTCACCTCCGCGATGCTGCTCGTCGTCTACTCCGGCGACCTGATGGTGCTCCTGGTCGGCTGGGAGATCATGGGCATCTGCTCGTACTTCCTCGTCGGCCACTACTGGGAGACCCCCGAGGCGCGGGCCGCCTCCCTCAAGGCCTTCCTGGTCACCAAGCTCGGCGACGTCCCCTTCCTGTTCGGTCTGTTCGCGCTCGCCGCCGACGCGGGCACGTTCCGGATCGACGGCATCCTCGGCGCCGTCGCCACGGGCGGCCTGGACCACCCCACGCTCATCGCGCTGCTGCTCCTCGCCGGCGTGGCGGGCAAGTCCGCGCAGTTCCCGCTGCACACCTGGCTCCCCGACGCGATGGCCGGCCCCACCCCCGTCTCCGCGCTCATCCACGCGGCGACGATGGTCGCCGCCGGTATCTACTTCGTCGCCCGCCTCCTGCCCGTCTTCGCCTCGTCCGCCGCCGCGATGACCGTGCTCGCCGTGATGGCCGCCCTGACGATGGTCGGCTCGGCGCTCGCCGCGCTGGCCCAGGACGACATCAAGCGCGTCCTCGCCTACTCGACCATCGGCCAGCTCGGCTACATGGCCGGTGCCCTGGCCGTCGGCGACCGGGGCGCCGCCGTCTTCCACCTCCTCGCGCACGGCGCCTTCAAGGCCCTCCTCTTCCTCGCCGCCGGCGCCGTCATCCACGCCGCCGGTACGAACTCGCTCTCGGCCATGTCCCGGATGAGCGGCCTGACGAAGCGGATCCCCGACGCGTACTGGACGATGACCGTCGCCCTCCTCGCGCTCGCCGCCCTGCCCCCGTTCGCCGGCTTCTTCTCCAAGGAAGCCGTCCTCGTGGCCGCCGAACACACCGCCCTCGGCGACCGGACCGTCGCCCCCGCCGGGGCCGGCTGGACCGTCCTCGTCGCGGGCCTGCTCACCGCCCTCCTCACCGCCGCCTACGCGACGCGCCTCTGGCTCCTCGCCTTCCACGGCCGCGGCGCCGAGGCCCCGGACCACGGTCGCCAGCCGCTCGCCATGACCACGGTCCTCTGGGTGCTGGCCGTCCCCTCCCTCGGCTTCGGTCTGACCGTCACGTACCTGGACGACTGGTTCGACGGCCACGCCCTTACCCCGACCGTCACCACTGCCGTCCTCGGCACCGGCATCGCCGTGATCGGCGCGGCCGTCACGTACGCCGTCCGGCGCACCCTCGCCGCCAAGGTCCCCGCCCGGGAGGCCGTACCGGCGCAGGTCGCCCACCCCGACGCCGAAGCGGGCCAGGTCGAGGCCGAGGCCCTGCACCTGCCGCACCCCGCCGAGGACCCGACCGATCCCGGTCGCGCACTGCTCGGCCCCCTGCACCGCCCCGCGGCCGCCGGCTTCCACCTGGACGCCCTCTACGCCGCCGTGTTCGTCCGCCCCGTCCTGGCCGCCGCCACGCTGGTCCGCTTCCTGGACCGCGAGGTCGTCGACACCTACGTACGCGGCGCGGGCACCGGCACCCAATGGCTCGGCTGGCTCGTCCGCCGCGCCCAGACCGGCAACGTGCAGACCTATCTGAGCGCCCTGCTCGCCGGCTCCGTCGTCCTGGCGATCGCCGCCGTACTCGTCGCCGCCGGAGCGTGAGACGTGATCGATATCAGCGAATCCGTGATGCAGTTCCTTCTTGCGTTGATCGTCGCCGGCCCGCTCCTCGGTGCCGTCGCCGCTCTCCTGCCCGCCCCGCCCGGGCTGAAGGGGAAGTCGCCCGACCAGGCCGTGCTCCGCCACGGCGTGATCGTCACCGGCGCCGTCCTCCTCGCCGCGATCGTGCTCACCCTCGGCTTCGACCACGACCAGCCGTCGAGGATCCAGGCGAGCACGGACATCAAGTGGATCCCCGCACTCGACGTGCGCCTCCACCTCGGTGTCGACGGCATCTCCCTCCCCCTCCTGGTCATGACCGCGCTGCTGACCTTCCTCTGCGCGCTTCACAGCTACTTCAAGATGCCGAGCGGCCCTTCCCCCAAGGGCTTCGTGGCACTCCTCCTCGTCCTCGAGTCCGGCACCCTCGCCACCTTCGCCGTCCTCGACCTGGTCCTGTTCTTCCTGGCCTTCGAGATGGTCCTCATCCCGATGTACTTCCTGATCGCCCGCTGGGGCGGTGCGGGCAGGCAGGCCGCCGCCTGGAAGTTCATCCTCTTCACGCTGCTCGGCTCGGTCGTCATGCTGCTCGGCCTGCTCCTCGTGGGACTGAAGGCAGGCACGTTCGACATGGTGGCACTCGGCACTGACAACGGCCGTGGACTCTCCACGTCCATGCAGGTCATGGTCGTTCTCGCGATCGGCGTCGGGCTCGCGGTGAAGACCCCGATGTGGCCGCTGCACAGCTGGCTCCCCGACGCCCACACCGCCGCCCCCACGGTCGGCTCGGTCCTCCTCGCGGGCGTCCTGCTGAAGATGGGTACGTACGGGTTCGTCCGCATCCTCCTGCCGATCACCCCCGACGGCATGCGGATCCTCGCCCCCTACCTCGCGGCCTTCGCCGCCGTCGGCATCATCTACGGCTCCCTCGCCTGCCTCGCCCTGACCCGCCCCGGCATCAACGGCGACCTCAAGCGGCTCATCGCGTACTCCTCCGTCGGCCACATGGGCTTCGTGCTCCTCGGCATCGCGACCATGACCCCCACCGGTGTCAACGGCGCGCTCTTCGCCAACATCGCCCACGGCCTCATCACCGGCCTGCTGTTCTTCCTGGTCGGCGCGGTCAAGGACCGGTACGGCACCGCCGACCTCGACACCCTCGCCGGCGCCACCGGCGCCGCCCTCTACGGCCGCGCCCCGCGCCTGGGCGGGCTGCTCGCCTTCGCCGCCGTCGCCTCCCTCGGCCTGCCCGGCCTGGCCGGTTTCTGGGGCGAGATGCTCGCCCTGTTCGGCGCCTTCGAACCGGCCGAGGGCCTCAGCCGCCCCGCCTTCCTCACGTTCATGGTGATGGGCGGCATCGGCACCCTCCTCACCGCCGCGTACCTCCTGCTCGTCGTCCGCCGCGTCTGCATGGGCGGCCCCCGGCCGAGCGGGGAGAGCACGATCGCCGACGTCCAGGGGTACGAGTTCGCCGCCTGGACCCCGCTCGTCGCCCTCACCGTCCTCGCCGGACTGTGGCCCGCGGTTCTCCTCGGCCTCACCGACCCGGCCGTGCAAGCGCTCCTCGCGGGAGGAAACTCGTGATCCCCACGACCCTCGTCCAGTCCGTCGACTGGCTCGCGATCGCGCCGCCCACCCTCGCCGCGGTGGTCGCCCTCGCCGTCCTCGTCGCGGACCTCTTCCTCCCCGAGCGCCACAAGCAGCTCCTGGGCTGGACCGCGATCGCCGGACTCGTCGCCTCGATCGCCCTGCTCGTCCCGCTGCGCGCGGGCGACCGTTCGACCTTCTGCCTCACCACCGAACCCGCCGCGACCGCCGCCTGCAGCTACACCGTCGACCAGTTCACCCTGGTGATCCAGTTCCTGGTGTTCGGCGGCGCCCTGCTCACGGCCCTGCTGTCGCTCTCGGACACCCGCGACAAGCTGCCGGCGGGGGAGTACTGGTTCCTGCTCCTCTCCTCGGCCGCCGGCGCGGCCCTGCTGCCCGCCTCCCGCGACCTCGCCACCCTCGTCGTCGCCCTCGAAGTGGCCTCCCTGCCCGCCTTCGCCCTGGTCGGCATGCGCCGGGGCGACCGGCAGTCCAGCGAGGCGGCGCTGAAGTTCTTCCTCTCCTCCGTCACGGCGACCGCCGTGACGCTGCTCGGCGTGAGCTTCGTGTACGCCGCGACCGGCACCCTCCACCTCACCGAGGTCGCCCAGGGACTCGACGACGTCCCCGCGCAGCTGGAGACCCTCGCCCAGGTGGGCGTGGCGCTCACGCTCGTCGGCTTCGCCTTCAAGACGGCCGCCGTCCCCTTCCACTTCTGGGTTCCCGACACCTACATCGGCGCCCCGCTGCCCGTCGCCGGCTACCTCTCGGTGGTCGGCAAGGCCGTCGGCTTCACCGGCCTCATCCTGGTGACGGTCGTCGCGTTCCCCGCGTACGCCGACATCTGGGGGCCGGCGCTCGCCGTGCTCGCCGCGCTCACCATGACCGTCGGCAACGTGGCCGCGCTGCGCCAGGTCTCCACGCGCGCGTGGAGCGCGGTCCGGCTGCTCGCCTGGTCCTCCGTCGCCCAGGCCGGCTACCTCCTGGTCCCGATCGCCGCCGCCGCGTACTCCAGCGACGACCAGGTGGGCGCCACCCTCGCGTACGCCCTGATGTACGCCGTCGTGAACCTCGGCGCCTTCGCCGTCGCCGCCCTGGTCGCCCGTACGCACCCCGAGAACCGGATCGCCGACTACCGCGGTCTCTACGCGGCCAGCCCGCTCCTGGCGCTCACCATGGGCTTCTTCCTGCTCAACCTGGCGGGTCTGCCCCCCGGTGTCATCGGCCTCTTCGCCAAGGTCACCGTCTTCTCGGCGGCCGTCGACGCCGGCCTCGGCTGGCTGGCCGTGATCATGGGCGTGAACGTCGTGATCGGCCTCTACTACTACCTGCGGTGGACAGCACTGCTGTTCCGCGAGCCGGTGGGGGAGCGGGCTCACGCGCGCGTGCCCGCCCCGATCACCCTGGCGATCGGGCTGGCGGCCGTCGTCGGCGTCGTGCTGTCGGGCTACCCGCAGCTCGCCCTCCGCTTCGCGGCGCTCAGCCTGTTCTGACCCCCCAGGAGAGCCGCCGAACCCCGAGCTGACGCGCCGTACGGAGCGTACGGATCCTCGGGCCTCACCCGTACGGCTCACACCGGCCCCCGTGGGGGCAAGGGAACCGGAGCCTTCCGCCTGGCGTTGACCAGTACGGAAGGGTCCACTGGACGAGGTGGGCCACCACCGAGCAAAGGGTTCCCCTGCCGCACCACTTGGAGGGCGTACCGTGCACCGCCGGCACAACGGGCTGAGGACCGCCGTCCTCCTCGGAGGGCTCTCGGCCCTCATCATCGTCATCGGCAGCTTCTTCGGACGTACGGGGCTGATCGTCGCGCTCGTCGTGGCGCTCGGCACCAATGCGTACGCCTACTGGAACAGCGACAAGCTGGCCCTGCGGGCCATGCGCGCGCGCCCGGTGAGCGAGTTCGAGGCCCCCGCCCTGTACAGGATGGTGCGCGACCTCTCCACCCAGGCCCGCCAGCCGATGCCCCGGCTCTACATCTCGCCCACCCAGGCGCCCAACGCCTTCGCGACCGGCCGGAACCCGCGCAACGCGGCCGTGTGCTGCACGGAGGGGATCCTCGCGATCCTGGACGAGCGCGAGCTGCGCGGGGTCATCGGCCATGAGCTCAGCCATGTCTACAACCGGGACATCCTGATCTCCTCGGTCGCCGGGGCGCTCGCCTCCGTGATCATGTTCCTGGTCAACTTCGCCTGGCTGATCCCGGTCGGCCGCTCCAGCGACGACGACGGCCCGGGGCTGCTCGGTATGCTTCTGATCATGATCCTTGGCCCGGTCGCCGCCTCGGTCATCCAGCTCGCGATCAGCCGGTCCCGGGAGTACGAGGCGGATGCCTCGGGCGCCCAGCTCACCGGCGACCCGCTGGCCCTGGCCAGCGCCTTGCGCAAGCTCGACGCGGGTACGAAGCAGCTCCCGCTGCCGCCGGAGCCGAAGATCGAGACCGCGAGCCACATGATGATTGCGAACCCCTTCGGCGCGGGCAAAGGCGTCTCGAAGATGTTCTCGACGCACCCGCCGATGGCGGAGCGCATCGCCCGACTCGAGCAGATGGCAGGTCACCGCCCGTGAAGACAATTCTGAACATCATCTGGCTGATCCTGTGCGGCTTCTGGATGTTCCTCGGCTACATGCTGGCGGGCGTCCTGCTGTGCATCACGATCATCGGAATCCCCTTCGGGCTCGCCGCCTTCCGGATCGGCGTCTACGCCCTCTGGCCCTTCGGCCACACGGTCGTGGACCGCCGCGACGCGGGCGCGCCGTCCTGCGTGGGCAACGTGCTCTGGCTCATCCTCGCCGGCTGGTGGCTCGCGCTGGGCCACATCACGACGGGCATCGTCCTCTGCGTCACGATCATCGGCATCCCGCTGGGCATCGCGAACTTCAAGCTGATCCCAGTCTCCCTGCTCCCCCTGGGCAAGGAGATCGTCCGCACGGACGAGGCCGCCTTCCCGTACGCGACCTCCTGAGGGGCTCCCTCAGGGCCGGTGGTGTTCGCGTCGTCCCCGGCTGACCGCGTAGGCGACCGTGCCGGCCGCGAGGACGCCGAGTCCCGCCAGGACCGCGCCCGGGGGCAGCGCGAACGCCAGCGCCCCGCACCCGGCCAGGCCGAGCGCGGCGAGCGGGCGGTGCGAGCGTCCCAGCGTCCAGGCGGAGGCGTTCGCGATGGCGTAGTAGACGAGGACGCCGAAGGACGAGAAGCCGATCGCGCCCCGCACGTCCGCCGTCGCGGCGACCACGGCCACCACCGCGCCCACCGCGAGTTCCGCCCGGTGCGGCACCTGGAAGCGGGGGTGCACAGCGGCGAGCGCCGTCGGCAGGTGGCCGTCCCGGGCCATCGCCAGCGTCGTACGGGACACCCCGAGGATCAGTGAGAGCAGCGCGCCCAGCGCGGCGACCGTCGCGCCCACGGCGACGACGGGAACCAGCCACCCCGCGCCCGCCGCCCGGGCCGCGTCGGCCAGCGGCGCGGGGGAGGCCGCGAGGGCCTGGGGCCCGAGGACGGCCAGGACGCCCACCGCCACCGCCACGTACACGGCCAGGGCGATGCCGAGGGCGAGCGGCACGGCCCGCGGGATCGTCCGGGCCGGGTCGCGTACCTCCTCGCCGAGCGTGGCGATCCGCGCGTACCCCGCGAACGCGAAGAAGAGCAGCCCCGCCGCCTGCAGCACCCCGCCCGCCGTCACCTCGGCGTCGAACGCGAGCCGCCCGAAGTCGGCCTCCCCGGAACCGAACACGGCCACTACCACCGCCGCCAGGACGGCGAGCACCAGCGCCACGACCACCCGCGTCAGCAGGGCGGACTTCTGCACCCCGCCGTAGTTCACGGCCGTCAGGGCCACCACGGTCGCGACCGCCACCGCGTGTGCCTGCTCCGGCCACACGTACGCCCCGACCGTGAGCGCCATCGCCGCGCACGAGGCCGTCTTGCCGACGACGAACGCCCAGCCCGCGAGGTAGCCGAAGAACGGCCCGAGGCGTTCGCGACCGTACACATACGTGCCGCCCGAGGCCGGGTAGCGCGCGGCCAGCCGGGCCGAGGCCATCGCGTTGCAGTACGCGACGAACCCGGCGAGCCCGAGCGCCGGCAGCAACCCCGCCCCCGCCGCCCCGGCCGCCGGGCCGAGCGCGACGAAGATCCCGGCGCCCACCATCGAGCCAAGGCCGATGACGACGGCGTCGAAGACGCCGAGGGAGCGACGCAATTCGTGTGTCATGCACGGCACACTACGGGTGCGCCGACGGACCCGCCGCAACCGCTCCCGGCACCCGCGGCCCCCCGGACCTGAACGTCATGTCCGGGACCATTCGCGCTCGCGCTCGATACCCGTCTCGCGCAGCGTGATGTTCAGCCGTCCGACGAGCCCCAGCGCCGGATCGGCCGTCCCGGCAAGAACCTTGGGCACGCCGTGGTACGCGAAGCGCGACGGCCCGCCGAAGACGAAGAGATCGCCGGACGCCAACTCGACGTCCGTATACGGCTTCCCCCGGCTCTCGGTGTTCCCGAACCGGAACACGCAACGGTCCCCGAGGCTCAGCGACACCACCGGCGCCCCGGCCCGCTCGTCCTTGTCCTGGTGCAGGCCCATCGTGGCGCCGGCGTCGTAGAAGTTCACGAGGGCGGTGTCGGGGGAGAAGGGAAGCTCCTCCCCGTAGGCCTCACGCACCCCGGCCCGGCCCAACTCGCCGAGCCACTTCGGCAACGCGACGTCGACGGTGTCGAGATACCGGTACGGAACCCAGCGCCGCCCCAGGCAGAGCGTCCGCACCGACATCACCCCGCCGCCCGGCAGCACGGTGTGACGGTACGTCACGGGCCCGCGCCCCCACTCCCGGCAGGCGTCCACCAACTCCCGCTGCCGGTCGAGGGAGAGCCATCCGGGCACGTGCACGGCGCCGGGGGCGACAACGGTCCGCTCGCGCGGAAACAGCCCGTCCATCAGGCCACCTTGGCTCCTTCGAGCCCGAGCAGCCGCTCCTTGCGCTCCACGCCGGCGGCGTACCCGCGCAGACTCCCGTCCGCGCCGATCACCCGATGGCAGGGGCGCACGACGAGCAGCGGATTGCGCCCGATCGCGGTACCGACGGCGCGCACACCGGCGCCGACGGAGCCGACCTTCCGGGCGATGTCCCCGTACGAGACGGTGGCCCCGTAGGGGATCTCCTCCAGGGCCCGCCACACGCGCCGCTGGAACTCCGTACCGCCGTCCGCGAACGGGATGTCGAACCGCTCGCGCCGCCCGGCGAAGTACTCGCCCAGCTGGCCCGCGATCTGCTCGAAGGCCTCGGGCACGTGCCGCCACCCGTCCTCGACGGCGGCACCGCCCTTCTGCCCGGGCAGCGACAGCGAGACGAGCTCGACCGGACCGGCCTCCTCGCCGCCGCCCTGCCGCCCGACGAGCAGCATCCGTCCCAGGGGCCCTTCGACGTACGCGTACACCGTCATGGCGGTTCCTCTCCTCGCGCTCACTTCTCGTCCAGTGTGCGAGGCCCGCCGGCTCCAGGCTGGCGGTTTTCGGACGTGGTGATCAGCGGTAGTTCACGAACTGGATCGCGAAGTCGAAGTCCTTGCCCTTGAGCAGCGCCTGCACGGCCTGCAGGTCGTCCCGGCTCTTCGAGCTGACCCGCAGCTCGTCACCCTGGACCTGCGCCTTGACGCCCTTGGGGCCCTCGTCGCGGATGACCTTGGAGACCTTCTTGGCGTTCTCCTGGGAGATGCCCTCCTCGATCGTCGCGAAGATCTTGTACTCCTTGCCGGACAGCTGCGGCTCGCCGGCGTCCAGCGACTTCAGCGAGATCCCGCGCTTGATCAGCTTGGTCTCGAAGATGTCGAGGATCGCCTTCACGCGCTCCTCGCCGTTCGCCTGCATCAGGATCTTCTCGCCCGACCAGGAGATCGAGGCGTCGGTGCCCTTGAAGTCGTAGCGCTGCGAGATCTCCTTCGCGGCCTGGTTGAGGGCGTTGTCGACCTCCTGCCGCTCGACCTTGGAGACGATGTCGAAACTGGAGTCGGCCATGACGTGTGGCTCCTTGCGTCGAATGCGTTGCGGTTGCGTTGGCGTACGGGGCAAGCCTAGTCATCCGATCACCCCCGATCCGCTGATCAATCCGGTGGCGAAGCACCCCTGGGGATCAGGTATCGTTTACGTCGTTGCCCCGGAGCACCGCCGAAAAGCGGCTCCGAGCAGCGACATCCCATGGCGGTGTGCCCGAGTGGCCAATGGGAGCGGACTGTAAATCCGTCGGCTTAGCCTACCCAGGTTCGAATCCTGGCGCCGCCACGCGATAGAGAAGGTCCCCGGTGTTCGCACCGGGGACCTTCTTCGTTGTGCGGGGGCCTTTTCCCGTGGGTCAGTTGCCCGCCACGTCCTTGACCGCGACCGTCACCGGGACGGAGCCCGCGATCAGTTCCAGAGTCAGGCCCGCTGTCGCCGGCGTGTCCAGGAGTTCGGCCAGGACCGCCGCCACGTCGTCGCGGGGAATGGGGCCACGGCCCGTCGAGGCCTCCAGGCGGACCAGGCCCGTGCCCGCGTCGTTCGTCAGCATGCCGGGGCGCAGGATCGTCCAGTCCAGGCCCTTGCGCGCCCGTACGTCGTCGTCCGCCGCGCCCTTCGCGCGCAGGTAGGCGTCGAAGACCTCGTCGCCCTGGTGGGCGGAGTCGGCGCCCATGGAGGAGACGACGAGGTAGCGCCGTACGCCCGCCCGTTCCGCCGCCTCGGCGAAGAGGACCGCCGCCGCACGGTCCACCGTGTCCTTGCGGTCCACGCCGCTGCCCGGGCCCGCGCCCGCCGCGAAGACCGCCGCGTCCGCGCCCTGCAGGACCGCCGCGACCATCTCCGTCGTGGCCGTCTCCAGGTCCAGGACGATCGGTTCCGCGCCGGCCGCCCTCAGGTCGTCGGCCTGGCCCGGGTCTCTGATGAGCCCCGCGGGCTCGTGCCCCGCCGCCGAGAGCAGCCGCTCCAGACGCAGGGCGATCTGACCGTGTCCACCAGCGATGACAATGCGCATACTCACGACCGTACGACGGGACCAGCCGGAGGGCTTCCCGGATCCGGACGTTCCGGCCGTGCCTGGCGCGGCAGATCGAGCGCCGCCGCCGAGTCGCAGTACTCACGCACCGCGCTCGTCCGGGCCACCACCCGCCCCCGGTGCACGACGATCCGGCTGTACGCGAGGGACAGCACGCCCGCGAGGCGCTCCCCGCGCACCGCGAGCAGCTCGGCGGGGAACCCGGCCTCGACCCGTACCTCCGCGAGACCCAGCGCCGTACGCGCCGCCGCGCTCACCGCTCCGTACGCGTCCTCGACCGGCATCCCGCCCAGCGACGCCAGCAGGTACGCCGCCTCCAGCGGATCCCCGCGCCCCACAGGGTTGGAGACGTCCCGCAGCGCCCCTCCGCCGGCCGCGACCCGCACGCCCGCCGACCGCAGCAGCCGCACCGGCGCCGCACCGCGCCGCTCGGTCGCCTCGCAGCCGCCCTGCGGCAGGCAGACCACCGTCACGCCGGCCGCCGCCAGCTGGTCCGCCGCCCGGCGCGCCGCGTCCGAGGGCAGCCGGGAGAGCCCCGCGCACGGGCCGATCGTCACCCCGGGCCGCAGCCCGCCCGCCATGGCCGCGAACCGGGCGAGCCGCGCCGGGTCGTCGGAGTCGGTGTGGAGGTCGACCGGGCAGCCCTGCTCCGCCGCCACCTCCAGGACCGCCTCCACGTACCCCGCCGGGTCCGGATCGAGGTCGGGGCAGCCGCCCACCACGCTCGCGCCCATCTTCACGGCGTCCCGCAGCATCGCGAGCCCGTCCGCGCCCGCCGTGCCGGTCAGCAGCCGGGGCACCGCGACCGTCGTCAGGTCCACCAGGCCGCGCAGCGAACGCCGGGCCTGGAGCACGGCCTCCAGCGGGCCGAGGCCATGGACGTCGCCGATCCGCACGTGCGCGCGCTGCGCGGTCGCGCCGTGCCCGAGCTGGAGCAGCGCGGCCTCGGTGGCCCGCCGCTGCACCTCGTCGGGGGCGTACGAGACGGGGCCCGGGAAGTCGGCGCTGAGCGCGGTGTCGGCGTGGGCGTGCGCCTCCGCGGGGGCGGGCAGCAGCAGATAGCCGGCGAGGTCGACGCGGGCGCCGACGGCCGTGAGGCTGCCCGCCGTGCCGACGGCCTCGATCCGCCCGCCGACGAGCCGGACGTCGACGGTCCGCCCGTCGGTGAGGCGGGCGTTGGAGAGCAGGAGCGAGGTGGAGTCGGCGGTGGCAGCGGACCGGTCGTCGGGCGGCTGGGGCTGCTTGCTGTCGGCTGACATCGGCCTCCTCAAGGCTCCTCGAGCTCACGGTCAGGTTCAGCTCAAGATCAAGATCACGCAGCGTGGGGCCGAGCCTAGGGGCGGTCCGGCCGCCCTTCGAGGAGGTGGGCAATAGTCGTACTGATGAGGCCACGTGTGGCGTACGGGACGGGCGTGGCGGACGCGCGCGCGTGGCCGTCGGCGAGGGCTCCGAAACGGATTTGGGCGATCGGCGGAGGACCGTGTAATGTCTTCATCGCTCGCCCCAATAGCTCAGTCGGTAGAGCGTCTCCATGGTAAGGAGAAGGTCTACGGTTCGATTCCGTATTGGGGCTCTGGTGAGAAGGAACCCGCCTTCGGGCGGGAACCGGATCATCAAAGCGGTGTAGCTCAGTCGGTAGAGCAAGCGGCTCATAATCGCTGTGTCACCGGTTCAAGTCCGGTCACCGCTACACACGGTAGCCGATTGTGGGGTCGGTCCTTCGATCGGCTACTCTTTTATGCGTTCATCCGTCCATCCGTCCGTCAAGGAGCACTCACGTGGCTGCCACCGACGTCCGCCCGAAGATCACGCTGGCCTGCGTGGAGTGCAAGGAGCGGAACTACATCACCAAGAAGAACCGGCGTAACAACCCGGATCGCATGGAGATGAAGAAGCACTGCCCTCGCTGCAACTCGCACACGGCGCACCGCGAGACGCGCTAATCAGGCTCGTTCACGAGGCCGTCCCCGCCAGGGGGCGGCCTCGTGTCGTTTGTCGGCAACAAATCCAGGAGGTATCGAGTCCATGGCGCTCGACCAGTCCTTCGTGGGTCGGACGTATCCGCCCACCGCGCCCTACGAGGTCGGCCGCGAAAAGATCCGCGAGTTCGCCGAGGCGATCGGCGACGCGAATCCGGCCTACGTCGACCAGGAAGCGGCGAAGGCCCTCGGCCACCCCGATGTGATCGCCCCGCCGACCTTCGTGTTCGCGATCACGTTCAAGGCGGCCGGCCAGGTCGTCGAGGACCCGCAGCTGGGCCTGGACTACAGCCGGGTCGTGCACGGCGACCAGAAGTTCGTCTACACCCGGCCGGTGCGGGCGGGCGACCGGCTCTCGGTCACCACGACCATCGAGGCGATCAAGTCGATGGCGGGCAACGACATCCTGGACATCCGCGGCGAGGTGCACGACGCGACCGGCGAGCACGTCGTGACCGCCTGGACCAAGCTCGTGTCCCGCGCGCCCGAGGAGGCCTGAGCCATGACCGCGAAGATCGCTTACGACGAGGTCGAGGTCGGCACCGAGCTGCCCGCCGCCACCTTCCCGGTGACGCGCGCCACGCTGGTGCGGTACGCCGGCGCCTCCGGGGACTTCAACCCGATCCACTGGAACGAGAAGTTCGCCCGCGAGGTGGGCCTGCCGGACGTCATCGCGCACGGCATGTTCACCATGGCCGAGGCCGCCCGCGTCGTCACCGACTGGGCCGGCGACCCGGCCGCCGTCGTCGAGTACGGCGTCCGCTTCACCAAGCCCGTGGTCGTCCCGAACGACGACGAGGGCGCCCTGATCGAGGTCAGCGCCAAGGTCGCGGCGAAGCTGGACGACGGTCTGGTCCGGGTGGACCTCACCGCGATGTCGGCCGGCCAGAAGGTCCTGGGCATGTCCCGGGCCGTGGTCAGGCTCGCGTAGCGGATCGAGGGCGGCCGCCGCTTCCGGTGGCGGCCGTCCTCGCCCCGTCGCGCCGCCGGCAGGCGCGGGAGGCGGCGAAGGCGGACGCCTCGGACGCAGAGGTGTCCGGGGCCACGACGCCCGAGCGGCGGGACGCGGTCCCGGCGTGATCCCACCCTTCGTGGACGGCCCCGTCACAGCGGCGGGGCCTTCCGCGTTTCCCCTGCGGAAGCGCGCGGCCCGTACTCTTGTGCCCGTGCAGGAACTCCACGACGCCCCCCTCGCCCCCCTGACCACCTTCCGACTCGGTGGCCCCGCCGCGCGGCTCGTCACGGCCGTCACCGACGACGAGGTGATCGCCGCCGTCCGGGAGGCCGACCGCGCGGGTACCCCGCTGCTGGTCATCGGCGGCGGATCCAACCTGGTCATCGGCGACAAGGGCTTCGACGGAACCGCCCTGCGCATCGCCACCACCGGCTTCACGCTCGATGGTACGGAGCTGGAGCTGGCCGCCGGCGAGGTCTGGACGGACGCCGTCGCGCGCACCGTCGAGGCCGGGCTCGCCGGGATCGAGTGCCTGGCCGGGATCCCCGGATCGGCGGGCGCGACCCCCATCCAGAACGTGGGCGCGTACGGGCAGGACGTCTCGGCGACGATCACCGAGGTCGTCGCGTACGACCGCCGGGCCGAAGAGACCGTCAGCCTCACCAACGCCGAGTGCGCCTTCTCGTACCGCCACAGCCGCTTCAAGGCCGACCCGGAGCGCTACATCGTGCTGCGCGTGCGCTTCGAGCTGGAGGACGCGGACGGGCTCTCCGCGCCGATCAGGTACGCGGAGACCGCCCGCGCCCTCGGGGTCGAGGCGGGGGACCGGGTGCCGCTCGCGCGGGCGCGCGAGACGGTCCTGAACCTGCGTGCCGGGAAGGGCATGGTCCTGGACCCGGCCGACCACGACACCTGGTCCGCCGGCTCCTTCTTCACCAACCCGATCCTGAGCGCTGAGGAGTACGAGACCTTCCTCACGCGCGTCGCCGAGCGGCTCGGCGCGGACGTGGCCGCGCCCGCCTACCCGACGGGCGAGGACGGCCAGGTCAAGACCTCGGCCGCCTGGCTGATCGACAAGGCCGGCTTCACCAAGGGATACGGCTCCGGCCCCGCCCGTATCTCCACCAAGCACACCCTCGCGCTCACCAACCGGGGCGAGGCCACCACCGAGGACCTCCTCGCGCTCGCCCGCGAGGTCGTCGCCGGTGTGCGGGACGCCTTCGGGGTCACGCTCGTCAACGAGCCGGTGACGGTCGGCGTCAGCCTCTGACCCGCGCCTTCCGCGGGTCTCCCGGCGTCAGTACGCCACTCCGACGCCCTGCCGGACCGTCGCCCGGTCGTCGATCATCGCCAGCATGGCGTGGGCGACGTCGGCGCGGGCGAGGGAGCGGCCCCGCGGCGGGGTGCCGCCGACGACCGTGCGGTAGCGGCCGGTGACGGGCTTGTTCGTCAGCTTGGGCGGGCGTACGGACGTCCACTCCGTGGCGCTCGCCGCCACCTCGGCCTCCATCACGCGCAGGTCGTCGTACACGTCCTTCAGGACCGAGTTGATGATCGCGAGCACGGCCTTGTCCACGACGGCCTGACCGTCCGGGACGGGACCGAGCGGGGCGGCGCTGACCACGAGGAGCCGCCGGACGCCCTCCGCGTCCATCGCGGCCAGGACCGAGCGCGTGAGCTTCGCGGCGATCCCGGCGTCCGCGCGGCTGCGGGCGCCGAGGCCCGAGAGCACGGCGTCCTTGCCGACGACCGCTCCGCGCAGCGCGCCGGGGTCGGAGAGGTCGGCGCGGAAGACCTCCAGGCGGTCGCCGGTGACGGTGAGCCGAGCCGGGTCACGGACGACGGCCGTGACGTCGTGGCCGGCGTCGAGGGCCTGCCGGACGATCTCCTGGCCGACTCCGCCGGTCGCGCCGAAAACGGTGAGCTTCATGGTCCACCTCGCAGGGGGGTGAAAGGGTGGGTGAGTGTTCACTTACCCTTAGAGTGGGTGAGTACTCACTCACCCGTCAAGTGTCGTTGGAGCCTGCATGGACCCGAAGCCGACCCGCGTCCGGATCATCGACGCCGCCCACAGCCTCATGCGCACCGCAGGCCTGGCCCGCACCACGACGAAGGAGATCGCCAAGGAGGCGGGCTGCTCCGAAGCGGCGCTCTACAAGTACTTCCCGAGCAAGGAAGACCTGTTCGTGACCGTCCTCAACGAGCGGCTGCCCCAGCTCGGCGGACTCCTCGGCACCCTCGTCACCGACCCCGGAGGCCGGGGCGTCGAGGAGAACCTCACCGAGATCGCCCGCCAGGCCGCGCTCTTCTACGAGCAGACCTTCCCGATCGCCGCCTCGCTCTACGCCGAACCCAGCCTCAAGCGCCGCCACGACGACGTCATGCGCCAACTCGGCGTAGGCCCCCACCGCCCGATCGAGGGCCTCGCCGCCTACCTCCGCGCCGAACAGCAGCACGGCCGCGTCGGCCCCACCGCCGACCCGCTGACCGCCGCCTCCCTGCTCCTGGGCGCCTGCGTCCAGCGCGCCTTCGCCTGGGAGATGACCGGCGACGGCCGCCCCCCGCAGGACCTCGACACCTTCGCGCGCTCCCTCGCCCGCACGCTGATGGCAGGGATCGCCCCCTAAGAGCTACGGGGCCACCGCGCCGACCGGAGCCGTCAGCCAGTCGTCGACACCCGAGAGCAGCTTCCGCCTGACGTCCTCGGGGGCCGCCGAGGCACGGATCGACTGACGGGCCAGGTCGGCCAGCTCCGCGTCCGTGAAGGCATGGTGGCGGCGGGCGATCTCGTACTGGGCCGCCAGCCGCGAGCCGAACAGGAGCGGGTCGTCCGCGCCGAGCGCCATCGGCACGCCGGCCTCGAAGAGCGTCCGCAGCGGCACGTCCTCGTGCTTCTCGTAGACCCCCAGCGCCACGTTCGACGCCGGGCAGACCTCGCAGGTCACGCCCTTCTCCGCGAGCTTGCGCAGCACCCGGGGGTCCTCCGCCGCCCGCACCCCGTGGCCGATCCGCGCCGCCCGGAGGTCGTCCAGGCAGTCCCGTACGGAGGAGGGACCCGTCAACTCGCCGCCGTGCGGGGCCGCGAGCAGGCCACCCTCGCGCGCGATCGCGAAGGCCCGGTCGAAGTCCCGGGCCATGCCCCGGCGCTCGTCGTTGGAGAGCCCGAAGCCGACCACGCCCCGGTCCGCGTACCGCACGGCGAGCCGGGCGAGCGTACGGGCCTCCAGCGGGTGCTTCATCCGGTTCGCCGCCACCACGACCCGCATCCCGAGCCCGGTCTCCCGCGCGGCCGAGTCGACCGCGTCCAGGATGACCTCCATGGCCGGGATCAGACCGCCCAGCAGCGGGGCGTACGAGGTGGGGTCGACCTGGATCTCCAGCCAACCCGAGCCGTCCCGCACGTCCTCCTGGGCCGCCTCCCGCACCAGCCGCTGGATGTCCTCCGGCTCCCGCAGGCAGGACCGGGCGATGTCGTACAGCCGCTGGAAACGGAACCAGCCGCGCTCGTCGGTGGCCCGCAGCTTCGGCGGGGTGCCGCTGCTCAACGCCTCCGGGAGATGGACGCCGTACTTGTCGGCCAGCTCGATGAGCGTCGTCGGCCGCATCGACCCCGTGAAGTGCAGATGCAGATGGGCCTTGGGCAGCAGGTTGATGTCGCGGGAAACGTTCGGGGGGTTCGGGGGGTGTCCCCCTGAAGAGGCCAGCATTGAAGGATCTTGCCGCACCCGAATGGACGAGCACAGCCCCTTTCCCCGATCGGGACCTGGCTAGAACGTAAAAACGGACCCCCGGTTCCGGAGAACCAGGGGTCCGTGGCAACCCACTCACGGTGAGTACGTCCGGTCAGTCGCGGGCCTCGGCCAGCAGCTTCTGGATCCGGGACACGCCCTCCACCAGGTCCTCGTCACCGAGCGCGTACGAGAGCCGCAGGTAGCCGGGGGTACCGAAGGCCTCGCCCGGGACGACCGCGACCTCGGCCTCGTCCAGGATCAGCGCGGCCAGCTCGACCGAGTTCTGCGGGCGCTTGCCGCGGATCTCCTTGCCGAGCAGCGCCTTCACCGACGGGTACACGTAGAACGCGCCCTCGGGGGTCGGGCACAGGACGCCCTCGATCTCGTTGAGCATCCGCACGATGGTCTGGCGGCGCCGGTCGAAGGCGCGGCCCATCTCCTCCACCGCCTCCAGGTCGCCCGTGACGGCGGCGAGGGCGGCGGCCTGCGCGACGTTGCTCACGTTCGACGTGGCGTGCGACTGCAGGTTCGTCGCGGCCTTCACGACGTCCTTCGGGCCGATGATCCACCCCACGCGCCAGCCGGTCATCGCGTACGTCTTGGCGACGCCGTTGACCACGATGCACTTGTCGCGCAGCTCCGGCATGACCGACGGCAGGGAGACGGCCGAGGCGTTGCCGTACACCAGGTGCTCGTAGATCTCGTCCGTCAGCACCCACAGACCGTGCTCGACGGCCCAGCGGCCGATCGCCTCGGTCTCGGCCTCGGTGTACACCGCGCCGGTCGGGTTCGACGGGGAGACGAAGAGGACGACCTTGGTCCGCTCCGTGCGCGCCGCCTCCAGCTGCTCCACCGAGACGCGGTAGCCGGTGGTCTCGTCGGCGACGACCTCGACCGGGACACCGCCCGCGAGCCGGATCGACTCGGGGTACGTCGTCCAGTACGGGGCCGGGACGATGACCTCGTCGCCCGGGTCGAGGATCGCGGCGAAGGCCTCGTAGATCGCCTGCTTGCCGCCGTTGGTCACCAGGATCTGCGACGGGTCGACCTCGTAGCCGGAGTCGCGGAGCGTCTTCGCGGCGATCGCGGCCTTCAGCTCGGGCAGGCCGCCGGCCGGGGTGTAGCGGTGGTACTTCGGGTTCTTGCACGCCTCGACGGCGGCTTCGACGATGTAGTCGGGCGTCGGGAAGTCGGGCTCACCCGCGCCGAAACCGATCACCGGGCGCCCGGCGGCCTTGAGGGCCTTGGCCTTGGCGTCGACGGCGAGGGTCGCGGACTCGGAGATCGCACCGATGCGGGCGGAGACCCGGCGCTCGGTCGGAGGGGTAGCAGCGCTCATACGGCCCATGCTCCCAGACCCGCTTCCCGCCCGGCACACAGGTTTCAGGGAGCGGACAGGAACGGTCATTCCTGGTCGTAGGTGGGGTGGCCGGGACTCCTGGCTGCTTTCTGTTCGACGCAGGGCTCATGAACACGTACACTCACTGCTCGTTGGCCCTCACCGACCACGTCTCACGATGCGGTAGGTTGGGGGAGCCACAAAGGGTCGTAGCTCAATTGGTAGAGCACCGGTCTCCAAAACCGGCGGTTGGGGGTTCAAGTCCCTCCGGCCCTGCTACACACACCGCCAGGATGTGTGCGCATGTACGTACTTCTATGCACCGCCGTGCGGATCCACCCGGCACGGCACTGCCATGACCCGGGATCAGGTGAGAAGCGTGACGGACGCCGTGGGCTCCATCGACATGCCTGATGCCGAGGACGAGGCGCCGGACTCGAAGAAGAAGGCCCGCAAGGGCGGCAAGCGCGGCAAGAAGGGCCCCCTGGGCCGTCTCGCGCTCTTCTACCGCCAGATCGTCGCGGAGCTTCGCAAGGTCGTCTGGCCCACTCGCAGCCAGCTGACGACGTACACCACGGTAGTGATTGTCTTCGTTGTCATCATGATCGGCCTTGTGACCGTGATTGACTATGGCTTCCAGGAAGCAGTCAAGTACGTCTTCGGCTGACTTCTTGTTCCACCCCATCTGTAGCCAGGAAGAAGCAGCCACCGTGTCTGACCCGAACCTGAACGAGTCTGTTTCCGAGGACGAGCTCGACATCCTCGAGGCGGCCGACGAGGACCAGGCTGAGGCTGCTGACGCCGCTGCGGGCGAGGCTGCCGAAGAGGCCGCCCTGAACATCGAGGACGACGAGATCGAGGAGTCCGAGGACTCCGACGAGGACGTCGCCGATGTCGAAGGCGCCGAGGACTCCGACGACGCCGATGACTCCGAGGACGAGTCCGACGAGGACACCGACGTCGAGGCCGAGGTCGAAGAGGCCGAGGAGGAGCCCGCCGCTCCCGTCGACCCGATCCAGGCGCTGCGTGACGAACTCCGTGGCCTGCCCGGCGAGTGGTACGTGATCCACACCTACGCGGGCTACGAGAAGCGCGTGAAGGCCAACCTCGAGCAGCGTGCCGTCTCGCTGAACGTCGAGGAGTTCATCTACCAGGCCGAGGTGCCCGAGGAAGAGATCGTCCAGATCAAGAACGGCGAGCGCAAGAACGTCCGGCAGAACAAGCTGCCCGGCTATGTGCTCGTCCGCATGGATCTGACGAACGAGTCGTGGGGCGTCGTCCGCAACACTCCCGGCGTCACCGGCTTCGTGGGCAACGCCTACGACCCGTACCCGCTGACCCTGGACGAGATCGTCAAGATGCTCGCCCCCGAGGCCGAGGAGAAGGCCGCCCGTGAGGCCGCCGAGGCCGAGGGCAAGCCGGCTCCGGCCCGCAAGGTCGAGGTCCAGGTCCTCGACTTCGAGGTCGGCGACTCGGTCACCGTCACCGACGGCCCCTTCGCCACCCTCCAGGCCACGATCAACGAGATCAACGCCGACTCGAAGAAGGTCAAGGGCCTCGTCGAGATCTTCGGTCGCGAGACCCCGGTCGAGCTCAGCTTCGACCAGATCCAGAAGAACTGACCCTCACAGGTCACAGGTTTCCGACCAGGTCAGAGTGGCTCTCGTAGCCGCTCTGACCTGCTCGGTTTTTAGCCGCACGCCTATACCCGTTATCGTTGTGCGGTATGCCTCCATCCGGATGACCGGATGGCGGGCTGAACACTCTCACTAGGACCCGGAGAGAGCAATGCCTCCCAAGAAGAAGAAGGTCACGGGGCTTATCAAGCTCCAGATCAACGCCGGTGCGGCCAACCCGGCCCCGCCGGTCGGCCCCGCACTGGGCCAGCACGGCGTCAACATCATGGAGTTCTGCAAGGCCTACAACGCCGCGACCGAGTCGCAGCGTGGCATGGTCGTGCCGGTGGAGATCACGGTCTACGAGGACCGTTCCTTCACCTTCATCACCAAGACTCCGCCGGCCGCCAAGCTGATCCTCAAGGCCGCGGGTGTGGACAAGGGCTCCGGCGAGCCGCACAAGACCAAGGTCGCCAAGCTGACGGCCGCCCAGGTCCGCGAGATCGCCACGGTCAAGCTCCCCGACCTGAACGCCAACGACCTGGACGCCGCGTCGAAGATCATCGCCGGCACCGCCCGTTCCATGGGCATCACGGTCGAGGGCTGATCACCCCCTTCGTGACCACGCGGCGGTAGCCGCAAATTGTCACTGTGTGGTAGGGCCGGCGCGGCCCGCACCACGACTCCATACCTGCCACGCGGCGTAAGCCGCATGGTGTTACTGCACAGGAGCAGAAGTGAAGCGCAGCAAGGCTCTCCGCAGCGCGGACGCCAAGATCGACCGGGAGCGCAACTACGCCCCCCTCGAGGCCGTCCGTCTCGCCAAGGACACCGCCGCCACCAAGTTCGACGGCACCGTCGAGGTCGCCTTCCGCCTGGGCGTCGACCCGCGCAAGGCCGACCAGATGGTCCGTGGCACCGTGAACCTCCCGCACGGCACCGGTAAGACCGCCCGGGTCCTGGTCTTCGCGACCGGTGACCGTGCCGAGGCCGCAGTTGCCGCTGGCGCCGACATCGTCGGTTCCGACGAGCTCATCGACGAGATCTCCAAGGGCCAGCGCCTGAACGAGTTCGACGCCGTCGTCGCCACCCCGGACCTCATGGGCAAGGTCGGCCGCCTCGGCCGCGTCCTCGGCCCGCGTGGTCTCATGCCGAACCCCAAGACCGGCACCGTCACCCCCGATGTCGCCAAGGCTGTCAACGACATCAAGGGCGGCAAGATCGAGTTCCGCGTCGACAAGCACTCGAACCTGCACTTCATCATCGGCAAGGTCTCCTTCGACGAGACGAAGCTGGTCGAGAACTACGCCGCGGCTCTGGAGGAGATCCTCCGTCTGAAGCCGTCCGCCGCCAAGGGCCGCTACATCAAGAAGGCGACCCTGACGACGACGATGGGCCCCGGCATCCCGCTGGACTCCAACCGCACCCGCAACCTCCTCGTCGAGGAGGACCCGGCCGCGGTCTGAGCCCTCACGGCTCACTGAGTGGTCACCGGCCCCTCAGCCCCTCTCCGGAGGGGCTGAGGGGCCGGTTTTTTCGGTACGGAACCGTCAGTGCCGTCGGATACCGTGCAAGTGACCGTCGAACTGAAGATCAAGGGGTGGGGCTCATGGGCAGGACCGCGTGGAAGCGCGCAGGCGTCTCGCTGGTCGCCGTGGCCGTCGTGGCCGGCGTCGCGGGCTGTGAGGGCGGCGGGGGCGGCGGCGGGGGCAAGAGGGCCGCCGACGCGCCCGCGAAGCCGCAGCTCCAGACGCGCGCGGCGGTCACGAAGGTCATCCAGGCCGCGTACGAGAAGACCTCGGCCGCCAAGTCCGCGAAGATCAGGATGACCATGAAGGTGCCGGCCGGCCTGCAGACGGGCGGCGACACCGTGGAGATGACCGGCGTGCAGGGCTGGGACCCTGCCGCGATGGACATCACCATGAAGGGCTTCGCGGCCGGGGACACCGCGGGCGCCGACACGATGCGCGTGATCATGCTCGACGGCGTGATGTACATGGACGGCGGCACGAAGGCGGCCGCCGAGATGGACGGCAAGCGCTGGATGAAGTTCGACTTCATGGCCGCCGCGGAGATGTCCGGGGACAAGGAGCTCCAGAAGTCGATGACCGGCGGCCTGGAGAACATGAACCAGGACCCGGCCAAGCAGATCGCCCTGATGCTGGACTCGCCGAACCTGAAGCACCTGGGCCCGGAGAAGGTCGACGGCGTGGAGGCGCAGCACTACAAGGGCTCGCTGACCCTGGAGCAGATGCTCGCCACGAACAAGTCCCTCGACGTGCTCTCCGAGCAGGAGCGCAAGGACCTGATCGCCAACATCAAGAAGTCCGGCATCACGGGGTACGACACCGAGCTGTGGGTGAACGGCGACGGCTACCCGGTGAAGATGGACATCGGCATGAAGACGCCCCAGGGTGCGGTCGAGATCGAGGCCCACTACTCGGACTACGGCGCCAAGGCCGCCGTCCAGGCCCCGCCCGCCAAGGACACCGTCGATCTCTTCAAGATGCTGAAGGAGATCGGCGAGGCCGGTGAAGGCGGCGGTCAGGCCTGAGCCGACTGGGCCGTACGGGCGGATTTGCTCCCCGCCCGATCCGTCGCGTACTCTTCCACAGAAGCCAAAGACCGCTGGTCGTTGCCGTGCTCTCGTCAGAGGGTCCGGTGGCCGAAGGTTCGCTGAGATGCGAACGGCCCGCGTAGGTGATCGTGGAAGAGTTCCCGGATCTTTGATCCGGTCGAGCTGAGCCCCGTGCGCCTGCGCCGGGGCGTTTTCTTTTGTCAGCCCCTTCTGAGCGGTCCTCATCACCCGGAAGGAGGCCGACGCTCTATGGCAAGGCCCGACAAGGCTGCCGCGGTAGCCGAGCTCAAGGACAAGTTCCAGAGCTCGAGCGCCGTCGTGCTGACCGAGTACCGGGGTCTCACCGTGGCCCAGCTCAAGACGCTGCGCCGTTCGCTCGGTGAGAACGCCCAGTACGCCGTGGTGAAGAACACGCTGACCAAGATTGCGGCCAACGAGGCCGGGATCACCTCGCTCGACGACCAGTTCACCGGTCCGACGGGCGCTGCCTTCATCACCGGTGACCCGGTGGAGTCGGCCAAGGGTCTTCGTGACTTCGCCAAGGAAAACCCGAACCTCGTCATCAAGGGCGGTGTCCTTGACGGCAAGGCGCTGTCCGCCGACGAGATCAAGAAGCTTGCGGACCTCGAGTCCCGCGAGGTTCTGCTCAGCAAGCTGGCCGGCGCGTTCAAGGGCAAGCAGTCCCAGACTGCCTCGCTCTTCCAGGCGCTGCCGTCGAAGTTCGTCCGCACCGCGGAGGCGCTTCGCGTCAAGCTCGCCGAGCAGGGCGGTGCCGAGTAATTCGGCTCGCGCAATGATCGCCGCCCGCTAGGGCGACGGTCGCAGCGGGCCGAACGTACGCCCGCCTACATGTACATCCGGCACCTGCCGAATTAGTGGAAGGACGCCATCATGGCGAAGCTGTCCCAGGACGACCTGCTCGCGCAGTTCGAGGAGATGACCCTCATCGAGCTCTCCGAGTTCGTGAAGGCCTTCGAGGAGAAGTTCGACGTCACCGCCGCCGCGGCCGTCGCCGTTGCCGGTCCCGCCCAGGGTGGTGGCGAGGGCGCCGCCGCCGCTGAGGAGCAGGACGAGTTCGACGTCATCCTCGAGGGTGCGGGCGACAAGAAGATCCAGGTCATCAAGGTCGTGCGTGAGCTCACCTCCCTGGGCCTGAAGGAGGCCAAGGACCTCGTCGACGGCACCCCGAAGCCGGTCCTCGAGAAGGTCGCCAAGGAGGCCGCGGAGAAGGCTGCCGAGTCCCTCAAGGCCGCCGGCGCCTCCGTCACGGTCAAGTAAGACCCTGCGAGTCTCCTGACTCGCTCAGGCGCCTCTCAGGGCGCCTCGCCAAGGGCGATCACCCATCCGGGTGGTCGCCCTTCGGCGTACCCGGGGACGGGCGTGGCGAGGGTCGTGCGAGCCGCCCGGGGCGGAGTATGGTGATCTTCGCCGTGCGCCCCCGCTGACCGGGGGGCCTTGACGAACCGCACGCAGCGCGCAATTCTCAGGACGCGTCGTCACAACGATCCGTATCCGAGGCATGGATCGACGGCGGAACGGGCAGTATCGAGGTGCGCCGCACGGCGCGAGGTACCGCGGAGTTGAGAACAACGAGGGTCGCGAATTACTCGCCCTGGACATCAGTGGGCCAAGTGGCTACACTGACCCTTTGCGCTGCCTGTTAGCTGCCCCCTGCCCGTCACTAGGGGCATACTCTCACGAGAGCATTGTCGGCAGACCTGACCTGACCTGGGCTTTTGGCCATATCGGGAATCGTCTGTCCCTCTGCTTCGCTGGGGACCGGTACGCGCGTAGTGAGTCCGAGCCCTCGGAAGGACCCCCTCTTGGCCGCCTCGCGCAACGCCTCGACCAATACGAACAACGGCGCCAGCACCGCCCCGCTGCGCATCTCCTTTGCAAAGATCAAGGAGCCCCTCGAGGTTCCGAACCTCCTCGCGCTGCAGACCGAGAGCTTTGACTGGCTGCTCGGCAACGCCGCCTGGAAGGCTCGCGTCGAGGCAGCTCTCGAGTCGGGACAGGACGTCCCCAGGAAGTCGGGTCTGGAGGAGATCTTCGAGGAGATCTCCCCGATCGAGGACTTCTCCGGGTCGATGTCGCTGACCTTCCGCGACCACCGCTTCGAGCCCCCGAAGAACTCGATCGACGAGTGCAAGGACCGTGACTTCACGTACGGCGCCCCGCTCTTCGTCACCGCCGAGTTCACCAACAACGAGACCGGCGAGATCAAGTCGCAGACGGTCTTCATGGGCGACTTCCCGCTCATGACGAACAAGGGCACCTTCGTCATCAACGGCACCGAGCGTGTCGTGGTCTCGCAGCTGGTCCGTTCGCCGGGTGTCTACTTCGACTCCTCGATCGACAAGACGTCCGACAAGGACATCTTCTCCGCCAAGATCATCCCGTCCCGGGGTGCCTGGCTGGAGATGGAGATCGACAAGCGCGACATGGTCGGTGTCCGCATCGATCGCAAGCGCAAGCAGTCCGTCACCGTCCTCCTCAAGGCTCTCGGCTGGACCACCGAGCAGATCCTGCAGGAGTTCGGCGAGTACGAGTCCATGCGCGCCACCCTGGAGAAGGACCACACCCAGGGCCAGGACGACGCGCTGCTCGACATCTACCGCAAGCTCCGTCCGGGCGAGCCGCCGACCCGCGAGGCCGCTCAGACGCTGCTCGAGAACCTCTACTTCAACCCGAAGCGCTACGACCTCGCGAAGGTCGGCCGCTACAAGGTGAACAAGAAGCTCGGCGCGGACGAGCCGTTGGACGCCGGTGTCCTGACCACCGACGACATCATCGCCACGATCAAGTACCTGGTGAAGCTCCACGCGGGCGAGCAGGAGACGATCGGCGAGTCGGGCCGGGAGATCGTCGTCGAGACCGACGACATCGACCACTTCGGCAACCGTCGTCTGCGTAACGTCGGCGAGCTCATCCAGAACCAGGTCCGTACGGGTCTGGCTCGTATGGAGCGCGTCGTGCGTGAGCGCATGACCACCCAGGACGTCGAGGCGATCACGCCGCAGACCCTGATCAACATCCGGCCGGTCGTCGCCTCCATCAAGGAGTTCTTCGGCACCAGCCAGCTGTCGCAGTTCATGGACCAGAACAACCCGCTGTCGGGTCTGACGCACAAGCGTCGTCTCTCGGCGCTGGGTCCCGGTGGTCTGTCCCGTGAGCGGGCCGGCTTCGAGGTCCGAGACGTGCACCCGTCCCACTACGGACGCATGTGCCCGATCGAGACCCCCGAAGGCCCGAACATCGGTCTGATCGGTTCGCTCGCCTCGTACGGCCGCGTCAACGCGTTCGGCTTCATCGAGACGCCGTACCGCAAGGTCGTCGACGGTCAGGTCACCGACGAGGTCGACTACATCACCGCCGACGAGGAGGACCGCTTCGTCATCGCCCAGGCGAACGCGACCCTGAACGACGAGCTCCGCTTCACCGAGCCGCGCGTTCTGGTCCGCCGCCGTGGTGGCGAGGTCGACTACGTCCCGCCGACCGAGGTCGACTACATGGACGTCTCGCCGCGCCAGATGGTGTCGGTCGCGACGGCCATGATCCCCTTCCTCGAGCACGACGACGCCAACCGTGCCCTCATGGGCGCGAACATGATGCGTCAGGCGGTGCCGCTGATTAAGTCCGAGGCCCCGCTCGTCGGTACCGGCATGGAGTACCGCTGTGCCACCGACGCCGGTGACGTGCCGAAGGCCGACAAGGACGGTGTCGTCCAGGAGGTCTCGGCCGACTACATCACCGTCGCCAACGACGACGGCACGTACACCACGTACCGGATGGCCAAGTTCTCCCGCTCGAACCAGGGCACCTCGGTCAACCAGAAGGTCGTCGTCTCCGAGGGCGACCGCGTGATCGAGGGCCAGGTCCTCGCCGACGGCCCGGCCACCGAGAACGGTGAGATGGCGCTCGGCAAGAACCTGCTCGTGGCGTTCATGCCGTGGGAGGGTCACAACTACGAGGACGCGATCATCCTGTCGCAGCGCCTCGTGCAGGACGACGTCCTCTCCTCGATCCACATCGAGGAGCACGAGGTCGACGCCCGTGACACCAAGCTCGGCCCGGAGGAGATCACCCGGGACATCCCGAACGTCTCCGAGGAGGTCCTCGCCGACCTCGACGAGCGCGGCATCATCCGTATCGGTGCCGAGGTCGTCGCCGGCGACATCCTCGTCGGCAAGGTCACGCCCAAGGGTGAGACCGAGCTGACCCCGGAGGAGCGTCTGCTCCGCGCGATCTTCGGTGAGAAGGCGCGTGAGGTCCGTGACACCTCGCTGAAGGTGCCGCACGGCGAGACCGGCAAGGTCATCGGCGTCCGCGTCTTCGACCGCGAGGAGGGCGACGAGCTTCCCCCGGGCGTGAACCAGCTGGTCCGCGTCTACGTCGCCCAGAAGCGCAAGATCACCGACGGTGACAAGCTGGCCGGCCGTCACGGCAACAAGGGTGTCATCTCCAAGATCCTGCCCATCGAGGACATGCCGTTCCTCGAGGACGGAACTCCGGTCGACATCATCCTGAACCCGCTGGGTGTCCCGTCCCGAATGAACCCGGGACAGGTCCTGGAGATCCACCTCGGCTGGCTCGCCAGCCGCGGCTGGGACGTCTCCGGTCTCGCGGACGACTGGGCGCAGCGCCTGCAGGCCATCGGCGCCGACCAGGTCGCCCCGGGCACCAACGTCGCCACCCCCGTCTTCGACGGTGCGCGTGAGGACGAGCTCGCGGGCCTGCTCCAGCACACGATCCCGAACCGCGACGGCGAGCGCATGGTGCTCCCCTCCGGCAAGGCGCGTCTGTTCGACGGCCGCTCCGGCGAGCCGTTCCCGGACCCGATCTCGGTCGGGTACATGTACATCCTCAAGCTTCACCACCTGGTCGACGACAAGCTGCACGCCCGGTCGACCGGTCCGTACTCGATGATCACCCAGCAGCCGCTGGGTGGTAAGGCCCAGTTCGGTGGCCAGCGCTTCGGTGAGATGGAGGTGTGGGCGCTGGAGGCATACGGCGCTGCGTACGCCCTCCAGGAGCTGCTGACGATCAAGTCCGACGACGTGACCGGCCGCGTGAAGGTCTACGAGGCCATCGTCAAGGGCGAGAACATCCCTGAGCCCGGCATCCCCGAGTCCTTCAAGGTGCTCATCAAGGAGATGCAGTCCCTGTGCCTCAACGTGGAGGTGCTGTCCTCGGACGGCATGTCCATCGAGATGCGCGACACCGACGAGGACGTCTTCCGCGCAGCGGAGGAGCTCGGTATCGACCTGTCCCGGCGCGAGCCGAGCAGCGTCGAAGAGGTCTGACGGGAGTCCGGTACGGGGGCTCAGCGATGAGCCCCCGGCCGGCCCCAGGACCCCCGTTTCAGACCCCAAGACTTACAACCCTGAGAGGGATTGACGCATAGTGCTCGACGTCAACTTCTTCGATGAGCTCCGGATCGGTCTGGCCACCGCTGACGACATCCGTCAGTGGAGCCACGGCGAGGTCAAGAAGCCCGAGACCATCAACTACCGCACGCTCAAGCCCGAGAAGGACGGACTCTTCTGCGAGAAGATCTTCGGTCCGACCCGGGACTGGGAGTGCTACTGCGGCAAGTACAAGCGTGTCCGCTTCAAGGGCATCATCTGTGAGCGGTGTGGCGTCGAGGTCACCCGCGCCAAGGTGCGCCGTGAGCGGATGGGCCACATCGAGCTCGCCGCTCCCGTCACCCACATCTGGTACTTCAAGGGCGTCCCGTCGCGCCTGGGATACCTGCTCGACCTCGCGCCGAAGGACCTCGAGAAGGTCATCTACTTCGCCGCGTACATGATCACGTTCGTGGACGAGGAGCGCCGTACGCGCGACCTGCCGTCGCTGGAGGCCCACGTCTCCGTCGAGCGCCAGCAGATCGAGAACCGCCGCGACGCCGACCTCGAGGCCCGCGCCAAGAAGCTCGAGACCGACCTGGCCGAGCTGGAGGCCGAGGGCGCCAAGGCCGACGTGCGCCGCAAGGTGCGCGAGGGTGCCGAGCGTGAGATGAAGCAGCTGCGTGACCGTGCGCAGCGCGAGATCGACCGTCTCGACGAGGTCTGGAACCGCTTCAAGAACCTCAAGGTCCAGGACCTGGAGGGCGACGAGCTCCTCTACCGCGAGCTGCGTGACCGCTTCGGCACGTACTTCGACGGTTCGATGGGTGCCGCGGCGCTGCAGAAGCGCCTGGAGTCCTTCGACCTGGAGGAGGAGGCCGAGCGCCTCCGCGAGATCATCCGTACCGGCAAGGGCCAGAAGAAGACCCGTGCGCTCAAGCGCCTCAAGGTCGTCTCCGCGTTCCTGCAGACCGCGAACAGCCCCAAGGGCATGGTTCTCGACTGCGTGCCGGTGATCCCGCCGGACCTGCGTCCGATGGTGCAGCTGGACGGTGGCCGCTTCGCGACCTCCGACCTGAACGACCTGTACCGCCGTGTGATCAACCGCAACAACCGTCTGAAGCGTCTGCTCGACCTCGGTGCCCCCGAGATCATCGTGAACAACGAGAAGCGGATGCTCCAGGAGGCGGTCGACGCCCTCTTCGACAACGGCCGTCGTGGTCGCCCGGTCACGGGCCCCGGCAACCGTCCGCTGAAGTCCCTCAGCGACATGCTGAAGGGTAAGCAGGGTCGATTCCGTCAGAACCTGCTCGGTAAGCGTGTGGACTACTCCGCGCGTTCCGTCATCGTCGTGGGTCCGCAGCTGAAGCTGCACCAGTGTGGTCTGCCGAAGGCCATGGCGCTGGAGCTCTTCAAGCCGTTCGTGATGAAGCGCCTGGTCGACCTGAACCACGCGCAGAACATCAAGAGCGCCAAGCGGATGGTCGAGCGCGGCCGCACGGTCGTGTACGACGTCCTCGAAGAGGTCATCGCCGAGCACCCGGTTCTGCTTAACCGTGCGCCCACGCTGCACCGCCTCGGCATCCAGGCCTTCGAGCCGCAGCTGGTCGAGGGCAAGGCCATCCAGATCCACCCGCTCGTCTGCACCGCGTTCAACGCGGACTTCGACGGTGACCAGATGGCCGTCCACCTGCCGCTCTCCGCGGAGGCGCAGGCCGAGGCCCGCATCCTGATGCTGTCCTCGAACAACATCCTCAAGCCCGCCGACGGCCGTCCGGTCACGATGCCGACCCAGGACATGGTCCTCGGTCTGTTCTTCCTGACCACCGACGGTGAACTCCGTGACACCAAGGGCGAGGGCCGCGCGTTCGGCTCCACGGCCGAGGCGATCATGGCGTTCGACGCCGGCGAGCTCGCGCTGCAGTCGCAGATCGACATCCGCTTCCCGATCGGCACCGTTCCGCCGCGCGGCTGGGTTCCCCCGGTCGCCGAGGAGGGCGAGCCGGAGTGGCAGCAGGGTGACTCGTTCCGCCTGCGTACGTCGCTGGGCCGCGCGCTCTTCAACGAGCTGCTGCCCGAGGACTACCCCTTCGTCGACTACTCCGTCGGCAAGAAGCAGCTCTCCGAGATCGTCAACGACCTCGCCGAGCGCTACCCCAAGGTGATCGTGGCGGCGACGCTCGACAACCTGAAGGCGGCGGGCTTCTACTGGGCGACCCGTTCCGGCGTCACCGTGGCCATCTCCGACGTCGTCGTTCCCGAGGCGAAGAAGGAGATCGTCAAGGGCTACGAGGCGCAGGACGAGAAGGTCCAGAAGCAGTACGAGCGCGGTCTCATCACCAAGGAAGAGCGCACTCAGGAACTCATCGCGATCTGGACCAAGGCGACCAACGAGGTTGCCGAGGCCATGAACGAGAACTTCCCCAAGACGAACCCCATCTTCATGATGGTTGACTCGGGTGCCCGAGGAAACATGATGCAGATGCGGCAGATCGCCGGTATGCGTGGTCTGGTGTCGAACGCCAAGAACGAGACGATCCCGCGTCCCATCAAGGCGTCCTTCCGTGAGGGTCTCTCCGTCCTCGAGTACTTCATCTCGACGCACGGTGCCCGTAAGGGTCTGGCCGACACCGCCCTGCGTACCGCCGACTCGGGTTACCTGACCCGTCGTCTGGTGGACGTCTCGCAGGACGTGATCATCCGCGAGGAGGACTGTGGCACCGAGCGCGGTCTGAAGCTGCGGATCGCCGAGAAGGGTGCCGACGGCATCCTGCGGAAGACGGACGACGTCGAGACCTCCGTGTACGCGCGGATGCTCGCCGAGGACGTCGTCGTGGACGGCAAGGTCATCGCGCCGGCCAACGTCGACCTGGGTGACGTCCTGATCGACGCCCTCGTGGGCGCCGGTGTGGAGGAGGTCAAGACCCGCTCGGTCCTGACCTGTGAGTCCGCGGTCGGCACCTGTGCCTTCTGCTACGGCCGTTCGCTGGCCACCGGCAAGCTGGTCGACATCGGTGAGGCCGTCGGCATCATCGCCGCCCAGTCCATCGGTGAGCCCGGTACCCAGCTGACGATGCGTACCTTCCACACCGGTGGTGTGGCCGGTGACGACATCACCCAGGGTCTGCCCCGTGTCGTCGAGCTCTTCGAGGCCCGTCAGCCCAAGGGTGTCGCCCCGATCTCGGAGGCGGCCGGCCGCGTCCGTATCGAGGAGACCGAGAAGACCAAGAAGATCGTCGTCACCCCGGACGACGGCAGCGACGAGACGGCGTTCCCGATCTCGAAGCGTGCCCGTCTGCTGGTGGGCGAGGGCGACCACGTCGAGGTGGGCCAGAAGCTCACCGTGGGTGCCACCAACCCGCACGACGTGCTGCGGATCCTCGGTCAGCGCGCGGTCCAGGTCCACCTGGTCGGCGAGGTCCAGAAGGTCTACAACTCGCAGGGTGTGTCGATCCACGACAAGCACATCGAGATCATCATCCGGCAGATGCTGCGCCGCGTGACGATCATCGAGTCCGGCGACGCGGAGCTGCTGCCGGGCGAGCTCGTCGAGCGCTCGAAGTTCGAGACCGAGAACCGTCGTGTGGTCACCGAGGGCGGTCACCCCGCCTCCGGCCGTCCGCAGCTGATGGGTATCACCAAGGCCTCGCTGGCGACGGAGTCCTGGCTGTCGGCCGCCTCCTTCCAGGAGACGACCCGAGTCCTGACGGATGCGGCGATCAACGCCAAGTCCGACAGCCTCATCGGCCTCAAGGAGAACGTCATCATCGGTAAGCTCATCCCGGCCGGTACGGGTCTGTCCCGCTACCGCAACATCCGGGTCGAGCCGACCGAGGAGGCCAAGGCCGCGATGTACTCGGCCGTCGGCTACGACGACATCGACTACTCGCCGTTCGGCACCGGCTCCGGCCAGGCCGTTCCGCTGGAGGACTACGACTACGGTCCGTACAACCAGTAAGCGAGTCGCTTGATCGACCGAAGGGCGGTCACCCCGTACGTAACGGGGTGGCCGCCCTTCGGGCTTTCACCGGCTCGCGATCTCCCACAGCGCGAAGCCGAGGCCGGCGGTGGCGGTGAGGGCGGCGACCGAGGCCAGGGGCCAGCGGGCGCGTTCCAGCTCGTCGAGGCGGGCCTCGTGGTCGGCGAGCTGTCTGTCGGTCTGGTCGCTGCGCTGGACGAGCAGCGCGAGGGAGCCGTCGACCCGGGCGAACCCGGCCTCCAGCGTGCCGCGCAGCCGTTCCAGTTCCAGTGCGACCGCGACGGGGTCGTTCGGATCAGACTCGGTCATCCGCCGCCCCCGGGGTGGTGCGCAGCCAGGAGGGCAGCAGGTTCTGTACGGCCGGTACCGCCATCACCCGGGTGAGGGCGGCGGCGACGGCGAGGGCCCCGGCGACCCAGGGGAGGGTCGCCGGTACGCCGGAGGCGTCGACGATCGCGGGGAGCACGACGGCGATGCCGACGGCGGACTGCAGGACGGTTCGCGCCGTGCGCTTGGTGTTCTCGGACAGGGGCATGGGGGCTCCTCAGAGGGTGTGGGGGACTTTGAGCGCGTTCCAGGAGGTGGCGCCCGGCCAGCCGTCGGCGTCGGAGCCGCGGAAGCCGAGCTTGCGCTGCCAGGCGGCGTACGACTGGCGGTCGGCCTCGGACCAGCGCGGGCCGGGGCCGACCTGGTAGCGGCCGCAGCCCTCGGCGACCAGCCGGCGGCCCATCGCGGTGACGATGGGGGAGCTGGGGCTGGTCTTGAAGAACGCGGTGCCGGGGAAGCGCTGGTAGCGCGGGGCGGCCGGCTTCGGCGGGGGCGGGGGCTGCTTCGAGGGGGCGGTGCCGAGCCGCTTCTGGACCCGGTCGCGCATGCCCGGCATCGCGAAGCCGCGCGGGTCGCTCTTCCAGTCGGACCACTCCAGGTGGCCGATGACGGAACGGGCGCCCCAGCCGTGGGCCCGGCAGAGCGCGGCGGAGGTCCGCTCGATGGCGTCGAGCTGGGCGGCCGGCCAGGGGTCGCTGCCGTTGCCGAGGTTGATGCACTCGAAGCCGTAGAAGCGGGAGTTGCCGTCGACGGCGCCGGGGCTGCCCTGGTGCATGCGGGGGGTGGGCGGCCGGGTGCCGTAGGCCTCGGTGATCACGGCCTGGAGGACCGAGGGGTCGCCGCCGCCCGCGTGGTTGGCGCGGCCGTTGGCGACGAGATGGACGGTGCCGTCCTTGGCGATCACGCCGTGGCAGAGCGGGCCCGGCAGTCCGGAGTAGCCGTTGTAGCAGAGCTCGACGGACGAGGCGGTACCGCTGGAGACGGTGTGGTGGATCATCACGCCGACGACGGGCCCCCAGGCTCCCGCCTGGTTGCGGTGGTGGGTGCGCCAGCCGTCGTGCTCGACGACCTTGACGCCTTCGGCGCGGAGCGCGGCGACGAGCCGGTCCGCGGTGAGGGGAGTGGCCATCCGGTGTCCTCCAGACATGCGAAAACCCCGGCCGTTTCTTCGGCGCGGGGCGGGCGTACGGGTGGGGCGTGGTGGTTACGGAGTGGGCTCGGGGGTCGGGCCGGGGGCGGGCGTCCCCGGGGCGGGTTCCGGCTCGGGCTCCGGGGCGGACGGGGCCCAGGTCGCGCAGAGCGCGGCGTAGGCGGCGCGGCGGTTCTCGAAGTCGGCGAGGGCGGCGGCCACGGCGGTCTGGACGGCGGTCGGGTCGGGCGTGACCGGTTCGCCGTTCTCGCCGTTGACGACGACGGTGGCGTAGCCGCGCAGGCTGGCGTCGCCCACGCCGGTCTTGCTGGTCTGGGCGGTGACGTACACCGCCGGGTACTGGCCGGTGACCGGGTCGCGCTCCAGCGTGTTGCCGAGGGTGTTGTCGTACACGCGGACGTCGAGGGTGTGGCTGCCCTCGGTGACGACGGCGCGGCCCGCGTAGTCGATGGCCACGCCCCAGGGCTGTGCGGGGTCGATGTTCATGGTGTGCTCCTCAGCGGTCAGGTCTGGGTGCCGTAGATCAGGACGGGCTGGGCGTAGACGGTCCCGCCGCTTGCCGAGGCCTGGATCTCGATCAGCATGGTCTGGCCGAACCTGGTGTTCATGTCGCCGGGGATCAGGCCCGTGTGGTCGTAGGTCGTGCCCGCGGTGACGGTGGGGCCGAACTGCTGGCCGTCGACGAGGACCTTCACCTGGCCGGTGGCGCCGGTGGACACCGCCGTGTTCACCGACAACCGCAGCTTCGGCTGCCAGACGGGGTTGTAGGACCGGGCGACGGTGATGAACGTGGCGCTGGTGGTGGACGGCCAGTGGGCCTTGTCGACGTTCATCGGCGGCATCAGCTGCAGCCAGGGCCGGGCGAGGCCGCCGGTCATGATGTCGTCGGCGAAGATCTCGTGGCCGTAGCCGTCGAAGATCCGGAACAGCGGCCGGTTGATGGTGACGCTGCCGGTCTGTGCGGGCGGGCGGATCTCGCTGACCGCCGGCCGGGTGTTCACGGCCGTGGACAGGGCCTTGAGCCGGCGTTCCATCTGGTTGAGCCGGTCGATGATGTCCTCGGGCAGCTTGGGCATCAGGCCTCCTCAAGGTAGAGCTCGGCGGTGTCGGGGCGGCCGCGCTCGGGGGGTGAGACCTTGACGCCGATGATGCGGTAGCGGGCGTCGAGGCCCTCGGAGTACCACTCGTCCGTGATGCGGATGCGGGCGACGCGGCCGATGAGCGCCGGCGGGACGACCCCGCCGAGGTGGATGCTGATCGAGGGGATCACGACGGCGCCCTGGGCCTCGGCGAGTTCCCGCTTGGCCAGCGAGTCGAGGGTGAGCGTGTCGGTGACCTCGTTGTGGTCGGAGGACAGGTCGATCAGTGGCCAGCCGTCCGCGAGCAGATCACTGGCGACCTGCTGGGTGGAGAAGATCGGCCGGGACTCGGTCCCCGCGTTGGAGTTCGTCGACGCGCCGCGGGCCAGCGCGGTGGTGCCGCCGCGGGTCGCGTCGTACGGGAAGGAGTACGACAGGATGACGCCGGGCCGGTCGAAGAGCAGGTCGGTGGCGCCGTTGACGATCTTGGGCCAGCCGAGCCGGAGCTGCCGGACCCGCTTGCCGTCGGTCGGGTCGCGGTAGACGAGGATCTGGTGCTCGAAGCCGTTCTGCAGCGCGGCCAGTTGGTCGAGTGCCTCCAGGTAGACGGTCTCGTCGCCCTTGCGCCAGGAGGCCGTCCGAAGGACCTCGGACTCCTCCGTCCCGTAGGTGATCCCGAGGCGGCGCGGCTGCTTCCCCTCGGGCAGGGGGACGGTGGGGTCGTCCTGGGTGTCGAGCTCCTTCCACAGCCGGCGCGCGATCTCCAGCTGGTCGGTCGGAGTGGTGAAGGAGATGTCGGTACGGATGCGGCGGCGGCTCGCGTACGAGTCGAAGGTGGCGGCCTGGATGCCGAGGGTCAGCACCCCACGCCCGCTGGACTGCAGGGTGGCGGTCCACACGATGCCGCCCCACCACAGGTCGCCGCCGCGCTCCAGGTAGACCGCCGTGCGGCCCTCCCGGACCTTCTTGACGCGGTCGGCGAGCTCCTTGTTGGGGATGGGGATGGTGCCCGAGAGCGAGCCGGCCTTGCCGATGTAGTCGTCGAAGGAGACGTCCCGCAGGGGCAGGATGTCGAGGGTCTGGTCGGTGATCAGGTCGCAGAAGATCGCCCGGTAGGGCGTTTCGAGGCTCATCGGTCCCCTCAGAGCACGTAGGTGGCGTTGATGTGCAGGAACCGGCCGGCCGTCAGGACACCGCCGCCGGACCAGGTCCGCAGATAGACCGCCCCGTTCGACTGGACGACGGCGGCGCCGGAGCCGTAGGCGTCGGTGCCGACGGCTTCGAAGTTGCCCGCCGGACGCCAGCCCGCAGGGATGGTGCACAGGAGCTCGTCGGGGGTGATGTTGCCCGTGCTGCCGGCGGTGAGGTCGGCCGCCGTCCGTTCCACGGTGATGGACACCGTGCACACGCCCCGGGTCCTGCGGCCCGCGAAACCGCTCAGCTTCCAGCCGGTGGCCGCGGTCGCACCGGCCGTGGTCGTCTCCACCTCGACCGGCGGCTGATAGGTCGCCCAGGCCGTCCCGTTCCAGCGCTGGAGCGTGCCGTTGCTGTCCCGGAACTGCCCGACGTAGCTGCCGACCGACACCGTGCCGCTGGGCGCGACGCCGCCGATCTCCTTCGGGTACGCGACCCAGGCGGTGCCGTCCCAGCGCTGCAGGAAGTGGGCGTTGTCGTTGTCCTGGTACTGGCCGGGGTAACTGCCCGGTACCGCAGCGTTGTTGTAGACGGGCATGATGCCGCCGACGCCCGCGGTCGTGACCCGCAGGTCGGAGACGGTCCCCGACGTGGTCCACGGGATGCCGCCGGTACCGGCGGAGGCCGCGGCGGGGACCTTGACCGCGAACAGCGTGAGCGAGAGGGGTGGAGCGGCCGGCGCCTCCGGAACGGCCTTCGGCTCGCCCTGGATGATCTCGACCGCGGCCTCGCTCTTCTTCAGGCCGTCGAACTGGTCGTCGTAGACGCGCAGGACGACGAGGTCGATGCGCGGGTCGAGCGCGTTGCCGTCGGCGAAGGTGAGGACGGTGTCCGCGTCGAGGGTGACGTGGTACGGGCCCTGGGCGACCGGGCCCTGGATGACGGCCCGGCCGTGGAAGAGGGTGGCCGTCATCGGCCCGTTGCCGCTCATCCACAGGCCGCCGACGCGGAACTTGCCGTCGTTCGTGCCGGGCAGGATGCCGGAGCGGGCGCTGAGGGGCCCGGCGGGGGTGGTCGCACCGATGTGGGTGTGACGGGTGTCGACGCGGGTCTGTCCGGTGGGGGACAGCCAGCCGCTGCGAAGGGCCATGCTGGTTCTCCTGGGTCTCCTGGGTTCTCCTGGGTCGGGTTACGCCTGCGGGTCGACGCGGATGAAGGAGTTGTCGAACCAGGCCTTCAGGCCCACGTCGCTGGACCGGTAGTAGGCAGTGAGGGTGTAGCTCGCGCCCGCGGTCAGGTTGTAGAGGCGCTGCGTGGTCGAGGCGGAGAAGCCGTCCACGTGCTCGGTCGGCCTCGCTGCCTTCACGGACAGTTCGTCGTCCAACTCCCGCACCAGCGTGGTGCCCTGGGTGACGCGTATGCCCATCCAGCCCGTGCCCTTGATGCCCGGCGCGCCGGCGGTGGCGACGTGCAGCTCGATGCGCGAGCCGAAGGTCACCAGGACGGACCTGGAGGCCGGCGCGGTGAAGGTGAGCTTCAGCGGGTTGGTCCCCCGCTCGACCAGCGCGTCCACGTACGTCGTGGACGTGGTGTACCCCGCGTCCAGCGAGTCGATGAAGTACGGCCCCGGCACCGCCGGCGCCCAGGCCGTACCGTTCCAGCGCTGGAGCTGGCCGCCGGTGCTGTCCCGGTACTGGCCGATGTAGCTGGCCGCGGTGGTGGAGAAGGAGTTCGGGACGATGCCGCCGACCGCGGCGGGGTACGAGACCCACTTGCCGCCGTCCCAGCGCTGGAACTGACCGTCCGCGGTGTCCTGGTACTGCCCCGGGTAGGCGCCGGGGGACACCGCCCCCTCGACCGGAAGGATTCCGCCGACGGCCACGACCGGGGTACGCAGGTCCTTGAGCGCGGTGGACCACGGGATGCCGCCGTTGCCCGCGCTGGCACCGGCCGGCACGGTCACCTCGTACAGCGGGAGGCTGCGCGCCGGGGCGGGCATCGCCTTCGGCGTCTGCTCGGCCACGCCCTCGATGACCTCGATCACGGCCTCGTTGCGCTGGCCCTCGTAGAGCCGGTCGTAGATCCGCAGGACGACGAGGTCGATCCGGCCGAACAGCGGATTGCCCGGGTTGAAGGTGACGGTCGCGGCGGTCGGCAGGGTCACCGGGTAGACGCCCTGGGAGATCTCGCCCTGGATGACGGCCCGCCCCTCGGAGACGGTCGCCGACATGGCGGAGGCGTTCGTCATCCAGAAGCCGGAGAGCCGGTACTGGCCGCTGTAGGAGCCCGGCAGGATGCCGGAGCGGACCTGGACGGGGTTGAGCATGGTGGTGGCACCGGTCTGGGTGAGCCGGGTGTCCTCCCGGGTCTGACCGGTCTCGGCGACCCAGCTGCTGCGCAGGTTCATGGGGTTCTCCAATCGAGGGAAGGGGCGGCGTCAGGACGCGCGGGCGTCGGGGGTGGGGGGTGTCAGGACGCGGCGGACGTCAGGACGTGGGTGGCGTCAGGCGCGCGGGTGTCAGGACTTCAGCCACTCGGCGGTGAGGGCGCAGGCGTAGCCGGAGCCGCCGAGGGTCTTGATCGCGGCGGTGTGGCTGTGGAAGCCCGACAGCTGGACCGCGTTGCCCGCGGTGAGCCTGATCAGGCCGGAGCCGCCGACCGAGACGGCGCCGTTGCCGGCGGGGCTGAGCCAGGTCAGCCGTGACTGCCCGACGCCGCCGACGCTGACGCGGGCGCCGCGCATACCGCTCTGGCCGTCGTTGGCGAAGGTGGCGTGCGCGGCGATCCGCCACATGCCGCTGCGCGGCACGACGTACGTGTGGGTGCCGTTGAAGCTGTTGGTGTCGTCGGCCTCGACGGTCGGCAGGTTCAGCGGGGTCCAGGTGTTGGGCTGGATGGTCTGCTGCTGGGCGGACAGCCACTGGGTGGCGGCGAACAGGATCTTGCCCGCGCCCTCGGCGTACTGCCAGGCCGAGCCGTCCCAACGCTGCAGGATGCCCGAGTCGTCCCGGTACTGGCCGGCGTAGCTGCCGGTCACCTGGGTGCCGGGCGCGATGCCGCCGATCGCCTTCGGGTACCCGATCCAGGTCGTACCGTCCCAGCGCTGGAGCATGCCGCCCGCGTCGCGGTACTGCCCGACGTACGCGCCCTTGAAGCCGCTCGTGGGCATGATGCCGCCGAGCGCCACCACCGGCCAGTGCTGGGTGACGACCGCGCCGGCGGTCCAGGCGATGCCGCCGTTGCCGGCCGAGATGCCCTTGGGGACCCTGACGGTGTAGAGCGGCACGGTGCTGCCCGGACCGCTCGCCGGCGCCACGGGGTTGGCCTGCGGGACGCCCTTGACCAGGCGGATGACGGCATCGGTGGTGCCGGTCTTGTCGTACGTGTCGTCGATGACGGCCAGTTCGATCAGATCGATCCGGTCGTACTGCGGATCACCGTCCTCGATGGTGATCGTCTCCGGCGAGATCGCGCTGACCAGGTAGGCGCCCTGACGGGTGTCCTTGCCCTGGACGACCGCGCGGCCGGTGCCGATGGTGCACTGCATCGCGGCGGTCCCGGTCAGGACGAAGCCGCCCGGCACGATGCCCGGCCGGGAACGCAGCGGGGTCTCCTCGAGGGACTGACCACTGGGAGTGAGCAGGGAGGCCAGGGTGAGACGGGTGTCCTCACGCGTCTGACCGGTCGACTGCAGCCAGGCGGCCCGTACAGTCATGGTTCACCTCTTTCGGTGGAGCGGGCGGGGGCGGGTCACCACTCGGCGCTGCGCCAGCGGACGGTCATCAGGGCGTCCTCGGTGGCCTCGTCGGGCCGGAAGGACAGTTCGGTGCGCCCCGGTTCGAGCAGGAACAGCTCCTCGGGGCTGGAGTCCGCCATCGCGGTGTGCCGGCGGGAGGCGGTGCCGTTGAGCATGACCGTGCCGCCGGACGTGTCGACGACGAGCTCCTCGCCCGCCGCCAGGTCGATCGCGTACCGCAGGCGGCGCCTGCTGCCCCGTTCGGTGACGGTCGGCATGGAGCACGGGCCGCGGAAGGTGATGACCGGGTGGGTGGCGGCGGAGCCGGTGTTCTCGACGACGGCGTCGCCGGTCGACTTGGCCTCGCCCCAGTAGAGCGGCCAGGTCAGCGGCCAGGTGAGGCCGGACTCGGGCTGCGGGGCGGTGGTGGAGGCGACCTGCTCGTTGACGGCGTAGCGGCGCGGGTCGGCCGCGAGCCACTGGACCGACATCTTCGAGCTGCCCTGGGTGGCGAAGCCCTGGTCGGCGGGGACCACGCGCTGGGCGATCCGGGCGCGTACGGCGAGCAGTTCGCCGTGCAGCCGGATGGTGAGCCAGCGCTCCTCGTCGAGCAGGGCGAGGGCCTGCCGCAGGGCGCGGATGGCCTGCGGCGCCGCGTTGTACTCCGGCATCAGCACGATCGTGCCGCCGACCTTGCGCGGCTTGGCGTACCGGGAGCCCGGCCAGGCGCCGTGCGAGGTGGGGCGGTCGGCGTCGGAGGAGTCGTACTCGGGCAGGTCCTCCCAGCCGGTCAGACCGGAACGGTCGACGGCGAAGGGGGTGCCGGGGCCGATGAGGAGCCCGGCCCACTGGATCTGCCCGTCCTGGGTGATCAGTGAGCCGGGCGCGAGGTCGGCCGTGTAGGTGTTTCCGGCGTATGCGGTTGTGGTCTCGGCCATGGGGGCCGTCACCTCACTTCGGAGAGGCGGTCGGGTGGGCGGTCGTCGCGGGGGCAGTCAGCTGCGCGGTCCACGCGGGGGCGGTCAGTGGTGGGAGGCCGCGAGGAAGAGCAGGTCCTCCGCGGTCGACCGGGGTCCGGCGCCGGACTTCTCGTAGAAGTCCCGTATCCGGTGCGGCGGTCGGGGGGCTTCGGTGAGGGCGGGGACGCGGCGGTTCTCCAGCTGGGAGAGCGAGTCGATCCGGTAGTCGTCCGGCGAGCCGGGGGAGACGATGCCGCCGTCGGCGAGCATCGGGAGCTTGTCGAGTTCGACGCCGAACTTCTTGCCGGTGAGCGGGATCTCGAAGCTGAGCTTGTTGAGACCGTCGATGATCCAGTTGGCGAAGGCGATGAGGCCGTTGATCGGCCCCTTGACGACGCCGATGACGCTGCTGAGCGCGCCCTTGATCAGATCGCCGATCCCGCGCATGGCCCCGCTGACCGCGTCCTTGGCGGTGCGGAAGAAGCCGGGGATCTTGTCGGTGACGAAGGTCAGGATCGGCCGGACGGCGTTCTTGATCCCGCCCATGGTGGTGGAGGCGATTCCGCGCAGGGCGTTGGAGGCGGAGGTGACGGCGGTACGGACCTTGGAGATGCCGTTGATGGCGGAGCCGACGATCTTCAGGGCGGTGGTGAACAGGGTCAGGTACGCCTTGAAGTAGGTCCCGACCGCCTGCCCGAGCAGCTTCATGATCGGCTGGAGGAACGTCCACACCGACTGGAAGCCCTTCAGGGCCTGCTCGAAGACCTGCTTCATGATCCGCCGACCGGTCTCGCTGTTCATCGCGTACTCGATGAGCCAGGCGGCGACGGGAACGAGGATGCCGACGAGGAAGCCGAGGGGGTTGGCCCGCATGGCGACGTTGACGCCGGTCATCGCGACGGAGGCGATCGTCATGACGGTGCCGTACGTGTCCATCAGCTTCGTGACGACGTCGGTGACGGGGAGCAGCGGCGTGAGGAGGGCGAGGACGCCACCGACCGCGGGGCCGATCCTTCCCGCGGCCGTTCTCGCCCTGCCCGCCGCGGTGCCGATCTTCTTGATGCCGACGGCGCCCTTGGACCGCTGGATCCGGCGGACGGAGGTCGCGGCGCCGGACGCGTTGGTTCCCAGGGTGCGGACGGAGGTGCCGGCGGTACGCAGGCCGGTGGCGACCTGGTCGATGCCGCCGGCCGCCCGCTGGACGTCCTGCTTGAGCCGCTTCAGCGAGTCGCCCGCCTGACCGAGACCCTGCCGCAGCTTGGTCATCACCGGAGCGACACCCTGGAACGGGTTCGGCATGGCTGCGACGGCGCTCATCCGCGTGCCTTCGCCAGGTACATCAGCGCGTCCGCCGTCGACTGCGGGTCACTGCCACGGGCCGCGTGGTAGTGCTCGATGTGCAGCCCGGCGCCCGCGGCGCCGGCCAGGCCGGTGCGCGCCGACATGCGGGCGCGGCGGGCGGTGAGGGCGAGCAGCCGGTCCAGCTTGGAGAGCGGCAGGACGGCCTCGGCCTCGCCGGCCTCGGCGAGGATCGCCGGGACACCGCCGGTGCGGGGCATGACGACACCACCGGTGGCGAGCATCGGGATGGTCGGGATGTTGACGCCGAAGGTCTTGCCGCCGACCACCGGCACCCAGCCCGGGACGCTGACCTTGACCCGGTTCAGGCTGCCGATCATCCGGTTGATCAGGCCGATCACGGCGTTGATCGGGCCCGACACACCGCTCTTGATGCCGTTGAACGCCCGGGACGCGATGTCCTTGAGGCCGTTCCAGATGGACGACATCTTGTCCTTGACGGCCCGGAAGGCGTTCGGGATCGCGGACTTGATCCAGTTGACGACCGGGGTGATGACCGCCTTGATGCCGTTCCAGACGGTGCTGATCACCGTCTTGATCGCCTTCATGACCGTGGTGATGACCGTCTTCCAGATCTTCACGTAGGTCTTGATGACGGTGGCGACGGCCTTGACGACGGTCGAGATGGCCTTCTTGATGCCGTTCCAGACCGTCTTGATCAGCTGGCCGGCCTTCTTCATGATCGGCCCGATGGCCTTCATGACCGAGCCGATCACGGTCTTGATGGCGCTGAAGGCCTTCTTCATGATCGTCTGCATGGTCTTCGAGCGGGCCGCCATCTCGACGATCTTCTCGATGAGCGGCATGAAGAGTTCGAGCAGGCGGGCGAGGATGTTGCCCTTCATGGACTTGTTGAGCTTGTCCTGGCCCTTGGCGGCCTTACCGGCGCCGGACTCGTACTTGCCCAACTTCTTGCCGGCGGACTCGGCCGTCCTGCCCGCCTTCGTCATGGACTTCTCGGCCTGGTCCGAGGCCGTCTTCAAGTTCTTGAGCTGGGTGCTGGAGCTCTGGGCGCTGCTCTTGAGGTTCTTGAGCTGCCCGTTCGCCGACTTGCCGGCGTCGCCGACCTTCTTGACCGAGGTCGCGGCGCCGGATGCCTGCGTCTTGAACGTGCGCAGGGAGTCGGACGCCTTCTTCATGGAGCTGACGAGACTCATGGGTTACCTCCTTTCCGAGGGGTGATCAGTTGCCGGCGCCGGCGATGGCCGTGGCGGCACCGGCGGCGGCCGTCTTGAGGGTCTGGAACCGTTCCTGCAGGTTCTGGCCGGCGCGGTCGAGCGCCTCGGCGGCGCGGGTGGCGTTCCGGAGGTCCTGGGGGATCTTGTTGGGCGCGAAGTCCGCCATGACGCTCTTGAGGGCGCCCGTCTTGGTCGTGACCGTCTGGAGCGTCTCGGTGTTGACGTTGTCGACGGCCGTACTGACCTTCTCGACGCCCTTGGCCGCCTTGGTGAGTTCGCGGGCCGACGGCATCTTGTTGAACTTGGTCCGGAACGAGCCGGCCTTGCGGTTGAAGATCGTGATCTGCTCGTTCAGCTTCTGGAGTGCCTCGCGCGCGGCGTTGGTGGTGGCCGCGTTCGGGACGGCCGCGAGGCCGCCTCCGTTGAAGACCCGGCTTTCGCGATCCTCGACGGCCTGGCGGTTCTGGCGCGACCAGGTGCCGTTCTCGTTGGTGGCGAAGACCCTGCCGCCGAACATCTTCTCCTGCAGGGTTCGGGACCATCCGGTGAACTTGGCCGCCAGCAGGAGGCCGATGGCCGGGATGGCGAGGCCCACGAAGGCCGAGAAGAAGTAGGGCCACCAGGTGCCGACGGTCTTGCCCTCGGCGATCTTCTCGACACCGGCGGCGACGCCACCGAGGCCGGCCGCTTCGAGCCACTCCGTCAGGGGGGCCTTGACGACCTCTTCGTGGATGTCGTCGATCTTCTTGAAGAACTCCGCGGTGAAGGTCCTCTCCATCCACTGCACGGTGACGACGTACGGGGCCACCGCGATCAGGTGTTCCTTGAGCTGGGAGACGTTCGGGGGTTTCCCCGGCTGGGGCTGGGGGTCGACGAGAGCGGCCTTGAGCTCCGAGATCTTCTGAAGGACTTCCGTGTTCGTCGGGTCTGCCATGAGTTGCTCCGCTTCCGGCCGGTGACGGCCAAGCGCCGAAAAGCCCCTGCCGGAAAGGAACTTCGGCAGGGGCTCGTGCGTGGTGGGCAGCGGGGACGGTCAGGTGTCGTCGCCCCGGCGGGTCTCCCGGCGCGCCGTCGTGAGGGCGTCGTTCCAGCCGGCCGTGTACGCGAGGGTCTCGCAGCGGGAGACCTCGGCGTACAGGCTGCCCAGCAACGCTCTCTTGTCGAGGGGGACGGGTCCGTCGAGGAGCTGGCGGAGGCGGTCCTGGAGGGGGATGTGCGGTCGGGGTGCCTCGGCCTGCTGAGTCATGGACGCCTGCCTTCCGTTTGCTTGCCCGTGCGTGCGTGGCGGCGCCGCGGAGTGAGGGCGGGGGCACCACGTTATCGAACTTCTGTGCGAACGAAGTCTGGAACACCTGTTCGGTGTTTGTCGAGCCGGAAACGTCTGACGGCGTGTCTTCCGGCCTGATTCCGGGCGACGTCGGCTCCGGAACGGAGCTTGTGTTCGACCGGGGTAACCTGGATGACGCGTTCCCCGGACCCGACCGCTTCGGGGGGCGAGGGCGGCGCGGGGGCGCGCGGCGGGACGCTCTGGGGGCTGGAAGGCAGCGCTGACGCATGGATACGGATCCGGACGACAATCGGCGGGAGCGGGTCGCCGACTGGTTTGCGTCCCAGCCCGACCTGCCTCACCTCTTCGCACGCCTCTCGGAGCTCGTCCACGTCCACGGTTACACCCCCGAGGAACTCGTCCTGATCCCGCGGGCGGAGGTCGACCGGCGCGAGACGAGCGCGTTCACCTCCGGCTGGGCCGAGGCCGTGTCGGACGAACTGCCCCGCATACGCCGGGAGTACGAGAGGCGCGTCGCCGACGCCTACGCACAGGGTCAAGGTGACGCGCGTGGAATCCGCCGTCCCCAGCGGCGTACGGACGTCGGCACGGAGGGCGCCCAGGTCATCGCGTTGCCGTTCGCCCGCCTCCTCGAACCGCCACAGGCCGTCGTCGAGGCCGAGGAGCGGGTCCGCAAGGAGCGCGAACAGTTCGAACCGCGCCCCGAACGTTCCGATCGTCCCGAACCCGAACCCGAGCACCAGACGGGCTCCGAACCGGACGCGGACCTGGACGTCCTGGTGACCGCCCAGGAGAGCCGTTCGCGCCGAGGCGCCCAGTCGGTACGGAAGGTCGTCCGGGGCAAGGGCGGTCGGCCGATCGTGCCGCCGCTGGGCGTACCCGGACAGCCGGCTTCCGGCAGCGACCGCCGCGAACCCGAGCATTCCGAGCCCGCCGAATCCGGCACGCGCCCGGGCAAGGGGCGCCGGCTCTCCGACCGGGCCCGGGCCCTGGAGGACGACCTCACCTCGGAGCGAGCACGGGAAGCGCCCCCGGAGCCCGGTCCCTGAAGGGAACGAGCTCCGGGGGCCGCGGGGTCACCCGAAGAATCGGGCGAGGGCGTGGGGTGAGGGCACGTCGCCCTCCTCGGCAGGCGTGTTCCGCCCGTCGAGCTCCCCGCCCTCCTCGTCCTCGTCGTCCTTGTCGGCGCCACCGGGCCGCGGCACGGGTGTCGGCGGTTCCGGCGAGTCGTCGTCCTCGCCGGTGTTGACACTGGCGAACATCCAGTTGGCGACGGCCAGATGGTCCACCGCCGCCGCGAGCAGATGGTCGCCGATCGACCACTCGGCCGCCTCGCCGTGCAGCTCCCGCTGGACGGCGCTGTCCCGCGGCAGATGCTTGATCAGCAGCAGGACCCGCCGGCTGGAGAGCTCACCGCGGTGCCAGTCGAGCAGATCGGTGCCGTAATAGCGGAGGAAGTCCGCCTCAAGTGCCTCGGCGTGTTCGTCGACGAACTCGACGAGGCTCAGTCTTCCCCCAGGCCGAGCCCGGTCTCCTTGCCGTAGGCCTCCAGGATGGCGGCGATGTCCTGCATCGTGACGTCGTGCTGTTCGAAGCGGTTGAACTGCTCCTCACCCATCAGGAGCGCGAGCAGGCCGTCCACGTCGTTGTCGTCGAGCTTGCGCAGGGCCTTGGCGGTCGCGCGGCTCAGTTCGGTCGGAAGGGTGTAGCTCTCGCCGTCCAGCTCGAAGGACCAGGCGCGGCCGTGGGCCTCCTGTCGCTGGGCGCGGGCTGCGTTGACGTCGAAACGGGCCATGGTGATGCGTACTCCTTGTTCGAGTGGGTGAAAGAGGAGAGGGGTGGGGCGGGACGGCGGTGGGCCGCCCCGCCCCGGTGGAGCGGGATCAGACGGAAGCGCTGTACTGGCTGTCCTTCATGAGGAAGGAGGCCAGCGGCTTGCCGTTGCCGTTCGACATGGCGGTGAAGGTGATGCCCAGCTGCGACGCCGCCTTGCGGGCCAGCTTGATGTCGTCGGACGCGGTGACCTGGCCGCGCGGGATGATGAAGCGGTACGTGACCGCGGTCGTGCCACCGGCCTTGACGTCGGTGAACTCCAGGCCGAGGGCGCGCACGTCCGCGTACGGACGCTCGGCGATCTCGTACTTGTAGACGTCGGCCGCCGGGTCGGTCGCAGCCTCGACCTTGCCGCCGCCCATGAAGAACGGCAGCGTGTTCTCGTTGAACTGGAGCATGGAGAACTTCAGCGAGAGGTCACGGGCCGAGTAGATGTAGTGCACCGGGGAGACCGACTGCCACGAGTCGATGGCCTCCAGCTTGTCCTTCTTGGAGAAGGTGACGCCGTCACCGGTGGTGAAGCCGAGGTCCGTCCAGGACGCCCAGTCGGTGGCGGAGTCGGCGCCGAAGGCCGGGAGGTCGGTGCCGGCATTGGCCACGTAGAGCTTGCCGACGCCTGCGACGCGGATCTCGGCCGAGTTGTTTCCTGCCATGGTGGGTTTCTCCTTGTGTGAGGGAGGGTGAGGGCGCCGCACCGGGCTTCGGTGCCCGGGTACGGCAAAGGCCCCGCCGGATGGCGAGGCCTGGTCTGTGGGGTGAGCGTCCGTCAGGGAGCCCGGTGGGCTCAGAAGACGCTCAGGGAGAGGCGGATCACGCAGAGGTAGCGGTGGGCGCCCCGGTAGAGGTAGTCGGGCAGCCAGCGCGGTCCGTCCATCTCCTCCACGTCGTGGACGAGGTTGACGCCGATCTGCTTGCCCATCGTGGCGAGCAGCGCGCGCCGGGCCGCGTTGGCGAGGACGTGGGCCGCGCTCTTGGTCGGCCCGTACACCTCGAACTCGATCAGCGGCTTGTCGACGTGCTGGTCGCCGATCCAGGCGCCGCCGCGGCGGTTGACGAGGACGGCGCTCTGCGTGCCGTCGAAGCCGGCCGGCGCCTGGACGGCGATCGTGGCGCCGGCCAGGGCCGGGTCGGCCTTGAGGACGTCGACGACCAGCTTCTCGACGTCCGGGAACGCACTCGGGGGAGTGGTCATGACGGTTCTCCTCGGTGGAAGGGAGTCGGTGCGGGGCGGTACGGGGCGGTACGGGGGCCGTCCGGGGCGCTCGACGCGGGGAAGGGGGCGGGGGCGCGGAGCGCTCCCGGACGGCGAACGGCGAAGCTGCGGCCCGACTCGCGGGCACAGCTCCGCCGCTGCACCAACTGTGACAGAGAGCGTGCGCGCACGCAACTAGTTCGAAGAACTGCTGCGGATCGGAGGCGTCGGGAAGGCCTGGTCGCGCATTCCAGGGCGGCTTGCCCGGCGCGGTCTGCCCAGCCGGTCTGTCCGGCGCGGTCTGCCCGGCCCGGTCTGCCCGCCCGTCTGTCCGGCCGGTCTGCCCGCCCCGTCTGTCAGGCCGGTCTGCCCGCGCGGTCTGCCGGCCGGACGGCCCGGCCGTGACGGCACCTCACCGCTCCGCCGTCCCCTGGTCGGCTGGGCCCCGGTCGGGACCGAACGCACGAAGAAGCGCCCCGCGTCTCTCCCAGAGACGCGGGGCGCTTCGTCGTTCCGTGCGATGCGTTGTCCGTGCGGTGCGTATGTACGTACGGGCTAGGCGGTACGAGGGCGGCGGCGGGCCGTCCGTTCCGCGGCGAAGACGTCCTCCAGGCGGAACAGTTGGGCCCGGCCCGCCTTGCCGGCCGCTCGCAGGTGGCCCAGCTGGACCCACTTGCGGATCGTCGCCGGGGCGACCCCGGCCTCCTCGGCGGCCAAGGGGCCGGGGATCAGGGCCGGCAGGGGCACGGACTTCAGCACGGGCTCTCCTCGGTGTCCTCGGGGGTGGTGGCCGCTGTGGTGCTCGCGGTCGTGCTCGCGGTGGTGTGCATCGCCGCTTCGATCTCGTCCGCCCGGGCGCCCGACGCGTCGGCCAGCTCGCCCCACTGCTCCTCCGGCCACAGGTGCCGGTACGCCGGGTCGTCCTGGCATCCGCACACCTCGTCCGTGCAGACGCACGCCGGGTTCACGCAGAGCACCGCCCGCCGGTCCGGGAACGCCCGCAGCGAAACCGAGTCGCACCACGGGCAGCGGCCCGCCACACGGACGACCGTCTCCGTGTCGCCGAGCGTGCGCGCGCAGCGCCGTGCCATCCGGCGCAGCTCGTCGCGCACGTGCCGGGCCAGGTCCGGGTGGGCCGCCATGTCGTCGAGCAGGGCGACGACGCGCCGGAGCCGGTCGACCACCCCGGCGCGGCGCGGCCGCGGCAGGCCGAGCCGGGCGCAGACGGCCTCCTCCAGCTCCACCACGCCGTCGCTGATGTCCCGGATGGCGTCGGAGACATGGAGCCGGATCGGGGCGGCCCCGTGGCCGGGTACGGCGAGCCCGTGCCGCTGCTGGAGGAGCAGGGCCTCGCGGCGCTCCTCGCGGATGAGTTCGTCGCGGCCGGGGTGCGGCGCGACCGGCGCGGTCCCGGCGGGGGCGCGGCGACCAGGGGCCAGCTCCTCGGCGAGCTCGGGGAACTGCCGTACCAGGGAGGCGGCCCAGAGCGCGATGTCCCGCACGACCCGGTCGGTGGAGTGGGTGGCGTGGGCGGGGTGGACGGCTTGGTCAGTCACGCGGACCTCCGGAGTGTGCGGTGCCCGCCGCCGAACTCCGGCCGCCGCGGCGGGGCGCGACGGGGCGGCCGTTGCGCCAGAGGCGGCCCGCGCAGACGCCGTCGAACCAGCTCTCCGCGGGGGCCACCGCGGCCTCGCACTCGCGGCGGACGAGACAGGCGGCGCAGGCGCGCAGCGCCGGGGCGGCCTGCTGGGCGCGGCGGGCGAAGACGACGGACGGGGAGAGGCCGACGCACGCGGCGGCGGCCTGCCATGAGGACGAGTCGGGCAGGAGCAAGGTTCTTCTCCACGGTCCGGGCCACCGAGCCCCTGGGGCCGGTGCGACTCCTGGGACTCGTGAGGCCGACGAGTGCGACGGCGAGTGAGAGAGTGACACGTTGCGTGCGAGCGCGCAACAAGCTTATGGAGGCTCCTTCACCGATTCGACACGATTGCGCGCTCAAAAGCACGTAATTCTGTGCGCGCAAGCACGCTAGAGTGTGGGACCCGGAGGGTGGGGGAGTCTCAGAGGGAGCGGTACATGAGCACACAAGGGCTCGACGAGTTCGCAGGCTGGGTGGAAGGCCTGATGAGAGCGCGCGGCTACGACATCGACAGTCCGCGCGGTGGAGGGAAGTCCCGGATCGCCGACGAGGCCGGCGTGCACCGGGCCGCGGTGACGCGGCTGCTGCAGCGGCAGAGCATGCCCGACCTGGAGACCATGCGCAGGATCGCCCCCCTTCTCGGGGTCTCCGTCCGCGACATGCTGATCCGGTCCGGCCGGGTCACGCCCGACGAGCTGCCCCTGGCGGCGGACCTGCTGCCACCAGGGGACTGGCAGCCCACCATGGAGGACTTCGCCCGCTGGCTGGGCGTACCCGACGAGCGGATGGGCGTGTTCGTCAAGGTCGTCAATCAGTTCCTGGAGCCCGGCGAGGAAGAGGTCGAGCCGCGCACCACCGGAGAATCGCGCCGCGCCACCCGGGACTGACCCTCTCCGTGACGCCCGCCGGCAGGAAGCTCCCGGCGGGCCCACAGGCTCTCCGTCACGGACCACGCACCGACCGTTCCGGGATCCGTTCTCCCACGTCGGCCGGGCCCGCACGCGCGGGCATTTGTTTTGACCGGAGTCCATGCGATAGGTACGCTCAGACCTTGTGCCTGGGGTGTGCCTGGGCTCGTGTGCGTGTCCTCAACCGCACGGCGAGTTCGTCAATGGCCACCGCAATCTGCGCCTTTTCCGCCCTCGGCGGAGGTCCGCAGTATTCGACACACCCGACCGCGTGGGTCGGACAGTGTTCCAGGTTAGTTTTACGACGGCACACAGAAACCGGAGAAGTAGTGCCTACGATCCAGCAGCTGGTCCGGAAGGGCCGGCAGGACAAGGTCGAGAAGAACAAGACGCCCGCACTCGAGGGTTCCCCTCAGCGCCGCGGCGTCTGCACGCGTGTGTTCACGACCACCCCGAAGAAGCCGAACTCGGCCCTCCGTAAGGTCGCGCGTGTGCGTCTGACCTCGGGCATCGAGGTCACGGCCTACATCCCGGGTGAGGGTCACAACCTGCAGGAGCACTCCATCGTGCTCGTGCGTGGTGGCCGTGTGAAGGACCTGCCGGGTGTTCGTTACAAGATCATCCGCGGTTCCCTCGACACGCAGGGCGTCAAGAACCGTAAGCAGGCTCGCAGCCGCTACGGCGCCAAGAAGGAGAAGTAAGAATGCCTCGTAAGGGCCCCGCCCCGAAGCGCCCGGTCATCATCGACCCGGTCTACAGCTCTCCTCTTGTCACCTCGCTGATCAACAAGATCCTGCTGGACGGCAAGCGTTCCACCGCCGAGCGCATCGTCTACGGTGCCATGGAAGGCCTCCGCGAGAAGACCGGCAACGACCCGGTCATCACGCTGAAGCGCGCCCTCGAGAACGTGAAGCCGTCTCTTGAGGTCAAGTCCCGCCGTGTCGGTGGCGCCACCTACCAGGTGCCGATCGAGGTCAAGCCCGGTCGCGCCTCCACCCTCGCTCTGCGCTGGCTCGTGGGTTACTCCCGCGCCCGCCGCGAGAAGACCATGACCGAGCGCCTCATGAACGAGCTCCTCGACGCCTCCAACGGCCTCGGTGCTTCGGTCAAGAAGCGTGAGGACACGCACAAGATGGCCGAGTCCAACAAGGCCTTCGCGCACTACCGCTGGTAGTCGCAACCCACATCGAGACCGAGAGAAGACTGAGCCGATATGGCTACCACTTCGCTTGACCTTGCCAAGGTGCGCAACATCGGCATCATGGCTCACATCGACGCGGGCAAGACGACCACCACCGAGCGGATCCTGTTCTACACCGGTGTCTCGTACAAGATCGGTGAAGTCCACGACGGCGCTGCCACGATGGACTGGATGGAGCAGGAGCAGGAGCGCGGCATCACGATCACGTCCGCCGCGACGACCTGCCACTGGCCGCTCGAGGACGTCGACCACACCATCAACATCATCGACACCCCGGGCCACGTCGACTTCACCGTCGAGGTGGAGCGTTCGCTCCGCGTGCTCGACGGTGCCGTGACGGTGTTCGACGGCGTCGCCGGTGTCGAGCCCCAGTCCGAGACTGTCTGGCGTCAGGCGGACCGCTACGGCGTGCCGCGCATCTGCTTCGTCAACAAGCTCGACCGTACGGGTGCCGAGTTCCACCGCTGCGTCGACATGATCGTGGACCGCCTCGGCGCCGTCCCGATCGTCATGCAGCTCCCCATCGGTTCCGAGATGGACTTCCAGGGTGTTGTGGACCTCGTCCGCATGAAGGCTCTGGTCTGGTCCGCCGAGGCGACCAAGGGCGAGATGTACGACATCGTCGACATCCCGGCCACGCACACCGAGGCCGCTGAAGAGTGGCGCGGCAAGCTGGTCGAGACCGTCGCCGAGAACGACGAAGAGATCATGGAGCTCTTCCTCGAGGGCCAGGAGCCCACCGAGGAGCAGCTGTACGCCGCGATCCGTCGTATCACCATTGCCTCCGGCAAGGGTGGCGGCGAGAAGACGATCACCCCCGTCTTCTGTGGCACCGCGTTCAAGAACAAGGGTGTTCAGCCCCTGCTCGACGCGGTCGTGCGCTACCTCCCCTCCCCCCTGGACGTCGAGGCCATCGAGGGCCACGACGTCAAGGACGCGGAGACGGTCGTCCGTCGCAAGCCGTCCGACGAGGAGCCGCTGTCGGCCCTCGCGTTCAAGATCGCGAGCGACCCGCACCTCGGTAAGCTCACCTTCGTCCGGATCTACTCCGGTCGCCTGGAGGCCGGCACCTCGGTGCTGAACTCCGTCAAGGGCAAGAAGGAGCGCATCGGCAAGATCTACCGTATGCACGCGAACAAGCGTGAGGAGATCGACTCGGTGGGCGCCGGCGACATCGTCGCCGTCATGGGCCTGAAGCAGACCACCACCGGTGAGACGCTGTGCGACGAGAAGAACCCGGTCATCCTGGAGTCCATGGACTTCCCGGCGCCGGTCATTCAGGTCGCGATCGAGCCCAAGTCCAAGGGTGACCAGGAGAAGCTGGGTGTTGCCATCCAGCGTCTCGCGGAGGAGGACCCCTCCTTCCAGGTTCACTCGGACGAGGAGACCGGCCAGACCATCATCGGTGGTATGGGCGAGCTTCACCTCGACATCCTCGTCGACCGTATGCGTCGCGAGTTCAAGGTCGAGGCGAACGTCGGCAAGCCGCAGGTCGCGTACCGCGAGACGATCCGCAAGGCCGTCGAGCGCGTGGACTTCACCCACAAGAAGCAGACCGGTGGTACCGGTCAGTTCGCCAAGGTGCAGATCGCGATCGAGCCCATCGAGGGCGGCGACGCCTCGTACGAGTTCGTGAACAAGGTCACCGGTGGCCGCATCCCGAAGGAGTACATCCCTTCGGTCGACGCCGGTGCGCAGGAGGCCATGCAGTTCGGCATCCTGGCCGGCTACGAGATGACTGGCGTCCGCGTCATCCTTCTCGACGGTGCCTACCACGAGGTCGACTCCTCCGAGCTCGCGTTCAAGATCGCCGGTTCGCAGGCCTTCAAGGAGGCCGCGCGCAAGGCTTCCCCCGTCATCCTTGAGCCGATGATGGCCGTTGAGGTCGTCACGCCCGAGGACTACATGGGTGAAGTCATCGGTGACATCAACTCCCGCCGTGGCCAGATCCAGGCCATGGAGGAGCGCAGCGGCGCTCGCGTCGTGAAGGGCCTCGTGCCCCTCTCGGAGATGTTCGGCTACGTCGGAGACCTCCGCAGCAAGACCTCGGGTCGCGCAAGCTACTCGATGCAGTTCGACTCCTACGCCGAGGTTCCCCGGAACGTCGCCGAGGAGATCATCGCGAAGGCCAAGGGCGAGTAACTCACCCGAGTGCACGCTTTAGGCTTGACCCAGTCGCCGGGGCTCTCAACCCCGTAACCCGAGGAATCGGGCCCCGGCGCCTGGCATCCCAGCAAAGATCACCTGGCGCCGATGAGCAAGGCGTACAGAACCACTCTCCAGGAGGACCCCCGTGGCGAAGGCGAAGTTCGAGCGGACTAAGCCGCACGTCAACATCGGCACCATCGGTCACATCGACCACGGTAAGACGACCCTCACGGCCGCCATTACCAAGGTGCTGCACGACGCGTACCCGGACCTGAACGAGGCCTCGGCCTTCGACCAGATCGACAAGGCTCCTGAGGAGCGCCAGCGCGGTATCACCATCTCCATCGCGCACGTCGAGTACCAGACCGAGTCGCGTCACTACGCCCACGTCGACTGCCCCGGTCACGCGGACTACATCAAGAACATGATCACGGGTGCGGCGCAGATGGACGGCGCCATCCTCGTGGTCGCGGCCACCGACGGCCCGATGCCGCAGACCAAGGAGCACGTGCTCCTGGCCCGCCAGGTCGGCGTTCCGTACATCGTCGTCGCCCTGAACAAGGCCGACATGGTGGACGACGAGGAGATCCTGGAGCTCGTCGAGCTCGAGGTCCGTGAGCTCCTCTCCGAGTACGAGTTCCCGGGCGACGACCTGCCGGTCGTCAAGGTCTCGGCGCTCAAGGCGCTCGAGGGCGACAAGGAGTGGGGCCAGTCGGTCCTGAACCTGATGGCCGCCGTCGACGAGGCGATCCCGCAGCCCGAGCGTGACGTCGACAAGCCGTTCCTGATGCCGATCGAGGACGTCTTCACGATCACCGGTCGTGGCACCGTCGTCACCGGTCGTATCGAGCGTGGTGTCCTCAAGGTCAACGAGACCGTCGACATCGTCGGTATCAAGACCGAGAAGACCACCACCACGGTCACCGGCATCGAGATGTTCCGCAAGCTGCTCGACGAGGGCCAGGCCGGTGAGAACGTCGGTCTGCTCCTCCGTGGCATCAAGCGCGAGGACGTCGAGCGCGGCCAGGTCATCATCAAGCCCGGTTCGGTCACGCCGCACACCGAGTTCGAGGCCCAGGCCTACATCCTGTCGAAGGACGAGGGTGGCCGTCACACCCCGTTCTTCAACAACTACCGCCCGCAGTTCTACTTCCGTACCACGGACGTGACCGGCGTCGTGACCCTCCCCGAGGGCACCGAGATGGTCATGCCGGGCGACAACACCTCCATGACCGTCGAGCTGATCCAGCCCGTCGCCATGGAGGAGGGCCTGAAGTTCGCCATCCGTGAGGGTGGCCGGACCGTGGGCGCCGGCCAGGTCACCAAGATCAACAAGTAATTGTCGATCGCTTGACCTGTGCCGCTCCTGACGGAGCGTCATGAAAGGGCCCCCGGCCCGCCGTTCGCGGCGGGGCGGGGGCCCTTTTCTTCGTGGCGCCTTCCGTGGTCTGCGGCAAAGAGAATCCCCGGCCGGGATTCTCCGGCCGGGGACAGGATTCCGCGTGGCGGGCGCTACGACGTCGAGGTCGCTCCGGACCGCTTCGCCGGACGCCAGACCCACGGGTGGGCGTCCGCGCCCAGGCCGACGGCGACCGGGCCGCCCGGCAGCAGCCGCAGGGCCGCCGCGTGCACGGTCGCCGCTCCCTGCGTACGGGTCCAGAGCCGGCCGCCCTTGCGCAGCTGGATCCGGCCCCGCAGGTCGCGGCCGAGCAGGACCGTCCCCTCGGCGTCGGCCGCCGCGGCGACAGGGCCGTATCCGTCGAAGGACGCGTTTCCGCGCTGCGAGAGCAGTTCCTTGGCGGCGGGCCGGCGGTAGTACACGTCGAGGCCGGCGCGGCCCTTGGCTGGTACGGAGGCGACCGGACCGCTCGCGAGGGGGAGCGGGGCGGCCGGGGCGGAGTCGATCCAGTGCTGGACGGACTGGCGGCCGGCGCCGAGGACGTGGACGCGTCCCTGGGCGTCGACCACGGCGTCCAGGCCGTCCTGGATCTCCAGGGTGGCGGGGAGCGCCCGCCACGGGGACCAGACGCCGTCGGTGCTCCGTACCCGCGTCGACACTCCCTTGTCCGCGTTGCGCACGAAGAGGTGGACCCGGCCGTCGGGGGCGGTCACCGCCACCGGCACACCGATCCGGCGGCCCCGGTCGTCCTTGCGCTCGGGGTTGCCCAGGCCCCGCCAGGCGAGGAACGGGCCGTCGGGGGAGCGCTGCTCCAGCAGGACGACCTCCCGCTTGTTGGGTCCGCCGCGCCCGTTGAGGGCGGCGAACCGTACGCCGAACAGCAGGACCCGGCCGTCCGGCAGGGTGGTCGAGCCGAGCGCGGGCACGAGCGGCCCGCCGCCCAGGTCCTTCGGCTCGTCCCAGAGTCCGGAGCCCGGCTCCGTCTCCCGCCAGCGGACCGCGCGCAGCCCCAGCACTCCGTAGGCGTCGAGCCGCCCGTCGGGGCGGGCGACGACGGCCGGTCCGGCGCCGGGCCAGCGGTGGTGGGTGGACCGTACCCAGCCCTTGTTGTTCTTCAGGGGGCGTCCGCCGCCGACGCCGTAGTCGCCGCAGCCGGAGGGGTTGCCGCACTCCCAGGCGGGATTGCCGCCGTACTGGAAGAGATGGCCCGCCTTCTCCTTGAGGACCTGCGCGGGGAGGTTCTTGGGCCAGTGCCGGCCGTAGTACCCGCGGAAGGCGGTCGCCGTGAACGCGGGTATCTGCCCCGGGCCCTTCTGACCCTCGGCGACCCAGCGTATGAGCGCGGCCCAGGAGAAGCAGGCGACGGCGGTGTGGTCGCTGTGGTCGGAGTAGCCGGGCTGCTCGCTGTCCCGCTTGCGGGTGGCCTCGCTGCTGACCTGGACGTCCGGGTCGGGGTCGAGGGTCTGCACGACGGTCGGCCGGTAGCGGTCGAGAAGGCCGACGAGGACGTCGATGAGCTGGTCGTGGTCGTAGGTGTCGGAGCGGTCGACGGGGGAGTCGGCCGAGAGGTGCGTGCGCAGTTCGAGCGCGCGGTCCTGCCAGAGGGAGGTCAGGGCCAGGTAGTGCCGGGGGGCGTGCTCGGGCAGGTTGAGGAAGATCAGCTCGACGCGGCGGCCGCCGTGCACCAGCGTGTTGATCTCGGCCTGCCGCTCGCCGTGGAGGGTGGTGACGCCCTTCTGCCAGGGCGTGAACTTGTCGAGCCCGAGGAGCGTCGCGTACGCCTGGCGCAGGCCCTGGTGGCGCGAGGAGGAGTAGGCGGCGCGGTCGGGCGGCGTGTCGGGCATGCCCTTGATCTGGTTCCGGCCGACGTGCTCACCCGCGGTGACGTAGACGGAGACCAGGGGGACGCCGGCGTCGAGCATCCGCTGGGTGTCCGGGTTCATGAAGTACAGGTCGTCGTCCGGGTGTGCGACGAACTGCATGAGCTGCGCGCGGCGCGTGGAGGCGATCGGCACCCCGGGCGCGGGGTCCGCGGCGGGCTGGACCCGTCGGGGAGGGGCGGGCACGGAACACCCGGCGAGGGCGGCGGAACCGAGAGTGGCGGTGCCGAGGGCGACGGCAGCCGCGAGCACTCCGCGGCGCCGGAGCGGCCCGGTCCGGAGCAGCCCGGTCCGGAGCAGCTCAGTCTTGAGCAGCCCGAATGTGTCCACTGTGTACGTCCCCCCGCTGCCGCGCGTGCCTGGAATCCGCGGAAAGGCCAGGTCGAGACCTGGTTCCGCGACTGGCTAGACGGGAGGAGGGGGGTCAAGGTTGCCCACGAATTCGCTCAAATATGCGTGGGGTGACTTGTGGGTGTTGTGTACGCGGGGTCGAGCGGCGAGGTTTGTGGGGAGACACACACGGCGGTGCCGTGACAACCTCCGATCCGTACGCGTGATCAGGGGTGGGAAGCATGAGCGAGAAGGGCCCGTCGGTCTCCGACGAGGAGTGGGCCGCGTTCGTCGAGGCGGCGAAGAGGGACGGGGTCGGTACGGGCCCCGTGCCGAAGGTGAAGTCCAAGCCCCGTCGAGGTAGTTGGCCGTCGCGCGAGGACGCCCGGCGGGCGCGGGTGGAGCAGCCGCAGCCCGAGGGCTGGCGCACCGGACCGGCCTGGCAGGAGATGAACGGGCGTGGCAGGCGCAGGCGGCAGGTGAAGGGGGTCGTGGGGTTCGCCGTGGCCGCCGCCGTCCTGGTCGTCGCCCTCCGCCCGCAGCTGGTCACCGACCACCTGCCCGAGGGGCTCGGGGGGTCGGGGGAGACCACGCCGCTGGCGGCCGAGAGCGCGCGCCCGACGGCGGCGCCGCCCGAGGAGGCGTACCCGGCGGGGCCGACACTGCGCGAGCCGTTTCGCGGCTCCCCGGCGCTGCGGTGGGCCGACGGGGCCGCCGGCATCGAGACGCCGCAGGCCAGGGCCGTCGACTGGATGACGAAGGACGAGGTCGCGGCCGCGCTGAGGACGGCGAAGGACTTCCTCGTCGCGGCCAACCTCGACCCGGCCGTGGTCAACGGCGGCAGGCCGACGGAGGCGCTGGCGCTTCTCGACCCGCGCCAGCCGGACGTCCGCTCCCGCCTGGAGAAGGGCCTGGCCCGGGCCACCGAGAAGAACGACCCCACCGTGATGTTCAGCCGATTCAGCTCGGGGGAGGCGAAGTTGGTGGGGTCGGTGGTGAAGACGCGGGGGCGGATGACGCTGGAGGTGGGCACGGGCGCGTTCGCGGACCATGTGCTGATCCGTACCGACTACACCTTCGTCTACCCCGTGGTGAAGGTGCGGCCGGGCGCCGACGAGGTCGCGCGGACGGTCGTCCGCCGCGCGATCACCTTCGCGCTGCCCGACCCCGACAAGTACCTGGTGACCAAGGGCAAGTTGTCGGTGAGCCAGATGCGTTCGACCGTCGGCAACGACGACTGCGACGGCCCGGAGGACGGTTACTTCCACCCGATGTTCGCCGAGGACCTCACGGCGTCGCCCGGCGAGGAGCCCTCGGGCCCGGAGACGGACCCGTACGACCGCAGCAAGGAACTCGCCGACCTGCCGCAGGAGTGCGGACGGCTCACGCGCAGCTGAGGCCCCGGCTCACCGTCGCCGTCGGCGCCTGGGGCCGGGTCTCTCATGTCCGCCAGTCGGCGTCGACCTCGCCCGTTCCCAGGGCCACCTTCGCCCGTACGCGCATCGGGCCGTCCGCGCGGCGGGACAGCAGGGCCAGGTCCCTGACGCGGGCCGTCATCGAGCCGAGGAGCGCCTCGGAGGTGATGACGAGATCGTGGGGGTCGGTGCTGCGGCCGAGGGAGAGGTGGGGGGTGAAACCCCTCGCGCGGTCTCCGCACAGCGGGAAGCGGGACTCCAGGGCCTCGCGCAGCCTGGCCCAGGGCTGCTCCCCGGCCGCGCACGGGTCGAGCCAGACCGTGGCGTCCTCGCGGTGGCCGAACCAGTGGACGCCCTCCAGGCGGGCCCGGAACGGGGGCGTCTCGCTCATCGCCGCCGCCACCAGCGGCACCGCCCGGTCGAAGTCGGCCTCCGGGACGAAGCCGAAGAGGACGTTGACGTGCGGCGGCCAGCGGTGGATCTGGCGGTCGTGCGCGCGGCGGATGTGCTGGATCGCCGGCCAGAGCTCGCGCGGCGGGAGCCAGGCGACGGCGGTGCGGTGCGTCGGGGGCACGGCCAGGACCTCCGTGGGCGGCGCGAGGGGCTCCACCGCCGCGACGGTCTCGTCGAGCCGGTCCGTGCCGGTCGCCCGGTCCCAGACCAGCTCGCCGTCGGCCTCGAAGAAGAGCACCCGGTGCCAGGGGATCTCCCCGTCCGGTACGAAGTCGGGCAACGCCATCCGCTGCGGCTCGGCCGCGCCGCGCTCGGCGATCCCCATCACGAACCGTTCCGGGTCGAAGCGGGGATCCCACAGCACCCGGTGGTAGATCTCGTCACTGGTGTGCACACCACGCACCTGCCCGGCCACGGCGCCGCTACGCGCGGGTCCAGGCTCGCGGTCCCCGCGCCCGGCCGGGAAGCCGGGCGCCGCATAGAACCGCGTCCGCGCCCCTGCGTGTACCCGTACGTGACCTGGGGTACAGTCTTCCGCCCCGATTGGCGGCCGGATGCCCACGTATGGCAGACTGTCGGGGTTGCTCGGTTGAGTGCCGATGCTGCGCGCCTCCCGTCGGGAGGACCTGAAGCGAGTCCCACAGTACTCGTCGACCCCTCGGGTCGGACGTACGGGAATCTTCGGGGAAGCGTCAGCGGGGTGCCGGCCAGGCACTCGGGTGGTGTTTCGCCCCCGACTCGCGGTTCTGGGAACCGCACCCCCTTGGTTGGGAGATCCCTAGGGATTTCTGCGTAGAGGGAGTGCGACACGCCCGACCGCGTGGGTCGGAGGCGGAGGTCATGAGAACCCCCGGGTCCAGAGCGTTAACCAAGACAAAGGACTACTGAGTAGCCATGGCGGGACAGAAGATCCGCATCCGGCTCAAGGCCTACGACCACGAGGTCATCGACTCCTCGGCGAAGAAGATCGTCGAGACGGTGACTCGCACTGGTGCGTCGGTCGCGGGCCCGGTGCCGCTGCCCACTGAGAAGAACGTGTACTGCGTCATCAAGTCGCCGCACAAGTACAAGGACTCGCGCGAGCACTTCGAGATGCGCACGCACAAGCGCCTCATCGACATCCTCGACCCCACGCCGAAGACGGTTGACTCGCTCATGCGTCTCGACCTCCCGGCGGGCGTCGACATCGAGATCAAGCTCTGAGGTGACGCGCGAGATGGCTAAGAACATCAAGGGCATCCTGGGCGAGAAGCTCGGCATGACGCAGGTCTGGGACGAGAACAACCGGGTTGTCCCGGTGACCGTCGTCAAGGCCGGCCCCAATGTCGTGACCCAGGTGCGTACGAACGACATCGACGGCTACGAGTCGGTCCAGATCGCCTTCGGCGAGATCGACCCGCGCAAGGTGAACAAGCCCCTCAAGGGCCACTTCGCCAAGGCCGACGTCACCCCGCGCCGTCACCTTGTGGAGCTCCGCACCGCTGACGCCTCCGAGTACACGCTCGGCCAGGAAATCACCGCCGAGGTCTTCGAGGCCGGTGTGAAGGTCGACGTCACCGGTAAGAGCAAGGGCAAGGGCTTCGCCGGTGTCATGAAGCGCCACAACTTCCGTGGTGGCAAGGCTTCGCACGGTGCCCACCGCGTGCACCGCAAGCCCGGTTCGATCGGTGGCTGCGCCACCCCGGGCCGCGTCTTCAAGGGCATGCGCATGGCCGGCCGTATGGGCAACGAGCGCGTGACCACCCAGAACCTGACCGTTCACGCCGTTGACGCGGAGAAGGGCCTGCTCCTGATCAAGGGTGCGGTTCCTGGTCCGAACGGCGGCCTCGTCCTGGTCCGCACCGCGGCCAAGGGGGCCTGAGGATATGAGCACCATTGACATTCTGTCGCCCTCCGGCGACAAGACCGGGACCGTCGAGCTCCCGGCCGAGATCTTCGAGGCCAAGATCAGCATCCCGCTGATCCACCAGGTCGTCGTCGCGCAGCTGGCCGCCGCCCGTCAGGGCACGCACAAGGTCAAGACGCGTGGCGAGGTCCGTGGTGGTGGCAAGAAGCCTTACCGCCAGAAGGGCACCGGCCGCGCCCGTCAGGGTTCGACCCGCGCCCCGCAGTTCGCCGGTGGTGGCGTCGTGCACGGTCCCGTGCCGCGTGACTACTCGCAGCGCACCCCCAAGAAGATGAAGGCCGCCGCTCTCCGCGGTGCCCTCACCGACCGGGCGAACCACTCCCGCATCCACGTCGTCTCCGGCGTGGTCGAGGGTGACATCTCCACCAAGGCCGCCAAGACGCTGTTCGGCAAGATCTCGGAGCGCAAGAACCTGCTCCTGGTCGTCGAGCGCTCCGACGAGGCCGCGTGGCTGTCCGCCCGCAACCTGCCCCAGGTGCACATCCTGGAGCCGGGCCAGCTGAACACGTACGACGTGATGCGATCCGACGACGTGGTCTTCACCCAGGCCGCCCTCGAGTCCTTCGTGTCTGGCCCCAAGGCCGCTGACAACGAAGGGAGCGAGGCCTGATGTCCGAGGCCACGATCACCAGCAAGACCTTCACGGACCCGCGTGACATCCTCGTCAAGCCGGTTGTTTCCGAGAAGAGCTACGCGCTGCTCGACGAGAACAAGTACACGTTCATCGTTGCGCCCGGCGCCAACAAGACCCAGATCAAGCAGGCCGTCGAGGCGGTCTTCTCGGTCAAGGTCACCGGGGTCAACACGATCAACCGTCAGGGCAAGCGCAAGCGCACCCGCACCGGTTTCGGCAAGCGCGCCAACACCAAGCGCGCCATCGTGACCCTTGCCGAGGGCAACCGTATCGACATCTTCGGCGGCCCGACCGCCTGACGGCGGTCGAGTCGTCCGGAATCGGACGAGGACTGAGAAATGGGAATCCGCAAGTACAAGCCGACTACGCCGGGCCGTCGTGGCTCCTCCGTAGCCGACTTCGTCGAGATCACGCGGTCCACGCCGGAGAAGTCGCTGGTCCGCCCGCTGCACAGCAAGGGTGGCCGTAACAACACCGGTCGTGTGACCGTCCGTCACCAGGGCGGTGGCCACAAGCGCGCCTACCGCGTGATCGACTTCCGTCGTCACGACAAGGACGGCGTGCCGGCCAAGGTCGCTCACATCGAGTACGACCCGAACCGCACCGCTCGCATCGCGCTGCTCCACTACGCGGACGGCGAGAAGCGCTACATCATCGCCCCGCGTGGTCTCGCGCAGGGTGACCGGGTGGAGAACGGCCCTGGCGCCGACATCAAGCCCGGCAACAACCTGGCCCTCCGCAACATCCCGGTCGGTACCACGATCCACGCGATCGAGCTCCGTCCCGGCGGTGGCGCCAAGTTCGCCCGTTCCGCGGGTGCCTCCGTGCAGCTGCTGGCGAAGGAGGGCACGATGGCCCACCTTCGTATGCCGTCCGGCGAGATCCGTCTCGTCGACGCCCGCTGCCGCGCCACCATTGGTGAGGTCGGCAACGCCGAGCAGTCGAACATCAACTGGGGCAAGGCCGGCCGCAAGCGCTGGCTGGGCGTTCGCCCGACCGTTCGCGGTGTGGCGATGAACCCGGTCGACCACCCGCACGGTGGTGGTGAGGGCAAGACCTCCGGTGGTCGCCACCCGGTCTCCCCGTGGGGTCAGAAGGAGGGTCGTACTCGCTCGCCGAAGAAGGCTTCGAGCAAGTACATCGTCCGCCGCCGCAAGACGAACAAGAAGCGCTAGGAGCGGGTTTAGATGCCGCGCAGTCTCAAGAAGGGGCCCTTCGTCGACGACCACCTCGTAAAGAAGGTGGACGCCCAGAACGAAGCCGGCACCAAGAACGTCATCAAGACCTGGTCCCGTCGCTCGATGATCATCCCGGCCATGCTCGGCCACACGATCGCGGTGCACAACGGCAAGACCCACATTCCGGTGTTTGTCACCGAGTCGATGGTCGGCCACAAGCTCGGCGAGTTCTCGCCGACGCGCACCTTCCGGGGTCACGTCAAGGACGACCGGAAGTCGAAGCGCCGCTAGTAGCGGGGTGGAATGACCATGACAGACACTGGAAGGACAACCATGGAAGCCAGGGCCCAGGCGCGGTACATCCGCGTTACGCCCATGAAGGCCCGCCGCGTGGTGGACCTTATCCGTGGCATGGATGCCACGGAGGCTCAGGCGGTCCTGCGTTTCGCCCCGCAGGCCGCGAGCGTGCCGGTCGGCAAGGTGCTGGACAGCGCCATTGCCAACGCCGCGCACAACTACGACCACAGTGACGCCTCTTCGCTGTACATCAGCGAGGCGTTCGTGGATGAGGGCCCGACCCTGAAGCGGTTCCGTCCGCGTGCCCAGGGCCGTGCCTACCGGATCCGTAAGCGGACCAGCCACATCACCGTGGTCGTCAGCAGCAAGGAAGGAACCCGGTAATGGGCCAGAAGGTTAACCCGCATGGGTTCCGGCTCGGCATCACCACGGACTTCAAGTCCCGCTGGTACGCCGACAAGCTGTACAAGGACTACGTCAAGGAAGACGTCGCCATCCGTCGGATGATGACGTCCGGCATGGAGCGCGCCGGCATCTCGAAGGTTGAGATCGAGCGCACCCGTGACCGCGTGCGGGTGGACATCCACACCGCGCGTCCCGGCATCGTCATCGGCCGCCGTGGCGCCGAGGCCGACCGCATCCGCGGCGACCTCGAGAAGCTCACGGGCAAGCAGGTCCAGCTGAACATCCTCGAGGTCAAGAACCCCGAGATGGACGCTCAGCTGGTTGCTCAGGCCGTTGCCGAGCAGCTCTCCTCCCGCGTCTCCTTCCGTCGCGCCATGCGTAAGAGCATGCAGGGCACGATGAAGGCCGGCGCCAAGGGCATCAAGATCCAGTGCGGCGGTCGCCTCGGCGGCGCCGAGATGTCCCGCTCGGAGTTCTACCGCGAGGGCCGCGTGCCCCTGCACACGCTCCGCGCGAACGTCGACTACGGCTTCTTCGAGGCCAAGACGACCTTCGGCCGCATCGGCGTGAAGGTCTGGATCTACAAGGGCGACGTCAAGAACATCGCCGAGGTCCGCGCCGAGAACGCCGCTGCCCGCGCCGGCAACCGTCCGGCCCGCGGTGGCGCTGAGCGCCCCGCCGGCCGTGGTGGCCGCGGTGGCGAGCGTGGCGGTCGCGGTCGTAAGCCGCAGCAGTCGGCTCCCGCCGCCGAGGCCCCCAAGGCCGAGGCTGCTGCCGCTGCTCCGGCTGAGAGCACCGGAACGGAGGCCTGACCGAAATGCTGATCCCCCGTAGGGTCAAGCACCGCAAGCAGCACCACCCGAAGCGCAGCGGTATGTCCAAGGGTGGTACGCAGGTTGCGTTCGGCGAGTACGGCATTCAGGCCCTCACTCCGGCGTACGTGACCAACCGCCAGATCGAGGCGGCCCGTATCGCGATGACCCGCCACATCAAGCGTGGCGGCAAGGTCTGGATCAACATCTACCCGGACCGCCCGCTGACCAAGAAGCCTGCCGAGACCCGCATGGGTTCCGGTAAGGGTTCGCCGGAGTGGTGGATCGCGAACGTCAAGCCCGGTCGGGTGATGTTCGAGCTGTCCTACCCGAACGAGAAGATCGCGCGCGAGGCCCTGACCCGTGCGGCCCACAAGCTGCCGATGAAGTGCAAGATCGTTAAGCGCGAAGCAGGTGAGCTGTGATGACCGCCGGTACCAAGGCGTCCGAGCTGCGCGAGCTGGGCAACGAGGAGCTTGTCGCCAAGCTTCGTGAGGCCAAGGAAGAGCTGTTCAACCTCCGCTTCCAGGCGGCGACGGGCCAGCTCGAGAACCACGGGCGGCTCAAGTCCGTCCGCAAGGACATCGCGCGGATCTACACCCTGATGCGTGAGCGCGAGCTGGGCATCGAGACGGTGGAGAGCGCCTGATGAGCGAGAACAACGTGACTGAGAAGACCGAGCGCAACGCCCGCAAGGTGCGTGAGGGCATCGTCGTCAGCGACAAGATGGACAAGACCGTCGTCGTCGCCGTCGAGGACCGCGTCAAGCACGCCCTGTACGGCAAGGTCATCCGCCGTACGAACAAGCTCAAGGCTCACGACGAGCAGAACGCTGCCGGCATCGGCGACCGCGTCCTCCTGATGGAGACCCGGAAGCAGTCCGCCACGAAGCACTGGCGCATCGTCGAGATCCTCGAGAAGGCCAAGTAATCACTTGAAGGGGTAACCCTTCGAGTTCGTTCCGCCAGGCTCGGCAGGGGTTGAGCGATCAACCCCTGCCGGGAACCGGCAGACAATCAGGAGATAGACGTGATCCAGCAGGAGTCGCGACTGCGTGTCGCCGACAACACTGGTGCCAAGGAGATCCTTTGCATCCGTGTTCTCGGTGGCTCCGGTCGCCGCTACGCGGGCATCGGTGACGTCATCGTCGCCACCGTCAAGGACGCGATCCCCGGTGGCAACGTGAAGAAGGGTGACGTCGTCAAGGCGGTCATCGTTCGCACCGTCAAGGAGCGCCGCCGCCAGGACGGCTCGTACATCCGCTTCGACGAGAACGCCGCTGTCATTCTCAAGAACGACGGCGACCCTCGCGGCACCCGTATCTTCGGCCCGGTGGGCCGTGAGCTGCGCGAGAAGAAGTTCATGAAGATCATCTCGCTCGCGCCGGAGGTGCTGTAAGCATGAAGATCAAGAAGGGCGACCTGGTCCAGGTCATCACCGGTAAGGACAAGGGCAAGCAGGGCAAGGTCATCACGGCCTTCCCCCGCGAGAACCGCGTCCTCGTCGAGGGTGTCAACCGGGTCAAGAAGCACACCAAGGCCGGCCCCTCGCAGGCCGGTGGCATCGTCACGACCGAGGCGCCGGTCCACGTCTCCAACGTCCAGCTGGTCGTTGAGAAGGACGGCAAGAAGGTCGTCACGCGCGTCGGTTACCGCTTCGACGACGAGGGCAACAAGATCCGCGTTGCCAAGCGGACGGGTGAGGACATCTGATGGCTACCACCACCACTCCGCGTCTCAAGACGAAGTACCGCGAGGAGATCGCGGGCAAGCTGCGTGAGGAGTTCTCGTACGAGAACGTCATGCAGATCCCCGGCCTCGTCAAGGTCGTGGTCAACATGGGTGTGGGCGACGCCGCCCGCGACTCCAAGCTGATCGAGGGCGCCATCCGCGACCTCACCACGATCACCGGTCAGAAGCCGGCTGTCACCAAGGCTCGCAAGTCCATCGCGCAGTTCAAGCTGCGTGAGGGTCAGCCGATCGGTGCGCACGTCACCCTCCGTGGCGACCGCATGTGGGAGTTCCTGGACCGCACCCTGTCGCTCGCGCTTCCGCGCATCCGCGACTTCCGTGGTCTGTCCCCCAAGCAGTTCGACGGGCGTGGCAACTACACCTTCGGTCTCACGGAGCAGGTCATGTTCCACGAGATCGACCAGGACAAGATCGACCGTGTCCGGGGTATGGACATCACCGTGGTCACCACGGCGACCAACGACGACGAGGGCCGTGCCCTTCTGCGTCACCTCGGCTTCCCGTTCAAGGAGGCGTAAGCGAGATGGCGAAGAAGGCTCTCATCGCGAAGGCTGCCCGCAAGCCCAAGTTCGGTGTGCGTGCGTACACCCGCTGCCAGCGCTGCGGTCGCCCTCACTCCGTGTACCGCAAGTTCGGCCTGTGCCGCGTCTGCCTTCGTGAGATGGCTCACCGTGGCGAGCTGCCGGGCGTGACCAAGAGCTCCTGGTAGTCCCTGCTTTTCAGGGATGACCGGAGTCTCTCGGTAAGCAAAGGGTTGGCGGAGGCCCACCCCTCCATGGCTTAGGCTAGGAGGGTTGGGCGTCCGCCGCCCGTACGACTTACTACGCCGTAGGTCCCCGCGCCGCACCCGTCCCGCCCCTGTGTGGGGAGAGGGATGGCGCATACAGGAAACCCCGGCGAGAGAGGCCGAAGGCCAATTCATGACCATGACTGATCCGATCGCAGACATGCTCACGCGTCTGCGTAACGCGAACTCGGCGTACCACGACACCGTGACGATGCCGCACAGCAAGATCAAGTCTCACATCGCGGAAATCCTCCAGCAGGAGGGCTTCATCACGGGCTGGAAGGTCGAGGACGCCGAGGTCGGCAAGAACCTCGTCCTCGAGCTCAAGTTCGGTCCGAACCGTGAGCGCTCCATCGCGGGCATCAAGCGGATCTCGAAGCCGGGCCTCCGGGTTTACGCGAAGTCCACCAACCTGCCGAAGGTCCTCGGCGGCCTGGGCGTGGCGATCATCTCCACGTCCCACGGTCTCCTGACCGGCCAGCAGGCAGGCAAGAAGGGCGTAGGTGGGGAAGTCCTCGCCTACGTCTGGTAGTCGGGAACGGAGGAATAGCTAATGTCGCGTATTGGCAAGCTGCCTATCCAGGTTCCCGCCGGCGTGGACGTCACCATCGATGGCCGCACGGTCACGGTGAAGGGTTCCAAGGGCACCCTGAGCCACACCGTCGCCGCGCCGATCGAGATCGTGAAGGGTGAGGACGGCGTTCTCAACGTCACCCGCCCCAACGACGAGCGTCAGAACAAGGCCCTTCACGGCCTGTCCCGCACGCTGGTGGCCAACATGATCACCGGTGTGACCCAGGGTTACGTGAAGGCGCTCGAGATCAGCGGTGTCGGTTACCGCGTGGCCGCGAAGGGCTCCAACCTGGAGTTCCAGCTCGGTTACAGCCACCCGATCCTGATCGAGGCGCCCGAGGGCATCTCGTTCAAGGTCGAGTCGCCGACCAAGTTCTCGGTCGAGGGCATCGACAAGCAGAAGGTCGGCGAGGTCGCGGCGAACATCCGCAAGCTGCGGAAGCCCGACCCGTACAAGGCCAAGGGCGTCAAGTACGCCGGCGAGGTCATCCGCCGCAAGGTCGGAAAGGCTGGTAAGTAAGCCATGGCATACGGTGTGAAGATCGCCAAGGGCGACGCTTACAAGCGTGCCGCCAAGGCGCGCCGCCACATCCGCATCCGCAAGAACGTGTCGGGTACGGCGGAGCGTCCGCGCCTCGTCGTGACGCGTTCCAACCGCGGTATCACCGCTCAGGTCATCGACGACCTCAAGGGTCACACCCTTGCGTCCGCGTCGAACCTGGACGCGTCGATCCGTGGCGGCGAGGGTGACAAGTCCGCGCAGGCCAAGCAGGTCGGCGCTCTCGTTGCCGAGCGCGCCAAGGCCGCCGGCGTCGAGGCTGTCGTGTTCGACCGTGGTGGCAACAGGTACGCCGGGCGCATTGCCGCTCTGGCTGACGCCGCCCGCGAAGCCGGGCTGAAGTTCTAAGCCCCGGTTCCGGGACTAACGGACGTAACAGAGAGAGGTAATCCAATGGCTGGACCCCAGCGCCGCGGAAGCGGTGCCGGTGGCGGCGAGCGGCGGGACCGGAAGGGCCGCGACGGTGGCGCTGCCGCCGAGAAGACCGCGTACGTTGAGCGCGTTGTCGCGATCAACCGCGTCGCCAAGGTTGTCAAGGGTGGTCGTCGCTTCAGCTTCACCGCGCTGGTCGTGGTGGGCGACGGTGACGGCACCGTAGGTGTCGGTTACGGCAAGGCCAAGGAAGTTCCCGCGGCCATCGCCAAGGGTGTCGAGGAAGCCAAGAAGAACTTCTTCAAGGTTCCCCGCATCCAGGGCACCATCCCGCACCCGATCCAGGGTGAGAAGGCCGCGGGCGTCGTCCTGCTCAAGCCGGCTTCCCCCGGTACCGGTGTTATCGCCGGTGGCCCGGTGCGTGCCGTGCTCGAGTGCGCCGGCGTTCACGACATCCTGTCGAAGTCGCTCGGCTCCGACAACGCGATCAACATCGTGCACGCGACCGTGGAGGCCCTGAAGGGCCTGCAGCGTCCCGAGGAGATCGCGGCTCGCCGTGGTCTGCCGCTCGAGGACGTCGCCCCCGCGGCTCTGCTTCGTGCGCGTGCGGGAGCGGGTGCGTAATGGCTCGCCTCAAGATCACGCAGACGAAGTCGTACATCGGCAGCAAGCAGAACCACCGCGACACTCTGCGTTCGCTCGGGCTCAAGCGCCTGAACGACGTGGTCGTCAAGGAGGACCGCCCCGAGTTCCGCGGAATGGTGCACACCGTCCGCCACCTCGTGACGGTCGAGGAGGTCGACTGACATGGCGGAGAACAACCCGCTGAAGGTCCACAACCTCCGTCCCGCCCCGGGCGCCAAGACCGCCAAGACCCGTGTGGGTCGTGGTGAGGCGTCGAAGGGTAAGACGGCCGGTCGTGGTACGAAGGGCACCAAGGCCCGTTACCAGGTTCCGGAGCGCTTCGAGGGTGGGCAGATGCCCCTCCACATGCGTCTCCCGAAGCTCAAGGGCTTCAAGAACCCGTTCCGCACCGAGTACCAGGTCGTGAACCTGGACAAGCTGGCCGCGCTCTACCCGCAGGGTGGCGAGGTCACGGTGGCCGATCTGGTCGCCAAGGGTGCGGTTCGTAAGAACCAGCTCGTCAAGGTGCTGGGCGCCGGCGAGGTCTCCGTGGCGCTGCAGGTGACGGTTGACGCCGTCTCCGGCTCCGCCAAGGAGAAGATCGCCGCTGCCGGCGGCACCGTCACCGAGCTCGTCTGAGTCTCGGCCTGACAGCACTGAGCCTGGCCGGTTCCCCTCGGGGAGCCGGCCAGGCTTTTTGCGTGCGGTCGGCGTTGACCTGCGCAGTTGCCGTTCGAGGGGTCGCCCGTCCGGGTGCCGCCACTCGTGCACCCGATCGAGCCGTCGGGCCCTCTGAGGGCACGTCCACGCCTGTGCGGGACTCCCACGAGGGGCGGAGGCGGTCAGTACGGCGCCGACGGGCCTCGGAGACGTTTCCCGCTGGCTGTACGGCCGGGTATGGTAGCGGCTGTTAGCTTCCCCGGCAGTCTGCGCTTCTGGCGTGCGGCTGCCGTGTTCTGTAATCGCTCACATTCAAACCGTCACCCTCACGCGCGTAACGCGGGGGTCGCAGGAGGCACCGTGCTCACCGCGTTCGCCCGGGCGTTCAAGACGCCCGACCTGCGCAAGAAGCTGCTCTTCACACTCGGCATCATCGTGCTGTACCGGCTCGGGGCACACATCCCCGTCCCCGGTGTCAGTTACCAGGCCGTCCAGCAGTGTGTGGACCAGGCGAGCCAGGGCAACAACTCCCTGTTCGGCCTGGTGAACATGTTCTCCGGCGGGGCGCTGCTGCAGATCACCATCTTCGCGCTCGGCATCATGCCGTACATCACGGCGAGCATCATCCTGCAGCTGCTGACCGTGGTGATCCCCCGCCTCGAGGCCCTCAAGAAGGAGGGACAGTCCGGCACCGCCAAGATCACGCAGTACACGCGTTATCTGACGATCGCCCTCGCTGTCCTCCAGGGCACCGGCCTGGTCGCCACGGCCAAGAGCGGTGCGCTGTTCAGCGGCTGCACGGTGGCCAACCAGGTCGTTCCGGACCCGTCGATCTTCACCATCGCCACCATGGTCATCACGATGACCGCCGGTACGGCCGTCGTCATGTGGCTCGGCGAGCTCATCACCGACCGCGGCATCGGCAACGGCATGTCGATCCTGATGTTCATCTCGATCGCCGCCGGCTTCCCGGGCGCGCTGTGGAAGATCAAGGTCGAGGGTGACCTGGCCGACGGCTGGATCGAGTTCGGCACCGTGATCCTCGTCGGATTCGCGATGGTCGGTCTCGTCGTCTTCGTCGAGCAGGCTCAGCGCCGCATCCCCGTGCAGTACGCGAAGCGGATGATCGGCCGCAGGTCCTACGGCGGAACGTCCACTTATATCCCTCTCAAGGTGAACCAGGCAGGTGTGATTCCTGTCATCTTCGCCTCGTCGCTGCTCTACATCCCGGCCTTGATCGCCCAGTTCTCGAACTCCACCGCAGGGTGGAAAACCTGGATCGAAGCCCACTTCGTCAAGGGTGACCACCCCTACTACATCGCTACGTACTTCCTCCTGATCGTGTTCTTCGCCTTCTTCTATGTGGCGATCTCGTTCAACCCCGAGGAAGTCGCGGACAACATGAAGAAGTATGGTGGCTTCATCCCGGGTATCCGGGCTGGTCGACCTACTGCCGAGTACCTGAGCTACGTGCTCAACAGGATCACTTGGCCGGGCTCGCTGTATCTGGGTCTGATCGCTCTTGTGCCGACGATGGCGTTGGCAGGCTTCGGCGGTGCCAATGCCAACTTCCCCTTCGGTGGGACGAGCATCCTCATCATCGTGGGTGTGGGGCTGGAGACCGTGAAGCAGATCGAGAGCCAGCTCCAGCAGCGCAATTACGAAGGGTTCCTCCGCTGATGCGAATCGTCCTCGTCGGACCGCCCGGGGCCGGCAAGGGTACGCAGGCTGCGTTCCTTGCCAAGAACCTGGACATTCCGCACATCTCCACGGGTGACCTGTTCCGTGCCAACATCTCGCAGGGCACGGAGCTGGGCATGAAGGCCAAGGCGTTCATGGACGCCGGTGACCTCGTGCCCGACGAGGTCACCATCGGGATGGCCAAGGACCGCATGGAGCAGGCCGACGCCGCCAACGGCTTCCTGCTCGACGGTTTCCCGCGGAACGTGGCCCAGGCCGAGGCGCTGGATGTGGTCCTCAAGGCCGAGGACATGCAGCTGGACGCGGTCCTGGACCTGGAGGTCCCCGAGGACGAGGTCGTGAAGCGGATCGCGGGTCGCCGCATCTGCCGCAACGACAGCGCGCACGTCTTCCACGTGACGTACAACGCTCCGAAGACCGAGGGCGTCTGTGACGTCTGCGGCGGCGAGCTCTTCCAGCGCGACGACGACTCCGAGGAGACCGTCCGCCGGCGCCTGGAGGTCTACCACACGCAGACCGAGCCGATCATCGACTACTACCGGGCGCAGAACCTGGTCGTGACGATCTCCGCGCTCGGCAAGGTGGACGAGGTCACCGCGAAGGCGATGGCCGCGCTCAAGAAGTAACCCCTGGTTCGTTCGATACGGCCGCGGTGCCCCTGGGGGCGCCGCGGCCGTATCGTTGTTCTGTCCTGTGTTCGCCGTAAGGAAGGCCCCCGTCACGATGGTGCAGATCAAGACCCCCGAGCAGATCGCGAAGATGCGCGAGGCGGGGCTGGTCGTCGCCGCCATCCACGCGGCCACGCGCGAGGCGGCCGTGCCGGGCGCCACGACGAAGGACCTGGACGAGGTCGCGCGCAAGGTGATCGCGGACCACGGCGCGAAGTCGAACTTCCTCGGGTACGGCGGCTTCCCCGCGACGATCTGCACCTCGGTGAACGAGGTCGTCGTCCACGGCATCCCCGACGAGAAGACCGTCCTGAAGGACGGCGACATCATCTCCATCGACGCCGGCGCGATCGTCGACGGCTGGCACGGCGACGCCGCGTACACGGCGTTCGTCGGCACGGGCCACGCGCCGGAGCTGATCGAGCTCTCCCGGGTGACCGAGGAGTCGATGTGGGCCGGCATCGCCGCGATGAAGAACGGCAACCGGCTGGTCGACATCTCGCGGGCGATCGAGACCTACATCCGCCGCCAGCCGAAGCCGGGCGGCGGCAAGTACGGCATCGTCGAGGACTACGGCGGCCACGGCATCGGCACCGAGATGCACATGGACCCGCACCTGCTGAACTACGTCTCCCGCAAGCGCGGCAAGGGCCCGAAGCTGGTGCCCGGCTTCTGCCTGGCGATCGAGCCGATGGTCTCCCTCGGCACCCCGCACACGGAGGTCCTCGCCGACGAGTGGACGGTCGTCTCCACGGACGGCACCTGGTCCTCCCACTGGGAGCACTCGGTCGCCCTGACGGAGGAGGGCCCCCTGGTCCTGACGGCCGTCGACGGCGGCAAGGCGAAGCTGGCGGAGCTGGGCGTCGTGGCGGCGCCGGACCCCCTGGCCTAGAGCTTGTATCTGCGGCGTGGCTCCTTGCGTAAGGATCTTTCCGGGTGGGCAAACTTTCCGGATTCGTCTTTTCCGAGGGCCTGACGTAGACTGATGCGTCGGCTCTCGTGTACCCGTGTGCCCGCACACGGAGCGAGAGTCGATCAAGGTAGCCGATTCGAAAGGCGAAGCGTGGCCAAGAAGCAAGGTGCCATCGAAATCGAGGGCACCGTGATCGAGTCCCTCCCGAACGCCATGTTCAAGGTGGAGCTCCAGAACGGTCACAAGGTCCTCGCGCACATCTCCGGCAAGATGCGGATGCACTACATCCGAATCCTTCCGGACGACCGGGTCGTCGTGGAGCTCTCTCCGTACGACCTGACGCGTGGCCGGATCGTCTACCGGTACAAGTAGATCTTGCCCGCACCCCGGCTCCGCCGCGGGTGGTGGCACTGACCCGGAGAACCTCACATCCCATGAAGGTCAAGCCGAGCGTCAAGAAGATCTGCGACAAGTGCAAGGTGATCCGCCGTCACGGCCGGGTCATGGTCATCTGCGACAACCTGCGCCACAAGCAGCGCCAGGGCTGACGCACGCCGACCGACCTGCACCCGCAGTTCTTCGCGCGACGCAAGCAATACGTACATACGCAGAGCCCGCCCAGCCCGCAAGGGTCGGCGGCACCTCCGGCGGGGGCCGGGGACCTCATTCGTACCTCATACGGCGAACGGGGAGCGGCTCTGTGGCAGACCCCCGAACACACAGGAGCCATTGAATGGCACGCGTTTCCGGTGTTGACATCCCGCGCGAAAAGCGCGTGGAGATCGCACTCACCTACGTCTTCGGTATCGGGCGTACCCGGTCCAAGGAGATCCTCGCCTCGACCGGCGTGAACCCGAACACCCGCGTTCGTGACCTGGCCGAAGAGGACCTGGTCAAGATCCGCGAGTACGTGGACGCCAACCTCCAGACCGAGGGCGACCTCCGCCGCGAGATCCAGGGCGACATCCGCCGCAAGATCGAGATCCAGTGCTACCAGGGCATCCGCCACCGCCGTGGCCTGCCCGTGCACGGACAGCGCACCAGCACGAACGCCCGTACCCGCAAGGGCCCGCGTCGCGCCATCGCCGGTAAGAAGAAGCCGGGCAAGAAGTAGTCCTCAGCGGACGCTTGACCAAGCGGTCTTCGCTGTAGGACCGACCACCTCCCGTAGGAGTTATAGATGCCCCCCAAGGGTCGTCAGGGCGCTGCCAAGAAGGTGCGCCGCAAGGAAAAGAAGAACGTCGCTCACGGCCACGCGCACATCAAGAGCACGTTCAACAACACGATCGTCTCGATCACGGACCCCTCGGGCAACGTGATCTCCTGGGCCTCCGCCGGCCACGTCGGCTTCAAGGGCTCGCGCAAGTCCACCCCGTTCGCCGCGCAGATGGCCGCCGAGTCGGCCGCTCGCCGCGCGCAGGAGCACGGCATGCGCAAGGTCGACGTCTTCGTCAAGGGTCCCGGCTCCGGCCGTGAGACCGCGATCCGCTCCCTCCAGGCCACCGGCCTCGAGGTCGGCTCGATCCAGGACGTCACCCCCACGCCGCACAACGGCTGCCGTCCGCCGAAGCGTCGTCGCGTCTGACGCACGCCTCGGGCACGGGCGGTGTCTGCTGGGGGTCCGGGGTTCGTCCCCCGGGAATTCGCAGCACGGCTGCCGTCCGCCGAAGCGTCGTCGCGTCTGACGCTCTGCGTCTGACGTACGACCGGCAACGGTTGTTTTGAGGGATGGGCGGTACGGCTCTTCGGAGGCGTGCCGCCCGTACCCTTGGTAGTACCTCTGTCGGACGTCAAATAGTGGGCGTCCACAACCGAAGGATTCACACCATGCTGATCGCTCAGCGTCCCTCGCTGACCGAAGAGGTCGTCGACGAATTCCGCTCGCGGTTCGTCATCGAGCCCCTGGAGCCGGGCTTCGGCTACACGCTCGGCAACAGCCTCCGCCGTACGCTCCTCTCCTCGATCCCGGGTGCGGCGGTCACGTCCATCCGTATCGACGGTGTCCTGCACGAGTTCACCACCGTGCCGGGCGTCAAGGAGGACGTCACCGACCTCATCCTGAACATCAAGCAGCTGGTCGTCTCCTCGGAGCACGACGAGCCGGTCGTGATGTACCTGCGCAAGCAGGGCCCCGGCCTGGTCACCGCTGCTGACATCGCCCCGCCGGCCGGTGTCGAGGTGCACAACCCCGACCTGGTGCTCGCCACGCTGAACGGCAAGGGCAAGCTGGAGATGGAGCTGACCGTCGAGCGCGGTCGCGGCTACGTCTCCGCCGTGCAGAACAAGCAGGTGGGCCAGGAGATCGGCCGTATCCCGGTCGACTCCATCTACTCCCCGGTGCTCAAGGTCACGTACAAGGTCGAGGCGACCCGTGTCGAGCAGCGCACCGACTTCGACAAGCTGATCGTCGACGTCGAGACCAAGCAGGCCATGCGGCCGCGCGACGCCATGGCGTCCGCCGGTAAGACGCTGGTCGAGCTGTTCGGTCTGGCGCGCGAGCTCAACATCGACGCCGAGGGCATCGACATGGGTCCGTCCCCGACGGACGCCGCCCTCGCCGCCGACCTGGCGCTGCCGATCGAGGAGCTCGAGCTCACCGTTCGTTCGTACAACTGCCTCAAGCGTGAGGGCATCCACTCCGTGGGTGAGCTCGTGGCGCGCTCCGAGGCCGACCTGCTCGACATCCGCAACTTCGGTGCGAAGTCGATCGACGAGGTCAAGGCGAAGCTGGCCGGCATGGGCCTGGCCCTGAAGGACAGCCCGCCCGGATTCGACCCGACCGCCGCCGCCGACGCCTTCGGCGCCGACGACGACGCGGACGCCGGGTTCGTCGAGACCGAGCAGTACTAGGAGCTCGGGCCTCACGGTCCGTACTCGGGTGCGGGTGCGCTGTGGCTTGTCGCGCAGTTCCCCGCGCCCCTTCCAGGCCCCTTCGGGGGCCTGGATCTCCGACAGGTAACCGCCTGCTCGGACACTGACATCGGTACCTCATACGGCCGGTGCAGATCACAAGGAGAAACACCATGCCGCGTCCCGCCAAGGGTGCCCGCCTCGGTGGCAGTGCCGCTCACGAGCGTCTGCTGCTCGCCAACCTGGCGAAGTCCCTCTTCGAGCACGGCCGCATCACCACGACCGAGGCCAAGGCCCGCCGCCTGCGTCCGGTCGCCGAGCGCCTGATCACCAAGGCGAAGAAGGGCGACATCCACAACCGTCGCCTGGTGCTGCAGACGATCACGGACAAGGGCGTCGTCCACACGCTCTTCACCGAGATCGCCCCGCGCTACTCCGAGCGCCCGGGTGGCTACACCCGTATCACCAAGATCGGCAACCGTCGTGGCGACAACGCCCCGATGGCTGTGATCGAGCTGGTCGAGGGCGAGATCGCCAAGAAGGCGACCGTCGCCGAGGCCGAGGCCGCCACCAAGCGCGCCGTCAAGGAGGCCGACGAGGCCGCCAAGGTCGAGGACACCAAGGCCGACGACGCCGCTGAGGCGCCGGCCGAGGAGTCGAAGGACGCGTAAGCGTTCTGACGATCTCGTGGGCGGGCCCGCACCCTCAGGGGTGCGGGCCCGTTCCCGTGTCCTGCGAGGCTTGAGAGGATTTATCGCGTGAGTGACGACGTGCAGCCCGGGTTCGTACGGATCCGGCTCGACCTTTCCTACGACGGCAAGGACTTCTCCGGGTGGGCCAAGCAGGCCCGCGGGCAGCGGACCGTGCAGGGCGACATCGAGGACGCCCTGAAGACGGTGACGCGCTCCAAGGAGACGTACGAGCTGACCGTCGCCGGACGCACGGACGCCGGTGTGCACGCCCGTGGCCAGGTCGCGCACGTCGACCTGCCCGTGGAGCTGTGGGCCGAGCACCAGGACAAGCTGCTGCGGAGGCTCGCCGGGCGGCTCGCGCACGACGTGCGCATCTGGCGGCTCACCGAGGCCCCCAGCGGCTTCAACGCGCGTTTCTCGGCCATCTGGCGCCGCTACGCCTACCGCGTCACCGACAACCCCGGCGGGGTCGACCCGCTGCTGCGCGGCCACGTCCTCTGGCACGACTGGGCGCTCGACATGGACGCCATGAACGCGGCCGCCGAGCGGCTCGTGGGCGAGCACGACTTCGCCGCGTACTGCAAGAAGCGCGACGGCGCCACGACCATCCGTACGCTCCAGGAGCTGCGCTGGGAGCGGCGGCCCGGCGGCGTCCTCGAAGCGACCGTGAAGGCCGACGCCTTCTGCCACAACATGGTCCGCTCGCTGGTCGGCGCGCTGCTCTTCGTCGGCGACGGCCACCGCCCGGTGGACTGGCCCGCGAAGGTCCTGGCGGCGGGCGTACGGGACTCGGCGGTGCACGTCGTACGCCCGCACGGCCTGACCCTCGAAGAGGTCGGCTACCCGGCCGACGAGCTCCTGGCCGCCCGGAACCGGGAGGCCAGGAACAAGCGGTCACTGCCCGGGAGCGCCGGCTGCTGCTGAGGCCTGGGACTTGCCGCGGGCGTAGATCTGGTTGAAGGCGAAGGTGCCCAGGTCGTCACTGGCCTGGAAGACGGCCTTGTCGGACGTCGTCACCTTCTTGCCGTTGATGAACCCGGACTGGGTGAAGTACGCGTACCGGCCGATCGAGTTCGCCCGGCGCAGGCAGACCGTGGCGCGGCAGAAGTCCTTCACGCCCGAGCCGGCGAGCGGGGCGATGCCGCCGGTGGCCTGGTTCTTCGCCTTCAGCGCCGCCGCCTCGTTCGGGAACACGGCCACGCCGACGGTCAGGGCGACCCCGTCCTTCACGTACGTGGCGCGGATCACGCGGTCGCAGCCGTTCTTCGTCAGGACCGCGCCGAGTCCGTCCTGCGCGACGCTCGCGCAGTTCGTCGTGGAGGACGTGGCGCCCTTGGTGTAGGCGCGGCCGTTCATCGTCAGCTTCTTGCCCGGGAAGAGCCCCTCGGGGCTCAGCGGCGCCTTGTCCTTCTTCTCGTCCGAGATGAAGTCCTTGGGGTTGGGCGGGGGCGGCGGCGCGACGGAGGAGAACGACGGGCCCGGGGTGGGGGCGTCGGTGGGGGCCGCGGAGCCGGTGGGGGTGACCGTGCCGTTCTTGCCCGTGGTGGTGGACTGGTTGCTCTTCACGATCGCGGTGGCGACGACCGCTCCGACGGCGAGGGCCGCGACCACGCCACCGCCGATCAGGAGCCAGCGCTTACGGCGTCGGCCCGCGGCGGAGGCGTCGGCGAGGGCGCCCCAGTCGGGTGTCCCGTCCGCCGTCGCCCCGGGGAAGGGGCCGGGCTGCTGCCCGTACGGCGGGCCCTGCGGCTGGCTCTGTTGCCCGTACCCCTGTCCGTACCCCTGCCCCTGGCCGTACTGCTGCTGTCCCGGCTGCTGCGGCTCCTGTGGCCACTGCGGTCCCCCAAAGCTCATGCCGCGCATCCTAAACCGGTTGGGACCATGCGGTGCGGGCGGCGACAATGCACCTCATGGGACATGTCGAGGCCGCGCATCTGGAGTACTACCTTCCCGACGGGAGGGTCCTGCTCGCGGACGCCTCCTTCCGGGTCGGGGAGGGCGCGGTCGTCGCCCTGGTCGGGGCCAACGGCGCCGGGAAGACCACGCTGCTCCGGATGATCTCCGGCGAGCTGCAGCCGCACGGCGGCTCCGTCACCGTAAGCGGCGGGCTCGGCGTGATGCCCCAGTTCGTCGGTTCGGTCCGGGACGACCGTACGGTCCGTGACCTGCTCGTCTCGGTCGCCCAGCCGCGCATCCGGGAGGCCGCGAAGGCGGTCGACGCGGCCGAGCACCTGATCATGACGGTCGACGACGAGGCCGCGCAGATGGCGTACGCGCAGGCGCTCAGCGACTGGGCCGAGGTCCAGGGGTACGAGGCCGAGACCGTCTGGGACATGTGCACGACGGCCGCGCTGGGCGTCCCGTACGAGAAGGCGCAGTTCCGTGAGGTCCGCACGCTCAGCGGCGGCGAGCAGAAGCGGCTTGTCCTGGAGTCGCTGCTGCGCGGCACGGACGAGGTGCTGCTCCTCGACGAGCCGGACAACTATCTCGACGTCCCCGGCAAGCGGTGGCTGGAGGAGCGGCTGCGGGAGACCCGTAAGACCGTGCTCTTCATCTCCCACGACCGGGAGCTGCTCGCCCGGGCCGCGCAGAAGATCATCGCGGTCGAGCCGGGCCCGGCCGGGTCGGACGTCTGGGTGCACGGCGGCGGCTTCGAGACCTTCCACGACGCACGGCGGGAGCGGTTCGCCCGCTTCGAGGAGCTGAAGCGGCGCTGGGAGGAGAAGCACGCCCAGCTGAAGAAGCTGGTGGTCAACCTGCGGCAGGCTGCGGCGGTCAGCCACGAGATGGCGTCCCGGTACGCGGCGGCGCAGACCCGGCTGAAGAAGTTCGAGGAGGCCGGCCCGCCGCCGGAGCCGCCGCGCGAGCAGGACATCAGGATGCGGCTGCGCGGCGGGCGCACCGGAGTGCGTGCCGTGACCTGCGAGAACCTTGAGCTGACCGGCCTGATGAAGCCGTTCTCCCTGGAGATCTTCTACGGGGAGCGGGTCGCCGTTCTCGGCTCGAACGGGTCGGGCAAGTCGCACTTCCTGCGGCTGCTCGCCGGGGATCCGTCGGTGGCGCACACGGGCGAGTGGAAGCTGGGCGCGCGGGTCGTCGCCGGTCACTTCGCGCAGACCCACGCGCACCCGGAGCTCCAGGGGCGCTCCCTGGTGGACATCCTCTGGTCGGAGCACGCCAAGGACCGGGGCGGGGCGATGTCGGTCCTGCGGCGGTACGAGCTGGAGGGGCAGGGGGACCAGGCGTTCGAGAAGCTGTCGGGCGGGCAGCAGGCGCGGTTCCAGATCCTGCTGCTTGAGCTGTCGGGGACGACGGCGCTGCTCCTCGACGAGCCGACCGACAACCTGGACCTGGAGTCCGCGGAGGCCCTGCAGGACGGCCTGGAGTCGTACGAGGGCACGGTGCTGGCCGTCACGCACGACCGGTGGTTCGCGAAGACCTTCGACCGGTTCCTGGTCTTCGGCTCGGACGGGGTCGTACGGGAGACGACGGAGCCCGTGTGGGACGAGCGACGGGTGGAGCGGGCGCGGTAGCGAGAGCGGGGTCGACGGAGCCCGTCCGGGACGAGTGGTGGGTGGAGCGGGCGCGCTGGGTCGGCGCGTTTTGACCCGTCCGGGGTGGCGCGGGTACTGTTGCCGTTTGTTATGCGTATTGGCTTCGTCGTTCTCACGCGAAGGGCCCTTACGCAGGTTCCCTGGAGCAGTTACCAGTGGCTCGCATACGGGCGGTGACCCGGCAGTGCAGGCCCCAGCTGCATGATCGCTTCAGGTGTGTCTGGACTCCATCCACTGAAGAAGCGAAGGCTACGAAGTGCGTACGTACAGCCCCAAGCCCGGCGATGTCACTCGCCAGTGGCACATCATCGACGCGCAGGACATTGTCCTGGGCCGTCTGGCGACGACGGCTGCGAACCTCCTCCGAGGTAAGCACAAGCCCGTCTACGCCCCCCACATGGACATGGGCGACTTCGTCATCATCATCAACGCTGACAAGGTCCACCTGTCCGGCAACAAGAAGACCCAGAAGCTGGCCTACCGCCACTCCGGCTTCCCGGGTGGTCTGCGCTCCGTCCGTTACGACGAGCTGCTGGCCAAGAACCCCGAGAAGGCCGTCGAGAAGGCCATCAAGGGCATGATCCCCAAGAACACCCTGGGCCGTCAGATGCTCTCGAAGCTGAAGGTCTACGCGGGCGAGAACCACCCGCACGCTGCCCAGCAGCCGGTCCCGTTCGAGATCACCCAGGTCGCGCAGTAGTTCCGGCCACACCCCCTAAGAACGAAAGAAATCTGAGGAGAATCGTGGCCGAGACCACTGTTGAGAACCCCATCGAGGGCGAGGAGACCTACGCCGAGGTCACCACCTTCGAGTCCGAGGTCCCCGTCGAGGGTGAGTACACCTCGGAGTCCCTGGCGTCGCGCTTCGGTGACCCGCAGCCGGCTGCCGGCCTGGGCCGTCGCAAGAACGCCATCGCCCGCGTCCGGATCGTTCCGGGCACCGGCAAGTGGAAGATCAACGGTCGCACCCTTGAGGACTACTTCCCCAACAAGGTGCACCAGCAGGAAGTCAACGAGCCCTTCAAGGTGCTCGAGCTCGACAACCGCTACGACGTCATCGCCCGCATCTCGGGTGGCGGCGTCTCCGGCCAGGCCGGCGCCCTGCGCCTCGGTGTGGCCCGTGCGCTGAACGAGGCGGACGTGGAGAACAACCGCGGTCCGCTGAAGAAGGCCGGCTTCCTCTCCCGCGACGACCGTGCGGTCGAGCGCAAGAAGGCCGGTCTCAAGAAGGCCCGTAAGGCCCCGCAGTACAGCAAGCGCTAATCGCCTGCTCGGTCTGCTTTGCACGTACGCCCCGGCGGCACTGCCCGTGCTGCCGGGGCGTACGTCTTTTCCTCCCCCTGAGCCCTTATCGACAGCTCTGATGTGAAAACGGGCATCAGGCGCTCAGGGGATCGCACTTTTCGGAGCAGTTTCGGAGGACAGCTGTGGGACGACTCTTCGGCACGGATGGTGTGCGCGGTGTGGCGAACGCGGATCTGACGGCGGAGCTCGCGCTCGGCCTGTCGGTCGCGGCGGCGCACGTGCTCGCCGAGGCGGGGACCTTCGAGGGCCATCGGCCGACCGCGGTGGTCGGGCGTGACCCCCGTGCGTCGGGAGAGTTCCTGGAGGCCGCCGTCGTGGCGGGCCTCGCGAGCGCGGGTGTCGACGTCCTGCGCGTCGGCGTCCTGCCCACCCCCGCCGTGGCCTACCTCACCGGAGCGCTCGGCGCCGACCTCGGCGTCATGCTCTCGGCCAGCCACAACGCGATGCCCGACAACGGCATCAAGTTCTTCGCCCGCGGTGGCCACAAGCTCGCCGACGAGCTGGAGGACCGGATCGAGTCCGTCTACGAGGAGCACCGCACCGGCGCCCCGTGGCAGCGGCCGACCGGCGCCGGCGTCGGCCGGGTCCGTGACTACGACGAGGGCTTCGACAAGTACGTCGCCCACCTCATCGCCGTCCTGCCGAACCGGCTCGACGGGCTCAAGGTCGTCCTGGACGAGGCGCACGGCGCGGCCTCCCGCGTCTCGCCCGAGGCGTTCGCCCGGGCCGGCGCCGAGGTGATCACGATCGGTGCGGACCCCGACGGCCTCAACATCAACGACGGCTGCGGCTCCACCCACCTGGAACTCCTCAAGGCCGCCGTCGTCGAGCACGGCGCCGACCTCGGCATCGCCCACGACGGTGACGCCGACCGCTGCCTCGCCGTGGACGCGTCCGGCGAGGAGGTCGACGGCGACCAGATCCTCGCGGTCCTGGCGCTCGCCATGCGCGAGGCCGGGACGCTGCGCGGCGACACCGTTGTCGCCACCGTGATGTCCAACCTCGGCTTCAAGCTCGCCATGGAGCGCGAGGGGCTGCGGCTGGTGCAGACGGCGGTCGGCGACCGGTACGTCCTGGAGTCCATGAAGGAGCACGGCTTCGCGCTGGGCGGCGAGCAGTCCGGGCACGTCATCGTGCTCGACCACGCCACCACCGGCGACGGCACCCTCACCGGTCTGATGCTGGCGGCGCGTGTCGCGGCGACCGGCAAGTCCCTCGCGGAGCTGGCCGGTGTGATGGAGCGGCTGCCGCAGGTCCTCATCAACGTGCCCGACGTCGACAAGTCCCGGGTCACGACCTCCGCCGAACTGGCGACCGCCGTCGGCGACGCCGAGCGCGAGCTGGGCACCACCGGTCGTGTACTGCTCCGCTCCTCGGGCACCGAGCCGCTCGTCCGGGTCATGGTCGAGGCCGCCGACATCGAGCAGGCCCGGGCCGTGGCCGGCCGCCTGGCCGACGTGGTGAAGTCCGCGCTCGGCTAGGCGGGTCGAGGCTCATGTCTGCTTGGACCGTCTGACGGTCACTTGCGTCGTGGCGTACCCGGAGGGCGGGTCATCCGTCCCTCCTGGGTGCGCCACAGCATTTTCCAGCCGATGAGGGTGATGACCCCGGCGAGGATGATCCCGAGCAGGTTCAGCAGCAACTGCTCGGTGGAGCCCCACATCTGGTCCAACTCGCCGTAGCTGAGCGCCACGGCCGCGTTCGCCGCCGCCGGGACCGTCGTCACCGAGATCGCCACGCCGACGAGCGTCCCCGACTTCGCGGAGGTCAGGGAGAGGACTCCGGCCGCGCCCGCGAGCAGCGCCACGACGAACGAGAACGGGTCCGGCTGCCAGATGAAGCTGGTGTTCGGGCGGGGGTTGTTGAGCATCCCCTCGTGGAACTGGCCGATGCCGTCCATCAGCAGGCTGAACAGGGTCGTCGCAGCGATCGCCGCCACGAAGCCGACGAGCAGGGCGATCAGCGAGCGCAGCGCCAGCCTCCGGCGCCGCTGCACCAGTCCCGTACAGATCCCGGCGAGCGGGCCGAACTCCGGGCCGACGGCCATCGCGCCCACGATCAGGATCGCGTTGTCGAGGACCACGCCGCAGGCCGCGATCATCGTCGCGAGGGAGAGGAACAGCAGGTAGGTGATGGTGAGGGTGGACTCCTCGTGCGTCGCCTCGGCCAACTGCTCCCAGATCACCGCGTCCGCGGCCTCGCCCGGCGCCTCCTTCTCCGCGTCGTCGGCGCGCTCGGAGAGCGACAGGTCGATGTTCTCGACGGCGATCGACCCGTCCTTGTCGATGCTCAACTCGCGTAGCCCGTGCAGGAGTTCGTCACCGGCCTCGCGGGCTACGTCGCACATCACGACATCACCCTCGGGCTCGCGGGCGACGCCCTTGAGCACCGCGACATGCGTGGTGCCCACGGTTTTGTCGATCAGGTCGAGCACGGCGTCCGTGCGGTCGGACGGGGTGATGATCCGCAGATGCAGCATGGCCGCACCCTAACGGGGATCCAGGAGGCCCCGGGGGATCAGAGCTTACGCAGGGACAGTCGCTGCACCTTGTGGTCCGGGCCCTTGCGCACCACGAGCGTGGCCCGGCCGCGCGTCGGCGCCACGTTCTCCAGCAGGTTCACCTTGTTGATGGTCCGCCACATCGTGCGGGCGTACTCCAGGGCCTCCTCCTCGGAGACCTGGGTGTACTTCTGGAAGTACGAGAACGGGTTCTGGAACGCGGTCTCGCGCAGGCGGCGGAAGCGGTTCAGATACCAGCGCTCGATGTCCTCGGGCCGGGCGTCGACGTACACGGAGAAGTCGAAGTAGTCGGCCAGACCGACCCGCGTCCGGCCGTCCTTGCCGGGCAGGGCGGGCTGGAGGACGTTGAGCCCCTCCACGATCAGGATGTCGGGGCGGCGGACCACGAGCCGCTCGCCCGGCACGATGTCGTAGATGAGGTGGGAGTAGACCGGGGCGGTGACCTCGTCCTTGCCGGCCTTGATGTCGGCGACGAACCGGGTCAGGGCACGGCGGTCGTACGACTCCGGGAAACCCTTCCGCGACATCAGGCCGCGCGCCTTCAGCTCCTCCATCGGATAGAGGAAGCCGTCGGTGGTGACCAGCTCCACACGCGGGTGCTCCGGCCAGCGGGCCAGCAGCGCCTGGAGGAGACGGGCCACGGTGGACTTGCCGACGGCGACGGAGCCGGCGACCCCTATGACGAAGGGTGTGCCACGCTGCTCGCCCCGCTCGCCGAGAAAGGTGTTGAGCGCGCCCCGCAGCCCGCTGGTGGCCTGGACGTACAGGTTCAGCAGCCGCGAGAGCGGCAGGTAGACGTCCCGGACCTCGTCCAGGTCGATGACGTCGCCGAGCCCCCGCAGCCGCTCGACCTCCTCGGCCGTGAGCGGCAACGGCGTCTTGTCCCGCAGCGCGCTCCACTCGTCCCGGGTGAGGTCGACGTAGGGCGTGGCCTCGGGAGGCCGACGCTGGCTTCGTGGCGGCGAAGTGATCACCCCGCCATTGTCGGGGCTGTGGGGCGGTTGTGGGTCGTGGGGTCGGTCACGTGGCGGAGGGCCGGGTCGTCCTGCCCGGCCCTCCTCTAGGGTGATCGGCACGCAGTTGCCCGCGTGGGCCGTGTACTTCACGCGGGGGGATGTGCCGCCCGAGGGCGGCGCGACGGATCAGAAGGACACAAGAACATGCGTACGTTCAAGGGAACCGCCACCGTCGCTGTCGGCGCCGTCTCGCTGGCGCTGCTGCTCACCGCCTGCGGTGGCGGCGGGAAGGGCGACGACAAGGGCACCCCGACGGCCTCCGGGTCCGCGTCCGCCTCCGCCACGCCGGACGCGAAGGCGCTGTCGGTGGGGGAGCTGGAGAAGCTGATCGTCGAGCAGGCCGACCTCAAGGGGTACCAGGTTCAGAAGGCCAAGGCCGCCGACATCGTGAAGTCGGGGGACATCGCCACCGACAAGGCCGGCTGCAAGCCGCTCGCCGAGGCGATGTCGTACATCGCGACGGGTGACCCGGCCGCGAGCGTGCTGCGCAAGGCGATCGAGGTGCCGACGGCGAAGGGCGCGACCGGGTCGCCGGAGGATGCGCTCGGCATGCTCGCCAACCCGGTCACGGGCATCACGCTCGGCTCGTACGACGGCGGGGGCGCGCAGGCCGCGCTGGCCTCGCTGAAGACGGCCGGCACGGAGTGCGCGGGTGGCTTCACGGTCACCGTCGGCGGCGAGACGACGAAGGTCACCAAGGTCGCCCCGGAGACCGTCACCGCCGGTGAGGAGGCGCTCGCCTTCACCGTCACCGCCGACATGGAGGGCAAGCCCTGGGTCAGCAAGGTCGTCGCCTTCACCAAGGGCAACACGCTGGCGTCGTTCTCCGTCATCAGCCTCGCGGGCAAGGTCGAGGGTCTGCCGAAGACCGTCATCGACGCGCAGGCCGCCAAGCTGGGCTGAGTCCGGCCCTCCGCCCGCTTTCGGTCGTAGGCTGCCGCCATGTGCGGAATCGTGGGATACGTCGGCGGGCAGTCGGCGCTTGATGTGGTGATCGCGGGCCTCAAGCGGCTCGAGTACCGGGGCTACGACTCGGCCGGCGTCGCGGTGCTCTCCGACGGGGGAATGGCCGCGGCGAAGAAGGCGGGCAAGCTCGTCAACCTGGAGAAGGAGCTGGTGGACCGGCCGCTGTCGAGCGGTTCCACCGGCATCGGACACACCCGCTGGGCCACCCACGGCGGGCCGACCGACACCAACGCGCACCCGCATCTCGACAACGCGGGGCGCGTGGCCGTCGTCCACAACGGGATCATCGAGAACTTCGCCGCTCTCAGAGCCGAGTTGGAGGAGCGTGGGCACGACCTCGCGTCCGAGACGGACACCGAGGTCGTGTCGCATCTGCTCGCCGAGGAGTTCTCCTCCTGCGGGGACCTGGCCGAGGCCATGCGGCTGGTCTGCCGGCGGCTCGACGGCGCGTTCACCCTCGTCGCCGTGCACGCGGACGAGCCGGACGTCGTCGTCGGGGCCCGCCGGAACTCGCCGCTCGTGGTGGGCGTGGGGGAGGGCGAGTTCTTCCTCGCCTCCGATGTCGCCGCCTTCATCGCGCACACCCGTTCCGCCATCGAGCTGGGCCAGGACCAGGTCGTGAAGCTGTCCCGGGAGGGCGTCGAGGTCACCGACTTCGGCGGCGCCCCCGCCGACGTACGGGCGTACCACGTGGACTGGGACGCCTCGGCCGCCGAGAAGGGCGGCTACGACTACTTCATGCTCAAGGAGATCGCCGAACAGCCGAAGGCCGTCGCCGACACGCTGCTCGGCCGCATCGACGCGGAGGGCCGGCTCCGGCTCGACGAGGTGCGCATCCCCGACGCGGTGCTGCGCGAGGCCGACAAGATCGTGATCATCGCGTGCGGTACGGCCTTCCACGCCGGGATGATCGCGAAGTACGCCATCGAGCACTGGACCCGGATCCCGTGCGAGGTGGAGCTCGCGAGCGAGTTCCGGTACCGCGATCCGATCCTCGGGCAGCGGACCCTCGTCATCGCGATCTCCCAGTCCGGCGAGACGATGGACACCCTGATGGCGCTGCGGCACGCGCGCGAGCAGGGCGCGAAGGTGCTGGCCGTGTGCAATACGAACGGGTCGACCATTCCGCGGGAGTCCGACGCCGTTCTCTACACCCACGCCGGGCCCGAGGTCGCGGTCGCGTCCACGAAGGCCTTTCTGACGCAGCTGGTGGCCTGCTACCTGCTGGCGCTGTACCTCGGTCAGGTGCGGGGGACGAAGTGGGGCGACGAGATCCACGCCGTCGTCCGTGAGCTCTCCCGGATCGCCGACGAGGTCGAGCGGGTCCTGGAGACGATGGAGCCGGTACGGGCCCTCGCCCGCTCGCTCGCCGACAAGGACACCGTGCTCTTCCTCGGCCGGCACGTCGGCTACCCCGTGGCCCTGGAAGGCGCGCTGAAGCTGAAGGAACTCGCGTACATGCACGCCGAGGGCTTCGCGGCGGGCGAGCTGAAGCACGGGCCGATCGCGCTCATCGAGGAGGACCTGCCGGTGGTCGTCGTCGTGCCGTCGCCGCGGGGGCGGTCGGTCCTGCACGACAAGATCGTCTCCAACATCCAGGAGATCCGGGCGCGGGGGGCCCGGACGATCGTGATCGCGGAGGAGGGCGACGAGACGGTCGTCCCGTACGCCGATCACCTGATCCGCATCCCGGCAACGCCTACGCTTCTTCAGCCGCTGGTCTCCACCGTGCCGCTGCAGGTCTTCGCCTGCGAACTCGCGACGGCGCGGGGCAACGAGGTGGACCAGCCGCGGAACCTGGCGAAATCTGTGACCGTGGAGTGAGCGAATGATCATCGGGGTGGGGATCGACGTGGCCGAGGTGGACCGCTTCGCGGCCTCCGTGGAGCGGACGCCCGGGCTGCTCCAGCGGCTCTTCGTCGAGGGCGAGCTGCTGCTCCCGAGCGGCGAGCGGCGCGGCCCGGCGTCCCTGGCGGTCCGTTTCGCCGCGAAGGAGGCGGTGGCCAAGGCCCTGGGCGCGCCGGCGGGCCTGCACTGGACGGACGCGGAGGTCTACGTCGAGGCGAGCGGCCAGCCGCGGCTGCGGGTACGGGGGACGGTGGCGGCGCGGGCGGCCGAGTTGGGCGTCCGGCACTGGCATGTCTCGCTGAGTCATGACGCGGGGGTGGCTTCGGCGGTGGTGATCGCGGAGGGGTGACGGGGGCCCTGGGCGCGGTGGTGGCCGGGGAGGGGGCGTGATGGGGGCCTGGGCCGGTGGTGGCTGGGGAGGGCGTGATGGGGGTCCGGGCCGGTGGTGGCCGGGGAGGGCGTGGACGGGGGTCCTGGGCGCGGTGGTGGCCGGGGGCTTGGCGGGGGCCCTGGGCGCGGTGGTGACGGGGAGGGCGTTACGGGGGCCGGGCGGGGTGCATGGAGGTGCGGGTCGGCGCCGGAGCCGTGGGTGACGGGGCGTCCGGCGGTCGAGCCTCCTTCACGGGCGGGGGCTTGGGGCGTGCGGCAGACTGCGGGCATGCGTACCGCTTACCGCGTGGAGACCGTACGGGCCGCCGAGGCCGAGCTCATGGCAGCGCTGCCCGAGGGGGCGCTCATGCAACGGGCCGCGGCCGGGCTCGCCGCCGCGTGCCTCTCGCTGCTCGGCCGGGGCCATGTGTACGGGGCGAGGGTCGTCCTGCTCGTCGGCAGCGGGGACAACGGGGGCGACGCCCTCTACGCGGGGGTGCGGCTCGCGCGGCGCGGGGCGGGGGTGACGGCCGTACTGCTCGGCGAGCGGGCCCACGAGCGGGGGCTCGCCGCGCTGCTCCGCGCCGGGGGGCGGGTGGCGGACGACCCCTTCGAGGCGCTCGCCGTCGCCGACCTCGTCCTCGACGGGATCACCGGCATCGGCGGGCACGGGGGCTTGCGGCCGGACGCGGTCCCGGTCGCGCGGGCGGCGCGCGGCTCGGACGCGGTGGTGGTCGCCGTCGACCTGCCGAGCGGCGTGGACGCGGACACGGGGCGGGTCGCGGGGGAGGCGCTGCGGGCGGACGCGACGGTGACCTTCGGGGCGTACAAGCCGGGGTTGTTGATCGACCCGGCGCGCGAGTACGCGGGGGCGCTGCGGCTCGTGGACATCGGTCTCGGCGAGGTCCTGCCGTCGGTGCCGGACGTCGAGGCGTTGCAACACGAGGACGTGGCGCGGCTGTTGCCCGTGCCGGGGGCGGAGAGCGACAAGTACCGGCGGGGCGTGGTCGGCGTCGTGGCCGGCTCCGCGCGCTACCCGGGCGCGGCGGTGCTCGCGGTGACGGGCGCGCTGCGGGGCGGGGCGGGGGCGGTGCGGTACGTGGGGCCGGCGGGGGATGCGGTGATCGCGCGCCATCCGGAGACGCTGGTGCACGTGGGGCCGCCGGGGAAGGCGGGGCGGGTGCAGGCGTGGGTGGTCGGGCCGGGCCTGGGTGACGAGCGGTCGGCCGTCGCGGAGGTCCTCGCCTCGGACGTACCGGTCCTGGTGGACGCGGACGGGTTGCGGGACCTGGACCCGACGGCGGTACGGGAGCGCACGGCGCCGACCCTGCTCACGCCGCACGCGGGCGAGGCGGCGGCGCTGCTCGGTGTCTCGCGGGAGTCGGTGGAGGCGGAGCGGCTGGCGGCGGTACGGGAGTTGGCGGGGCGCTTCGGGGTGACGGTGCTGTTGAAGGGGTCGACGACGCTGGTGGCGGGGGGTTGGGGGCCGGAGTCGGGTGCGGGGTCCGGTTCGGGGTCGGTGTCGGTGGCGGAGCCGGTGCGGGTGAATCCGACGGGCTCGTCGTGGCTGGCGACAGCGGGGAGCGGGGACGTGCTGTCCGGGCTCGCGGGCTCGCTGCTGGCGGCGGGGTTGGGGGCGCGGGACGCGGCCTCGGCCGCCGCGTACCTCCACGGCCTGGCGGCCCGGCGGGCGTCGGGCGGCGCGCCGATCACGGCGGGCGACGTGGCGGAGGCGCTGCCGGCGGCGTGGCGCGACGTGGTGAGCGGGTAGGCCCCCACCCCACCCCTTCCCGAAACCCTGCCGGGGGCTCGGCAGCTTCGCGCCGCGAGCGGTTCCGTCCGCCAGGGCGCTGCGTCTTCCCGCCGTACGCCGACGGTGACGCCCAGTCTGGTGGGCGCGGGCGTCTGCACCTCTGCCGGGTCCGCCCGGCGCCTTGCGCCGCAAGGCTGTGGCCGCACTGCGTGCGGTCGACCCCCGGTCGGGCGAACCCGTTGGACCACGCGTGGGATTGGGCGGGCGGGGTGTGGTGCGGGTGGGTTGGCTGAGTGGGTGATCAGATGGACCGCGCCCTCCCGTGCCCTGACGTTGCTGCTCGTCGCCGCAACCGCCCTCCCGCTGACGCCGACCGCCTCGGCCTCCGCCCCCGCCGGACCCGCCGCCGCCGAACGCGCCCCTGCCGGACCTGGTGTCGCCGACCTCGCGCCGCCCGCCCGCGCCCCCGCCGAACGCGCTGAGCCAGCGTCCCGCGGCCCCGTCCCCGCCGAACGCGTCCCTGCCGGACCCACCGCCGAACGCGCCGAGCCAGCGCCCCGCGCCCCCGCCGAACGCGCTCCCGGCCCCGATGCCCGCGCCGACCCCGTACCCTCCACCCTCACCGACCCCGCACCCTCCACCCTCACCGACCCCGTACCCTCCACCCTCACCGACCCCGCACCCTCCACCCTCACCGCCCCCGCGCCCCCCACCCCCACCACCCCCACCCCCGCCCCCGCCCCCAGCGAACCCCCCTCCGCCGAGCCCCTCGTGCCCGGGGTCGTAGGGGCCGGGGTGGCCGAGTATCCGATGGATACGCCCGATCAGGTGTTGCCGCCCGTGCCGCAGGACGGGGAGGGGGTGGTGGTGCCCGTGCCCGAGCCGGAGAGGGACGTCGACGAGCTGGTGGAGTACGTGCCGCGGAGTGCGATCGGTGCTGCCTGTACCGCGCTTGCCGGGCCCCACCAGCGGCGCGTCGAGAAGCTGCTGAAGCTCAAGGTCGACGGGAAGCAGTCCACCGCCGACTGCAAGGCCATCCGCGCCTTCCAGGTCAAGGAGAAGATCAAGCCCGCCAACGGCTACGCCGGCCCCGTCACCTGGGCCCGTGCCGAGTTGCTCGCCGCGCGCAAGAACCCCAACGCCGCCGGGAAGTGCCCGGTCAAGTCGTACACCGTCGCCTGCGTCGACCTCGATCGTGAGCTCATGTGGGTGCAGAAGGGGAGCAAGGTGGTCTTCGGGGTGGTCAACGTGCGCAGTGGGCGGCCCGGGTACCGGACCCGTACCGGCTGGAAGAAGGTCTACTGGCGCCACAAGGACCACTGGTCGTCCCTCTACAACACACCCATGCCCTACTCCCAGTTCTTCGACGGCGGCCGGGCCTTCCACGCCGTCTACGGTCAGCTCGCCACGCCCACCGGCAGCCGCGGCTGCGTCAATCTGAGCCACGCCAACGCCAAGAGACTCTGGGACGTGTTGCGCAAGGGTGACCGGGTCTACATCTGGGGAAAGCGGCCCGAACGCTGACACCTGAGAGACTGGGCGCGATGACTGAGACACCGCCGCCCCGCAGAGCCCGCGCCGAGATCGACCTCGGTGCGCTGCGTGCGAACGTCCGCACGCTGCGTGCCCGCGTCGGGCCCCACGTCCAGCTGATGGCCGTGGTCAAGGCCGACGCGTACGGCCACGGCGCCGTCCGCTGTGCCCGCGCCGCGCTCGAAGCGGGCGCCGACTGGCTCGGCACCGCCACCCCGCACGAGGCGCTCGCGCTGCGCGCGGCCGGGATCACGGACGCGCGGATTCTGTGCTGGCTCTGGACCCCCGGCGACCCCTGGGCCGAGGGCATCGAGGCCGGCCTCGACATGACCGTCAGCGGGATGTGGGCCCTGGACGAGGTCGTCGCAGCCGCCCGGCTGACCGGGCGCACCGCCCGCGTCCAGCTCAAGGCCGACACCGGGCTCGGGCGCAACGGGTGTCAGCCCGCCGACTGGCCCGCACTGGTCGGCGAGGCCCTCAAGGCCCAGAAGGCCGGGCTCGTCACCGTCACCGGACTCTGGTCGCACTTCGCCTGCGCCGACGAGCCCGGCCACCCCTCCATCGCCTCCCAGCTCGACGTCTTCCGCTCGATGCTCGACTACGCGGAGAAGGCCGGCGTCGAGCCCGAGGTCCGGCACATCGCCAACTCCCCGGCCACCCTCACCCTGCCGGAGACCCACTTCGACCTGGTCCGGCCCGGCATCGCCATGTACGGAGTCTCGCCCGCTCCCGAGATCGGGACCCCCGCGGATTTCGGGCTGCGGCCTGTCATGTCCCTTGTCGGCAGCGTCGCGCTCGTCAAGGAGGTGCCCGGCGGGCACGGGGTCAGTTACGGACACCATTACGTCACCGAGGGCGAGACCACCCTCGGCCTGATCCCGCTCGGGTACGCCGACGGCATCCCGCGCCACGCCTCCGGCCGCGGCCCCGTCCTGGTCGGCGACCGGATCCGGCGGGTGGCCGGACGTGTCGCCATGGACCAGTTCGTGGTCGACCTCGGCGGCGACACCGTCGAGCCCGGCGCCGAGGCGCTGCTCTTCGGGCCCGGCGACCGGGGCGAGCCGACCGCCCAGGACTGGGCCGACGCCGCCGACACCATCGCGTACGAGATCGTCACACGCATCGGCGCGCGCGTTCCGCGCGTCTATGTGGACGGGAGCACCCGAACCGACCGGACCTGAGGAGGGGCAGTGAGCGAGGCCAGCACCGACAACTGGCGGCGTGCCGGGCTCGCCGGTGCCGCGATAGGCGTCCTGGCCGCCGGGGCGGCGGCCGGGGTGGCCATCGAGCGGCTGACCGTCGGGCGCGGCATGCGGCAGAAGGCGCGGCTCGCCCTCGACGCCTCCGCGCCTTACGGCTCCCTGCGCGGTGCGCCCGGCAAGGCGCCCGCCGACGACGGCACCGCCCTCTACTACGAGGTCGACGAGGTGGAGTCGGACGCGCCCGCGCCCAGGCGCCGCCGGCTCTTCGGGCGCAAGGCGCCCGCGCCCGTCACCGTCGTCTTCAGCCACGGCTACTGCCTCGGCCAGGACTCCTGGCACTTCCAGCGGGCGGCGCTGCGCGGCCTCGTCCGTACCGTCTACTGGGACCAGCGCAGCCACGGACGTTCCGAGCGGGGCCTCGCCCAGTCCGGCCCCGACGGCCTGCCCGTCTCCATCGACCAGCTGGGCCGTGACCTCAAGGCCGTCATCGACGCTACCGCGCCCGACGGGCCCCTGGTCCTGGTCGGGCACTCGATGGGCGGCATGACGATCATGGCCCTTGCCGACCGCTACCCCGAGCTGATCCGCGAGCGGGTCGTCGGTGTCGCCTTCGTCGGTACGTCGGCGGGGAAGCTGGGCGAGGTCAACTACGGGCTGCCCACGGCCGGGGTCAACGCGGTGCGGCGGATCCTGCCGGGGGTCCTGAAGGCCCTCGGCGCGCAGGCGGAGCTGGTCGAGCGGGGCCGCAGGGCCACGGCCGACCTGTTCGCCGGCCTGATCAAGAAGTACTCGTTCTCGTCCCGGGACGTGGACCCGGCCGTCGCCCGCTTCGCGGAGCGGATGATCGAGGCCACCCCGATCGACGTGGTGGCGGAGTTCTACCCGGCCTTCGCCGAGCACGACAAGGCGGCCGCCCTCGCGGTCTTCCGTGAGGTGCCCGTCCTCGCCCTCGCCGGCGACCGTGACCTGGTCACCCCCAGCTCGCACACGGAGGCGATCGCCGATCTGCTGCCGGACGCGGAGCTCGTCATCGTGCCCGACGCCGGGCACCTGGTGATGCTGGAGCACCCGGAGGCCGTGACGGACCGGCTCGCCGACCTGCTCGCGAAGGTGGGCGCGGTGCCCGCGACAGCGGCGACCAAAGCCGGGGCCGGTAACAGCTAGGTTGGGCCGTATGGAAGAACCGCACTCCACTGCCACCCTCGACATCGACTCCCCGGAGCAGATGCAGGAGATCGGTCGCCGGCTCGCCAAGCTGGTCCGGCCCGGCGACCTCGTCATGCTCACCGGCGAGCTCGGCGCCGGGAAGACGACGCTCACCCGCGGCCTCGGAGAGGGCCTCGGCGTGCGCGGCGCCGTCACCTCCCCGACCTTCGTCATCGCCCGCGTCCACCCGTCCCTGGTCGGCGGCCCGGCGCTGGTCCACGTCGACGCGTACCGCCTCGGCGGCGGCCTCGAAGAGATGGAGGACCTCGACCTCGACGTCTCGCTGCCCGATTCGGTGGTCGTCGTGGAGTGGGGCGACGGCAAGGTCGAGGACCTCACGGACGACCGGCTGCACGTCCTGATCCACCGGGTCGTCGGAGACACGGACGACGACCGGCGCACGGTCGTGCTGCGCGGGATCGGCGCGCGGTGGGCCACCGAGAACCTCGCCCTGAGCTGAACGTACGTAGATTCCGACAAGGTGTCGGGAAGATGTTGCGTCGGCCGTACGAGCCGTGGTGACATGGATGCACGAGCTGGTTAGGTGTACCTAACCTACGGGAGGCATGCATGGCGACGCCGGAGCGCGAGCCCACGGAAGCGCGGACGCGGATGTCGATGAGCGAGCTGCTGGCGTCCTGTGCGGCGGCGGAGGCGGTGTCGACACCCCCGCGTGCGACCGAGCCCGCACCGGAATCGGAATCCGACGCGGGCGAGACCGGGCACACGATCGAGCGCGAGGCGGCGTAACCCGTACGGGTTACGCCGGAGCGCCCAGGCGGGCCGTAGGCCCCAGGCCCTTACGGGACGACGACGACCTTCGCGCCGATCGACGCGAACGTCCACATCGCGTCACCGTCCGCGCGCTTCATCCGGATGCCGCCCGTCTTCCGCGACGGGTCCGGCGTCGGCAGCGTGCCGTCGACCGCCGCGCTGAAGCCGATCGCGACGTCCTGCTCGGTCGTGAACCGCACCACGTGCTCGATCTGCACGCCGTCCGAGCCGGTGACCGAGCCCGAGCGGGACGTCACCTTGTACGCCCCCGGCGCCGGGTGGACCGTGCTCGGCATGACCGAGAACGAGTGCGTGGCCTGGTTCTTCGTGTCCACCAGCCATACCCGGCGCTCCGCGAGCGCGTACACGACACGCGCCCCGGTGCCGGAGTCCGCCGGTACGGCGAGCGGGTCCTTGACGGGCTTCTTGGGGCCACCGGTCGCCGCCGCCGAAGGCGCCGTGCTCGGGGCCTTCGGCTTGGCCGAGACGTCCGCCGGAGCGTTCGCCGACGCCTGGTAGGCGAGGAAGGCGACCGCGGCGATCGCCGCCGCCGTGAGCCCGGCCACGAATCCCGAGCTGCTCCGTGCCACCGCTCTGCCCACCTTTCGTACGTACGTATCGATCGTGACGTTAGCAGCCGCCGGGGACAGCGACGGGGCGCCGTGCGGACCCGCCAGGAGCCGTAGGCTGTTTGCGTGCTCTTGCTCGCCATGGATACCGCCACACCCGCCGTCACCGTCGCCCTGCACGACGGCGACTCCGTCGTCGCCGAGACGCGGCAGATCGACGCCCGCCGCCACGGGGAGCTGCTGCTGCCCGCCGTCGACCGGGTCCTCAAAGAGGCCGGGCTGAAGCTCGACGCGGTCACCGGCCTCGTCGTCGGCGTCGGGCCCGGGCCGTACACCGGTCTGCGCGTCGGGCTCGTCACGGCAGCCACCTTCGCGTCCGCCCTCGGCGTGCCCGTGCACGGTCTGTGCACCCTGGACGGGCTCGCGTACGCCTCCGGGATCGAGGAGCCGTTCGTCGTCGCGACGGACGCGCGCCGCAAGGAGGTCTACTGGGCGCGGTACGAGAACTTCCGTACGCGCGTCACCGACGCGGCCGTCGACCGGCCCGCCGAGATCGCCGAGCAGGTCGCCGGGCTCCCCGTCGTCGGCGCGGGCGCCGGCCTCTACCCGGAGGTCTTCCCGGACGCCCGCGACCCCGAGCACCAGTCGGCGGGCGCGCTGGCCGCCCTGGCGGCCGAACGATTGGCGGAGGGTGCCGAGTTCCTCGACCCGCTGCCGATGTACCTGCGCCGCCCCGACGCCCAGGTGCCGAAGAACTACAAGGTGGTCACGCCCAAGTGACCGCCGGAGCGCCCGCGACCGCCGCCGCGACCGACGAGGCCGTGCTGCGCGAGATGCGCTGGTGGGACATCGAGCCGGTGCTCGTGCTCGAACACGAGCTGTTCCCCGAGGACGCCTGGTCCGAGGGGATGTTCTGGTCCGAGCTGGCCCACGCCCGGGGCCCGCGCGCCACCCGCCGGTACGTCGTCGCGGAGGCCGGGGGCAAGCTCGTCGGCTACGCCGGGCTCGCCGCCGCCGGAGGCCTCGGCGACGTGCAGACGATCGCCGTCGCCCGCGAGCAGTGGGGCACCGGGCTCGGCGCGCGGCTGCTCACCGACCTCCTCCAGCACGCCACCGCGTTCGAGTGCGACGAGGTGCTCCTCGAGGTACGGGTGGACAACACCCGGGCCCAGAAGCTGTACGAGCGCTTCGGCTTCGAGCCGATCGGCTTCCGGCGCGGCTACTACCAGCCGGGCAACGTCGACGCGCTCGTGATGCGTCTGACCGTCCAAGCAACCGAGACCGAAACTGAAACTGAGACTGATTCCGATGGCTGCTGACGAACCGCTCGTACTCGGCATCGAGACCTCCTGCGACGAGACGGGGGTCGGCATCGTCCGGGGGACGACGCTGCTCGCCGACGCCGTCGCCTCCAGCGTCGACACCCACGCCCGCTTCGGCGGCGTCGTGCCCGAGATCGCCTCCCGCGCGCACCTGGAGGCGATGGTCCCGACCATCGAGCGCGCCCTGAAGGACGCCGGGGTCTCCGCCCGGGACCTCGACGGCATCGCCGTGACCGCGGGGCCCGGCCTCGCCGGAGCGCTGTTGGTCGGCGTCTCGGCGGCGAAGGCGTACGCGTACGCGCTCGGCAAGCCGCTGTACGGCGTGAACCACCTGGCCTCGCACATCTGCGTCGACCAGCTGGAGCACGGCCCGCTGCCCGAGCCCACGATGGCGCTGCTCGTCTCCGGCGGACACTCCTCGCTGCTCCTCGCCCCGGACATCACCGCCGACGTCCGGCCGATGGGCGCGACCATCGACGACGCGGCGGGCGAGGCCTTCGACAAGATCGCCCGCGTGCTCGACCTCGGCTTCCCCGGCGGCCCGGTCATCGACCGGCTCGCCCGGGAGGGCGACCCGAACGCGATCGCCTTCCCGCGCGGCCTGTCCGGCTCGAAGGACCCCGCGTACGACTTCTCCTTCTCCGGCCTGAAGACGTCGGTCGCCCGCTGGATCGAGGCGAAGCGGGCGGCGGGCGAGGAGGTGCCGGTACGGGACGTGGCGGCGTCGTTCCAGGAGGCCGTCGTCGACGTGCTCACCCGGAAGGCCGTACGGGCCTGCAAGGACGAGGGCGTCGACCACCTGATGATCGGCGGCGGCGTCGCGGCCAACTCGCGGCTGCGGGCGCTGGCCCAGGAGCGGTGCGAGCGGGCCGGGATCCGGCTGCGGGTGCCCCGGCCGGGGCTGTGCACCGACAACGGCGCGATGGTGGCCGCGCTGGGAGCCGAGATGGTCGCCCGCAACCGGCCGGCCTCCGACTGGGAGCTGTCCGCGGACTCGTCGCTGCCGGTGACGGACCCGCACGTGCCGGGCGCCGAGGGCCACGACCACGACCACGACCACGGTCACTCCCACGACCACGTGCACGAGATCAGCAAGGAGAACCTGTACTCGTGACCCTCGTGACCCTGATGTGGGAGGCGCGCGCGGTCCAGGGCCGCGGCGCCGAACTCCTGGAGTGGGCGCGGGCACAGGTTCTCCCGTACGAGCCGCTGCGGCGCGAGACCTTCCGCGCGCCGCAGGACCGCGTGCTCGTCCTGACCTGGTGGGAGACGGACACGTTCGACGCCGAACTGCCCGAGGTGCCGGAGCCGGCGGCGGATCTGCTCACCCGTCCGGTGCACCGTTGGCGTTTCGAGTCCGTGGACTGAGGCAACCGCCGGTCGTCTTGTCGCATCATCCTCATCGTGACTCTCGGTGTGGGCAAGAAGATCGTGACCTGGGCGGCGCTGACCGCCGCCGCACTCCTCGTCTCGGGATGCGGCGGCCTGGCGGGAGCGGACCCCGCCACCGCTCCCACCGGACCGTCGCCCTCCAAGGCGCCCGCCGAGGCCAAGGGCCCCGACCGGGCCGCCCAGGCCTCCGCCGCGTACCGGAAGTGGGGCCTGGAGCCCTTCGCCGCGCCGCCCGCCCCGCCGAAGACCAAGCCGGTGACGCGGAAGCCCGGTGAGCCCGTACCCGTCATCAGCGAGATCCCCACCCAGGACAAGGTCGTCTTCATCACGATCGACGACGGGGCCGAGAAGGACCCCGAGTTCGTGAAGATGATGGAGGAGCTGAAGATCCCGGTGACGATGTTCCTCACCGACGCCGCGATCCGCGGCGACTACGGCTACTTCAAGCCCCTCACGGCCCTCGGCAACGGCGTCGCGAACCACACCCTCACCCACCCCAACCTCCGCACGCTCGGCGCGGCCGCCCAGCGCCAGGAGATCTGCGGCCAGCAGACGAAGCTGGCGAAGGAGTACGGGACGACCCCACGGCTCTTCCGCCCGCCCTACGGCAACTGGAACGAGGACACCCGCGCGGCGGCGGGCACGTGCGGCGTGGACGCGATCGTGCTGTGGCGCGAGTCGATGCAGATCAAGAACATGCAGTACCAGCGCGGCGACAAGAAGCTGCACCCCGGCGACATCATCCTGGCCCACTTCCGGGGCCCGGCCGAGCTCAAGGGCACGTCGATGACCCGGATGACGGCCAACATGCTCCGCCACATCCAGAAGCAGGGCTTCACCGTGGCCCGTCTGGAGGACTACGTCTAGAAAGTTTTCGCCGCCTCGTGTCGATGCGGGGCGGGCCCGTTCGACGTATGTGTGAAAGGCGGGGAACGGCCCCGCCCGCCACGCAAGGAGAACAGCCATGCCCCGCTACATGACGCTGATCCGCATCGAAGAAGGTGCCTTCGAGATGGAGGACGCCGACCCCGGCTTCGACGAGCGCGTCACCCAGCTGTTCGAGGAGATCACCAAGGCCGGCGTGATGCTGGAGACGGCCGGGCTCAAGCCGACCAAGGAGGGCAAGCGGGTCGTCTGGGAGGGCGGGAAGATCTCCTTCACCGACGGCCCGTTCACCGAGACCAAGGAGGTCGTCGGCGGCTACTCGATCACCCAGTGCAAGGACATGGCCGAGGCCGTCGAGTGGTCGAAGCGGTTCCTGGAGGTGCACCCGCCGCAGTGGAAGGTGGCCTGCGAGGTGCGGGAGATCGAAGAGATGTGACGCGGCCGGGGCGGGTGGTGTCATGGTGGATCCATGACCGCACCCGCCCCCGGCGCCGTCGAGACCGTCTTCCGGATGGAGTCTCCGCGGATCATCGCCGCCGTCGCGCGGATCGTCCGTGACGTCGGCATCGCCGAGGAGATCGCCCAGGACGCCTTCGTCGCCGCCCTGGAACAGTGGCCGAGAACGGGCGTCCCCGACCGGCCCGCGGCGTGGCTGACGGCCGCCGCGAAGAACCGCGCCGTCGATCTCGTACGACGCCGCGAGACGTACGCGCGCAAGCTGGCCGAGGTCGGGCGGGACGCCCCGGAGGCCTCGTACGACCCGGAGCCGTCCGGGCCCGGCGACATCGACGACGACCTGCTCCGGCTGATCTTCACCGCGTGCCACCCGGTGCTGTCCGCCGAGGCGCGGACCGCGCTGACCCTGCGGCTGGTCGGCGGGCTGCGCACGGACGAGATCGCCCGCGCCTTCCTCGTGCCGGAGGCGACGGTCGCGCAGCGGATCGTCCGCGCGAAGCGGGCGCTGGCGAAGGCGGGCGTGGAGTTCGAGGTGCCGTACGGAGAGGAGCGGGCCGCCCGGCTCGGCTCGGTCCTGGACGTCATCTACCTGATCTTCAACGAGGGGTACGCGGCGACGGCGGGCGACGACCTGCTGCGCCCTGCGCTGTGCGAGGACGCGGTGCGGCTGGCCCGGGTGCTCGCGGGGCTGATGCCGAAGGAGGGCGAAGTACACGGTCTGGCGGCCCTGTTGGAGATCCAGGCCTCCCGGACGGCGGCCCGGACCGGCCCGGACGGGCGGCCGGTCCTGATCGCCGACCAGAACCGGAGCCGCTGGGACCGGCGGCTGATCCGCCGTGGCTTCGAGGCGCTGGGGCGGGCGGGCGAGGGCGGTACGTACGGTCCGTACGCCCTCCAGGCCGCCATCGCCGCCTGCCACGCGAAGGCAGCGACGTACGAGGAGACGGACTGGCGGACGATCGCCGCGCTGTACGGGCGGCTCGCGGCCGTCGCGCCTTCCCCGGTCGTCGAGTTGAACCGCGCGGTCGCCGTGTCGATGGCCCAGGGCCCGGAGGCCGGCCTCGCCCTCGTCGACGCCCTGGCCGGGGAACCGGCCCTGACCGGCTACCACTTGCTGCCGAGCGTCCGAGGGGACCTGCTGGAGAAGCTCGGGCGGACGGCCGAGGCCCGGACGGAGTTCGAGCGGGCGGCCGCCCTGACCCGTAACGAACGGGAGCGTGAACTGCTGCGCGGGCGGGCCGAAGGGGCGGGGGGAGCCGAAGGGGCGCGTGGCGTGCGTGGGGTGGTTGGGGCGGAAGGCACGCGTGGGGCAGCTGGGGCTCACGGGCCGGGGGCGTCGGGGGAGTCGGGGTCTCGGTAGTCTCGGGCGCATGTCGCCACGCGCACCGCTGCCTCCACCCCCACCGCCCGCCGAGATACGGAGCTGGCCCGACCGCGAGGCCCGACTGGCCGACCGGGCGCGGGCGATGACCGAGCTGAACCGCCGACTGCTGGGCGGCGCGCGACTGTCGGTCTTTCTGGTGTGGGTGGCGACCCTTCAGCTGGGCTGGGGACTCTGCGGCGCCGGGTTCATCATGCTGGACGAGGCCCTCGACCCGTTCTCGGGCCTGTTCGCCTGCTTCTTCGTGGCCCTCGGGCTCGGTGCCGTCGTCCCCGCCGTCTTCTTCCTCGCCCGGGGCGTCCGCCGGGACCGCGAGGCGCGCGAGCGGCTGGTGCTGTGGGCCGCGCTGGACGGCGACCGCGCGACCGACGCGCGGCTGCGCGAGCCCGTCCTCAGCGTGGTCTGGCTGCTGGTCTCCTTCGTGCTGTGCGCCGTCGGCCTCTGGCTCTCCCTGGCCGCTCCCGCCGAGGTGACCGGCCCGGGGCGCGGCGGCTACGGCACCGTGGCGTACTTCATGGGCGCGGCGCTCGGCCTGTGGATCAGCGGCCTGACCGGCGTCGTGAAGGCGGTCGGGCACTTCCGGCTGGCCGTCCGGCTCGTGGCGTAGGGCGCGCATCCGCGCAGGTCCGGCCGCGCAGGCCGGCCCCCGCAGCGCAGGCCGCCGCGCAGCCCTCCCCCCAGGTCCGCCCGCGGCGCAGGCCCTCCCGCAGGTCCGCCGCACAGCCCGGCCGCTGGGCCCCCGCCCGTCCCGCCCGCGCCGTGGGCGGCCTGAAGGCCGCTAGCTCGTCGGTCGGCCGATCAGCATCGTCGGGGCGCCCGCGACGCGGGTCAGGAAGACCGTGGCCGCGTTCGGGCCCTTCGGCTTGACCCGGCGGCGGATCTCCTCCGGTTCGACCGCCGAGCCGCGCTTCTTCACCGTCAGCGTGCCGACCTCCCGCTCGCGCAGCAGGGCCTTCAACTTCTTGAGGTTGAAGGGGAGTTCGTCGGTGATCTCGTACGCCGTGGCGAACGGGGTCGGCGTGAGGGCGTCCGCCGTGATGTACGCGATCGTCTCGTCGACCAGGCCGCCCGACAGCTCCTCGGCGACCTCGGCGACCAGGTGCGCGCGGATGACCGCGCCGTCCGGCTCGTAGAGGTAGTGGCCGACCGGGCGGACCGCCGGGTCAGGCAGGCCACGTCCGGTCAGGCTCGCCCCGGAGGGCAGGAGGGTGGCGCGGCGCGCGCCCGGGGAGGTGCCGAACCACAGCACGGCCTCCTTCACGTCCCCGCCGTCCGAGATCCACTCCGCCTCGGCCTCCGCCGGCACCGCCTCGTGCGGGATGCCGGGCGCGATCTTCAGCGCCGCGCGCGGCGCCTTGCGGGCCGCCTCGACCGCCCAGGAGAGCGGCGGGGAGTACGCCTCCGGGTCGAAGATCCTGCCCCGGCCGCCGCGCCGCGCCGGGTCCACGAAGACGGCGTCGTACGGGCTCGTGTCGATCTCGGTCACGTCCGCGCACCGCACCTCGATCAGCTCGGCGAGCTCGAGCGCCTCGGCGTTGGCGCGGGCGACCTCCACCGTCAGCGGGTCGCGGTCCACGGCCAGGACCGCGATCCCGGCCCGGGCGAACGCGAGGGCGTCCCCGCCGATCCCGCCGCACAGGTCCGCCACGCTGCGCACGCCGAGCGCGCGCAGGCGCTCCGCGCGGTACGTCCCGACCGTCGCCCGGGTCGACTGCTCGACGCCGTGCGGGGTGAAGTACATCCGGTACGCGTCCTCGGCGCCGAACTTCGCCACCGCGCGCTGCCGCAGCCGGGCCTGCCCGAGCGCCGCCGAGACCAGGTCGGCGGGGTGCTCGCGGCGCAGCCGGGAGGCGACGGCCAACTCCTGGGCGGGGTCGTAGTCGCGCAGGGCGGCGAGCAGCGTCTGGCCCTCGGGGGCGAGCAGGGCGGTGAAGGCGGCGAGGTCGGTCACCCGTCCCATTGTGGGCCAGTCGGGGGATGGTGGGTGCCGGGCGGCGGTGTCGACGGCCGTGCGGGGCGTGCCGCTGACAGGATGCGGCGCCATGCAGCTAGTACGACAAAAGGAAGAAATGCGCCGAAAGAGGGCGGTGGCGCGTCTTCGCCGCTCCGTGGGCGCCGCACTGGTCGTCGCCGCGCTCGGGTCCGCCTGTGCGGGCCCCTCCGGCGACGGGGAGGGCGCCGGCGGCGCCCCCGGGGCGGGGCAGAAGGGCCCTGCGCGCCCCGCCGCCGGTCAGCAGCAGGCCGAGGGCGCGGCCGCCGCGCTCGACTCGTACGTCGAGAAGGTCCGCGCGCGGCGCGCGGCGCGGGTCGCCGCCGCCAAGAAGTGGGGCCTGGACCGGCCGCCGCTGGAGGCCCCCGCCCCGCCCGCCGTGAAGCCGAGGATCACCACTCGCAAGGGGTTCGAGACGGACGGCGAGGGGCTGCCGCCGGTCTTCACCACCGTGCCGACCAAGCAGAAGGTCGTCTTCCTGACGATCGACGACGGCGCGGAGAAGGACCCGGCCCTGCTGCGGATGATGCGCGACCTGCAGATCCCGTACAGCGCCTTCCTCAGCGACTACCTCGTCAAGGAGGACTACGGCTACTTCAAGAAGATGCAGGACGCCGGCGTCTCCCTGCACAACCACACCCTCAACCACCGCTACATGCCCGGGCTCTCGTACAGCGCGCAGAAGCGCGAGATCTGCGGGATGCAGGACACCATCGAGGAGCGGTACGGGAAGCGGCCCCCGCTCTTCCGGCCGCCGTACGGGAACTACAACGAGGACACGCTGCGCGCCGCCAGGGCGTGCGGGGTGAAGGCCGTGCCGCTGTGGGCCGCCGAGGCGTTCCCGGACCGGATGGAGTGGCGCGAGTGGGACCGGGACCTGCACCCCGGTGACATCGTGCTGACGCACTTCCGGGGCAAGGGGGACTGGAAGGGCTCGATGCCGGACATGATCCGCCGGGTGATGAAGACGATCACGGCGAAGGGGTACGCGGTCGCGAAGCTCGAGGACTACGTGTGACCGGCGCGCGCCGGCCGGTGGCCGGCCTCGCCCTGGCCGGCGCGCTCCTCGCGATCTCGGGGTGCGCGTCGTCCGTGGACCCGATCGAGCGCCTGGGGCGGAAGGCGGCGGAGCGGGTGGGGGAGGGCGAGCGGGACGGGTCGTTCTCCGGGGCGGCGGCCCGCGTCCTGCACACGCTCGCCGGACTGGACGACGGAGGAGCCCCCAGGGCCGAGGGCCGAGGGGGTCTCCGGGGCTAGGGGGTGTCCCCCTCGGGGGAGCCGGGGTGCTCGCTCGAAGGGCCGGAGCCCGGGTGCTCGCTCGAAGGGCCGGCGCCCGGGTGCTCGCTGGAAGAGGCGGGGCCCGGATGCGCGTACGTCCACTCCTCCGCCGCGATGAGCAGCGTGACGACGCAGAGCAGCCCCGCCGCGAGGAACTGGCCACCGGCCGTCCAGGTCCAGCCGCCGCGCAGCATCGCCACGGCGAGCAGGAGGGCGGCGCACGTGACCACGCCGAAGACGATGACGGGGACCCAGTCCATCGAGGGCGGGGCGGACTCGCCGCCCTTCGGTTCGGGCACACCGCCCAGGCTCCGCATCGCCAGGAAGACGGCGGCGGCCAGGGCGAGCACGCACTCCAGGAGCAGGAAGAGCAGGCCGGTGGCGATGTCCGCACCCGTGCCGACCGGGCGGCGTGAGGTCGTCATCTCCGTACCTTCGTACGGAACCATCGGGTCCGTCGCGCCGTTGCCCGTACCGAGACCGAACCGCCACGCGGCGCCGTATTGGCACTCCGCTTGACCGAGTGCTAATCGCAGTCATAGTCTCGGCCTTGGCACTCCCCACTGGAGAGTGCCAACACAGCGACGGGCAGGTCCGGCACCCGCGACGACGGATCCACCTGGTCGCCACCTCAGACAGTTAGCCCCGTGAGATCTCCGAAGGGGGAGGTCGGATCGTGACGACCACCAGCTCCAAGGTTGCCATCAAGCCGCTCGAGGACCGCATCGTGGTCCAGCCGCTCGACGCCGAGCAGACCACCGCCTCTGGCCTGGTCATCCCGGACACCGCGAAGGAGAAGCCCCAGGAGGGTGCTGTCCTCGCCGTGGGTCCGGGCCGCTTCGAGAACGGCGAGCGTCTGCCGCTCGACGTTCAGGTCGGCGATGTCGTGCTGTACAGCAAGTACGGCGGCACCGAGGTGAAGTACAACGGCGAGGAGTTCCTCGTCCTCTCGGCTCGCGACGTGCTCGCGATCATCGAGAAGTAATTCACCGAAGTACCTGAAGCACATGCTTTGAGCTGCGCCCCTGACCCCGCACCGGGCGTCCGGGGCGCAGTTCGGTTTCACCAGTTTTTCGACATCCGAGAGGGCTGAATCGCTCCCATGGCGAAGATCCTGAAGTTCGACGAGGACGCCCGTCGCGCCCTTGAGCGCGGCGTCAACAAGCTTGCCGACACGGTGAAGGTGACGATCGGCCCCAAGGGTCGCAACGTCGTCATCGACAAGAAGTTCGGCGCCCCCACCATCACCAACGACGGTGTCACGATCGCCCGCGAGGTCGAGATCGAGGACCCGTACGAGAACCTCGGTGCCCAGCTGGTGAAGGAGGTGGCGACCAAGACCAACGACATCGCGGGTGACGGCACCACCACCGCCACCGTGCTCGCCCAGGCGCTCGTCCGCGAGGGTCTGAAGAACGTCGCCGCCGGCGCCTCCCCGGCCGCCCTGAAGAAGGGCATCGACGCCGCGGTCAAGGCCGTCTCCGACGAGCTGCTCGCGACCGCCCGTCCCATCGAGGACAAGTCCGACATCGCCGCCGTGGCCGCGCTCTCCGCGCAGGACCAGCAGGTCGGCGAGCTCATCGCCGAGGCGATGGACAAGGTCGGCAAGGACGGTGTCATCACCGTCGAGGAGTCCAACACCTTCGGCCTGGAGCTCGACTTCACCGAGGGCATGGCCTTCGACAAGGGCTACCTGTCCCCCTACATGGTGACCGACCAGGAGCGTATGGAGGCCGTCCTCGACGACCCGTACATCCTGATCCACCAGGGCAAGATCTCCTCGATCCAGGACCTGCTGCCGCTCCTGGAGAAGGTCATCCAGGCCGGCTCCTCCAAGCCGCTGCTGATCATCGCCGAGGACGTCGAGGGCGAGGCCCTGTCGACCCTGGTCGTCAACAAGATCCGTGGCACCTTCAACGCCGTGGCCGTCAAGGCCCCCGGCTTCGGCGACCGCCGCAAGGCGATGCTCGGCGACATGGCCACCCTCACCGGTGCCACCGTCATCGCCGAGGAGGTCGGCCTCAAGCTCGACCAGGCCGGTCTGGACGTGCTGGGCACCGCGCGCCGCGTGACGATCACCAAGGACGACACCACCATCGTCGACGGTGGCGGCAACTCCGAGGACGTCGTCGGTCGCGTCAACCAGATCAAGGCCGAGATCGAGTCCACCGACTCCGACTGGGACCGCGAGAAGCTCCAGGAGCGCCTCGCGAAGCTGGCCGGCGGCGTGTGCGTGATCAAGGTCGGCGCCGCCACCGAGGTGGAGCTGAAGGAGAAGAAGCACCGTCTGGAGGACGCCATCTCCGCGACCCGCGCCGCGGTCGAGGAGGGCATCGTCTCCGGTGGTGGCTCCGCTCTGGTCCACGCCGTCAAGGTCCTCGAGGGCAACCTCGGCAAGACCGGCGACGAGGCCACGGGTGTCGCGGTCGTCCGCCGCGCCGCCGTCGAGCCGCTGCGCTGGATCGCCGAGAACGCCGGCCTCGAGGGCTACGTCATCACCTCGAAGGTGGCGGAGCTGGACAAGGGCAACGGCTTCAACGCCGCCACCGGTGAGTACGGCGACCTGGTCAAGGCCGGCGTCATCGACCCGGTGAAGGTGACGCGCTCCGCGCTGGAGAACGCCGCCTCGATCGCCTCCCTCCTCCTCACCACCGAGACCCTCGTGGTGGAGAAGAAGGAAGAGGAGCCGGCGGACGCGGGCCACGGCCACGGCCACGGTCACTCGCACTGACGCGCCCGCTCGTAGCTGATCACTGAGGTCCGGTACCCCGGGAGGGGTACCGGACCTCAGTGCGTGTACGGCTGTCTGGGCGTGTGTTCGTACGGGGGTACGTGCGGGCGCTCTACGCCTCCACCGCGCCGAGCTGGGCCATGAGCCCGAGCAGGTCGTACTGCCACCATCCCTCCGTGATCTTGCCGTCCTGCCGGAACTGGTGGATGACCGTGCCGGTCATGGACACCTTCATGCCGGTGGGCTGGAGGCCCATGAAGTCGCCGATGTGCGTCCCGATCATGGTCCACCGCGTGCAGACCCGGTCGCCCTCGGCGATCTGGTCGTTGACGGTCATGGCGAAGTCGAAGCCGGCGCGCCACATCTCCACCTCGCGGCGGACCGCGTCCATGCCGATGACGTCCTGCTCGTTGGTCGGATCGTGGTCGTGGTACCCCTCCGCCAGGACCTCGTCGAGCGGCGGCAGCTCACCCTCGGCGGTCATGAGCTCCAGGAGACGGCGGGCGTTGGATTTGTACAGCTGCTCGTCCCGGACGATGTCGAGGTCCGTGAACGTCGGCATCTCGTCGCAGAGCGCGACCATCTCCCGGAAGATGCGATCCGTCTCCGGAAGCTGGGAGTTGGTCATCGCGACCTCGTACGAGGGGAACTCCACGATCTCCACGAGGTGGGACGAGTCGGACCGGTCCTTGCCGATGACGCTGTGGGTGGCGGTCCGCTTGCCCTTGGTCTGTTCGACCCACTTGTCCATGAGCCGGTTCAGATCGTCGAACCGACTGGTCCTGCAATCGATTATCTGTACGAAAGTCATGGTGCCTCCCGGACCCGGGTGGGACCTCTCCAGTCTAGGTCCCGGGCCTCCACTCACGCCGAGCGCGTCAGATCCGACGGCCGTACCGGATCCGCGAACGGCTCCCCCCGCCCGTACCGCTCCACCTCCTCCAGCGCCTGGTCCGCCATCCGGTGCAGTTCGTTGCCGAGGGAGCCGGCGACGTGCGGGGTCAGCAGGACGTTCGGCAGCGTCCAGAGCGGGGAGTCCGGTGCGGGGAGGTCCGGGTCGGTCACGTCCAGGACCGCGTCGAGGCGACCCGCGAGCAGGTGCGTCAGGAGCGCGGGCTCGTCGACCAGGGAGCCGCGCGAGGTGTTGACCAGGGTCGTGCCGTCCGGCATCAGGGCCAGCTGCCGCGCCCCGATCATGCGGTACGTGGCCGGGAGCTGGGGCGCGTGGACCGAGACGATCGTGCTGCGGGCGCACAGCTCGTCGAGGGCCACCAGCTCCACCCCGAGCGCGCGCGCCTCGTCGGCCGTCACGTACGGGTCGTGGAGCAGCACCTCGAAGTCGAAGGGGCGCAGGAGGTCGACGACCCGGCGGCCGATCCGGGAGGCGCCGACGATGCCGACCGTACGCCGGTAGTTGCCCCAGGGCGCCGACTCGGCCGTCCACACGCCCTCCGCGCGGACCTCCTGGTACCGCCGTGCCGAGGACAGGATCCGCTTCCCCGCGAGGAGGATCGCGGCGAGCGTGTACTCGGCCACGGGCAGGGCGTTGGCGGCGGCCGCCGAGGTGACGGCGAGTCCGCGCTCCCAACACGCCTGCGTGATGTGGTGCTTCACCGAGCCGGCCGCGTGGACGACGGCCTTGAGGCGCGGGGCGCGGTCCAGAACGGCGGCGGTCAGCGGGGGCGCGCCCCAGCAGGTGAGGAGGAGTTCGGCCCCGGCGAGGGCCTCGGCCACGCGGGGGTCGTCGGGAGCGGTCAGGTCGTGGGCGACGAGGTGCGGGTCGGTGCGCGTGAGCGCGGTGAGGCGCGCGCGGTGGGCGCCGGTCAGGAGGCGTCCGGCGACGCCGGGGCCCATGGAGAGGAGGAGCGTCGGGCGGTTGTCAGTGGCGGGGTGCATGGTGGACATCGTGGCTTCCGCGCTCCTCACTTGACGCTGCCGGCGGTCAGTCCGGCCTTCCAGTGGCGCTGGAGGGAGACGAAGGCGACGACGAGGGGGACGACGGCGAGCAGGGACCCGGTGACGACGAGGGGGTAGTAGTCGGGTTCCGCGTGCGCGTTGCTGTTCCACGCGTAGAGGCCGAGGCTCAGCGGGAAGAGCTTCTGGTCCGAGAGCATCACCAGGGGGAGGAAGAAGTTGTTCCAGATCGCGGTGAACTGGAAGAGGAAGACGGTCACGAAGCCCGGCATGACCATGCGCAGACCGATCGACCAGAAGGTGCGCAGCTCGCCCGCGCCGTCGATGCGGGCGGCCTCCAGCGCCTCGTCGGGGATGTAGCCGGAGCTGAAGACCCGGGCGAGGTAGACCCCGAAGGGGTTGACGAGGACGGGGACGAGCACGGCCCAGTAGGTGTTGACGATCCCGACCTCGCTGGCCAGGAGGTACATGGGCAGCGCGAGCGCGGTCGTGGGGACGAGGACACCCATGAGGACGACGCCGAAGAGCTTCTCCTTGCCCCGGAAGTGGTACTTGTCGAAGGCGTACCCCGCCGCGACGCTGATCAGCGAGCAGGCGAGGGCGCCCACACCCGCGTAGAGGAGGCTGTTGGCGTACCAGTGGAAGTAGACGCCGTCGTTGTAGTCGGCGAGACGGGAGAGGTTCCCGCCGAGGTCGAAGCCCTCGAAGGAGAAGGCGTTGCCGGCCAGCAGGCCGCCCGCGTCCTTGGTGGCGGCGGTCAGCAGCCAGACGAGCGGGAAGAGCATGTAGACGACGGCGAGGACGAGCGCGCCGTTGACGGCGGTCTTCGAGAGCCAGACGCTCGTGGGGCGTGGGGTGCTCATGCGTGCTTCCCCTTCCGGCGGCCGGTGAGGCGGGTGACGGCGAAGGAGAGCAGCGCCGCCGTCAGGGCGAGCAGGACGGACGCGGCGGCGGCGAGGCCGTAGTCGTTGCGGTCGAAGGCGGCGGTGTACGCGTACATGTTCGGCGTCCAGGTGGAGGTGACGGCGGAGCCCGTGCCCTTGTTGAGGATCAGCGGCTCGGTGAACAGCTGCAGCGAGCCGATGACGGTGAAGAGGCCGACCATCACGAGCGAGGCGCGGATCAGCGGGACCTTGATGCTGAAGGCGATGCGCCAGGAGCCGGCGCCGTCGACGGTGGCGGCCTCCAGGACGGAGCGGTCGATGGCCTGCAGGGCGGCGTAGAAGATCACCATGTTGTACCCGAGCCACTCCCACAGCGCGATGTTGACGACGGAGGGGAGCGCGCCCTCGGGCGAGAAGAAGTCGAAGCCGATGCCGCCCGCCTCCATCGCCTGGACGACCGGGCTGAGTTGGGGGGTGTAGAGGTAGACCCAGACCAGTGCGGCGATGATGCCGGGGACGGCGTGCGGCAGGAAGAGCGCCAGCTGGAAGAAGCGGCGGGCGCGGGCGAGCGTCGAGTCGAGCAGCAGGGCGAGGCCGAGGGCCCCGGCGAGCAGCAGCGGAATGTAGAACAGGCAGTATCCGAGCAGGACGACGAAGCCCTCGCGGAAGGCCCGGTCACCCAGCGCCGCGGCGTAGTTGCCGAGTCCCGTGAACACCGACTCCGTGCCGCCGAAGCCAAGGCCGGACTGCTTCTCGGTGAAGAGGCTGAGCCAGACCGCGTATCCGATCGGCACCACCATGACCACGGTGAACAGGGCGAAGAAGGGGGTCAGCAGGAACGTCGCGGCGCGGGTGCGGGCCTTCATCAGGTCAGCCCTGGACCTTCAGACCGCGCTTGGTCAGCTCGGCGACGGTCGCTTCGTGTCCGGTCCTGATCGCGTCGGTGATCGTCGGTCCACCCTTGGTGATCTTGCCGAACTGGTCCTTGATGGACGTGTTGGTGGTGCCCGTGGTCGGGCCCCACGCCCAGTTCGGGTTGATGGAGGCGCCGGCCTCCTCGAAGAGGGCGTAGATGTCCTGGCCGCCGTAGTAGCTCGCGTCGAAGGCCTGCTTGGCGACCGGGCGCAGCGCGCTCGCGGCGGGGAAGGCGCTGGACGTGCCGGAGGCGATCCGGGCCTTGACGCCCGCCTCGGTGGTGGACATCCACTCGGCGAACTCCACGGCCGCCGCCTTCTTCCCGCTGTCCTTCGTCACGGCGAACGACGTGCCGCCCAGCATCCCGCTCGCGGGCTTGCCGTCCCAGCTCGGCATGGGCGCCACGGCCCACTTGCCGTTCTGCTCGGGCAGCGTGCCCTTGAGGACGCCCGCGCCCCAGGACGCGCCGAGGTAGCCGATCGTGCCGCCGTTCTTGAGCGAGCCGGTCCATTCGGGGCTGAACGAGGCGTTCTTGTGGACGAGGTCGTCGTCGACGAGGCCCTGCCAGTACGCGGCGACCTTGGTGGTGCCCGGGTCCGTGGTGTTGATCTTCCAGGTGTCGTTCTCGGCCTTGAACCACTGGGCGCCGGCCTGCCAGGCCATCGCCTCGAAGGTCGTCGGGTCGTCCGGGAAGAAGGTGGCGATCCTGGCCTTGGCGTCGGCCTTCTTGACCTTCTCGGCGGCGGCCCTGAACTCGTCCCAGGTGCGCGGGACCTCGACCTTGTACTTCGCGAAGAGGTCCTTGCGGTAGAAGAAGGCCTGCGGGGCGGCGTCGAAGGGCACGGCCCAGGTCTTGCCGCCGAGGGTGGTGAGCTCGACGGTCTGCGGCAGCAGCTTGCCGCGGTCCGCCTCGGTGAACTCGCCGCCGATGTCCTGCAGGGCGCCGGAGCTGACGAACTCGGGGAGCGAGGCGTACTCGATGGAGACCAGGTCGGGCGCGTTGCCCGCCTTCACGGCGTTGGAGATCTTGGCGTAGCCGCCGGCGGTGCCGGACGGGATCTCCTCGAACTTCACCTTGATGTCGGTGTGGGAGGCGTTGAACGCGTCCACCACGTCCTTGGAGCCCTTGGCCCAGCCCCAGAAGGTGAGGGTCACGGGCCCGGAGGGCTTGTTCGCGGCGCCGCCGTCGCCACCGCCGCAGGCCGTGAGGACGGCCAGGGCGGTGACGGTACCGGCTATGACACGGGATGTTCTACTCCAACGATGGCTCACGGCACGGCTCCTGACACGGCGGCGTGGACGGGGATGGCCGTGATCCTGGGACGGTTCGTGAGCGAAGTCAAGAGCGAAAGATTGATTGATCGAAAAATGATCAGACGGGGTGGGTTGCCGGGCCCGCGATCGGACGGGGGGGGGGCGCGCCCGGCCCGCCCGGTGATCAGGCGGGGCGGGCTCTCGGCCCGGTGATCAGGCGGGGCGGGCTTCCGGCTCCGCCCCGCAGGACGCGCGCACGCGCAGGCGCGGCAGCAGGCTCAGGTGGCGCCGGGCGGCCTCCTCCGCCGGGTCCTCCGTCAGCCGCTCCACCAGCAGCTCCGTGGCGTGCCGGCCCACCTGGCGCTTGGGCGGGGCGACCGCCGTGAGCGGGGTGTCGGCGAGCGCGGCGACCTCGTCGTCGTACGCGATCAGGGCGAGGTCCTCCGGAACCTTCACGCCCAGCTCCGCCAGCCGCTGCACGATCTCGATCGCGTCCACGTCGTTGTGGACCAGGGCCGCGCTCGCCCGCCCCGAACTCACCGCCTCGTACAGGGCCCGTACCGCGCGCTCGAACCCCGCCGGATCCTGGTCCGCCGGTACGGAGTCGATCACCGGCCCCGGTGCCGCAATTCCCAGCGTGACCAGCGCCTCCGCGTACCCGGCGCGCACCGCGAGCGCGGTCGGGCTGTCCCCGCGCGCGACCAGGAGCGGGGTGCCGTGGCCGAGGCCGAGCAGGTGGCGCAGGGCGAGCAGGACGCCGTGGCCGTGGTCGGAGACCACCCGGTCCAGGGCGTCGAGCGGGCTGCCGGGATCGGCCCGGCGCTCCAGGAGCACGGCGGGTACGGGGAGTTCGGCCAACCAGTCGCCGTACGCGGGCCGGTCCTCCGGACCCCGCCAGCCGGGTGCGACGAGCACCCCCTCGGCGCCGGCCGCGAGCAGCCCCTCGGTGCGCGCGCGGTCCTCCTCCGGGCGGTAGTCCGAGATCCGCAGGATCAGGCGCGCCCCCGCCCGCGCCGCCGCCTCGTGCGCGCCCCGGATGACCTCGGCGAAGTAGTACGTGGCGGAGGGCGCGAGCAGCCCGAGGACCAGGCCCTCTCCGGAGCGCCGGGCGCCCGCGACGCCCGGCTCGCCCTGATGTTCCGGCCAGGACACCTGGCCGTGCACCCGGTCGAGCAGCCCCTTGGCGGCCAGCGCCTCCACGTCGCGGCGGGCGGTCACGGAGGAGACGCCGAGCCGGTCGGCCAGTTCGGCGACGCGGGCGGTGCCGCGCTCGCGCACCAGGGCCAGGAGTCGGTCGTGTCGTTCGGCGGCACTCTCGCGCACGGTGCGTCCCTTCGCGGTGGGTCGGTCGGCGGGCCTGTCGGTCCGGTTGTGCGGCGCCCGGAAGCACGTCGCCCGGCCGACGCGCCCGCCCGGACGCGGACGTCGTCCGCCCGGACGCGGGCGTCGCGCGGCCGCAATCCGAGCGTACGCCAGAATGATCGAACGGCTGAAGTTTCGATCATTCGCTCCGATGTCATTGACCTTCGATCGAAGGCTGTCCATGATTCCGGGCGACGACGTCCGCCTCAGGGAGCATCATGCCCACGCCGCCCGAGAACCGGGAGCTCAGCCCGTTCACCGGCTGGACCCGTGCCCACTGGGAGGACGCCGCCGACCGACTCCTCCTCGCCGTCCGGCCGTACGCCTCACCCCGCCACGGCCGCTTCGACCTGCCCGGACCCCGCCCCAGCTGGTCCGGCGTCCGCTCCGACGGCCTCGAAGGCCACGCCCGTACGTTCCTGCTCGCCGCCCTCCGCGTCGCGGGCGCCCAAGGCGCGGACCCGCACGGCCACCTGCCCCGCTACGCGGAGGGCCTGGCCGCCGGCACCGAGGAACCCGGCGGTGAGGGCCTGGACGCTTGGCCCCTCCTGACCGACGTACGCCAGGCCGTGGTCGAATCCGCCTCCGTCGCCCTCGGGCTGCGGCTGACCCGGCCCTGGCTCTGGGACACCCTGGACGACCGCACCCGGCAGCGTGCGGTCGACTGGCTGTTGCCCGCCCTCGAACCCTCCCCGGTCGACAACAACTGGTGGCTTTTCGGCCTCACCGTCGCCGGATTCCTCCAGGACGCCGGCATCGAGACCGACCGCGCCGCCGTCACGATCGACCGCTCCCTCGACCGGATCGAGCGGTGGTACCTCGGCGACGGCTGGTACAGCGACGGCGACAACCGCGCCTTCGACCACTACAACGCCTGGGCCCTGCACTTCTACCCCGTCCTGCACGCCCACCTCTCCGGCGACCACGCCCTCCTCGCCCGCCACGGCCCCCGGTTGCGCGCCCACCTCGCAGACCACGCCCACCTCTTCGACGCGAACGGCGCCCCCCTCCCGTACGGGCGCTCCCTCGTCTACCGCTTCGCGGCGGCCGCCGCGCCCTGGCTGGGCGCGCTCACCGGCCACACGCCGCTCACCCCCGGCGCCACCCGCCGCCTCGCCTCCGGCACGCTGCGGTACTTCCTCGACCGGGGCGCGTGCGACGAACGCGGCCTGCTCACACTCGGGTGGCACGGCCCGTACGCGCCGATCGTCCAGGACTACTCGGGACCCGCCTCCCCCTACTGGGCGGCCAAGGGCTTCCTCGGCCTCCTCCTGCCCGCCGGCCACCCGGCCTGGACCGACCCCGAGGAACCGCTCCCCGCCGAACGCGCCGACACCGTGCGGCCCGTCGCCCCGGCCGCGCTGCTCCTCCAGACCACGGCCGCCGACGGACTCGTACGCCTGCACAACCACGGCAGCAACCATGTGGCGAGCGCCGCGGCGGGCGAGGACGACTCCGGCTACGCCCGTTTCGCGTACTCCACCCGTACGGGACCGACGGCCGCGCCCGACCCCGCCGACAACCACTTCGCCCTGGTCGTCGACGGCCGGGTCACCCGGCGCGGCCCCGCGACGCCGCTGGGCACCGGCCCCGACTGGGCCGCGTCCCGGCACAGCCCGCTCCCGGGTGTCCGGGTCCTCTCCGCGACCCTGGCCCACGGCCGCGCCGAGGTCCGCGCCCACCTCGTCCTCGGCGCCCCCGACGGAACTCCCGTACGCCAGACGGGCTGGGCGACCACGCCGGACGGCCCGACCGCCCAACTCCACCCCGTCCACGGCTACCCGTCGGCCGCCGAGACCGTCGAACTCACCACGGGCGCCACGCTCCAGGGCGGCCCGGCCACCCGCACGGCGGCCCTGCACGCCACGACCACCGGCCCCGACTCCCTCTTCGTCGCCCTGGCCTCCCTCACCGCCGAACCGGCCCCCGCCCCGGTCACCACCCTCGCGACCGTCCGCATCGTTGCCCGCACCCTCCACGTCACCTGGCAGAACGGCACCACGACGGAACTCGACCTCGAAGCCCTCGCCGGCGACGGCATCAAGGGCCCGAACCCCGATCTCGGACAACGGCGGTAGGGACTGGTTCGGAAACGAGGTGCCCGCATTGTCGGTTCCCTACATAAGGGCGTACGCCGGAAGTGGCGTCAACTAGACAAAGCGGAAGGTCACTTCGGAGCCGAAGGTCACTTCGGTCCGTACTTGCGGCCCGCCTTGGAGGAGACCCCGCCGAGCAGGCCGCGAGGCGCCAGCTTCACCACGCCCATCAGCGCCTTGTAGCGGGGGTCGGGGATGGACAGCGACTTGCCGCGCGCCAAGTCGTTCAGCGCCTCGGCCACCAGCTTGTCCGCGTCGAGCCACATCCAGCTCGGGATGTTGTCCGTCCCCATTCCGGCCCGCTCGTGGAACTCCGTCCGCACGAAGCCCGGGCACAGCGCCATGAGCCGTACGCCGCTTCCGGCCAGGTCCCGCGCCGCGCCCTGGGTGAACTGCACGACCCACGCCTTCGACGCCCCGTACGTGCCGCGCGGGACGAAGGCCGCCACCGAGGCCACGTTGACGACCCCGCCCCGGCCGCGGGCGCGCATCGACTCCGCCGCCGCCGACGTCAGCCGGAGCACCGCCTCGCAGTGCACGGTCAGCATCTTCAACTCGTCGGCCATGGAGACTTCCAGGAACCGGCCCTTGTTGCCGAACCCGGCGTTGTTCACCAGCAGGTCCACCGGCTGCTTCGGGTCCGAGAGCCGGGCCTCCACGGCCGCGATCCCCTTCTCCTCCGACAGGTCCGCGGCCAGGACCTCGGCCTCGATGCCGTGCCGGTCGTGCAGCTCGGTCGCCTGCTCGCGCAGCCGCGTCACATCGCGGGCCACGAGCACGACATCGTGGCCGTCCGCCGCCAGCTTCCGCGCGAACGCGGCGCCGATCCCCGCCGTCGCGCCCGTAATCAGTGCAGTCGTCATACGCGGCAACGTTAGTGCCCCGCGCGGGGACGCCGGAGGTCAGGAGCCGTTGCCGTACTTCTCCGCGTACGTGCGGGCCAGTTCGAGCAGTCCCGACTCCATCCACTCGGCCGCGACCAGCGTGCTCGGCAGCAGCGCGCGCTCGGTGGTGGCAGCCCGGTGCAGGAGGGCGACCGTGATGTCGTGCGCGGGGCGGTGGACGACCGTGACCGGGTCGCCCGCCCGGAGTTCGCCCGGCTCGATCACCCGCAGAAACGCTCCCGGACCGGCGGTCGACCGCGTGAAGCGGCGGACCCACCCCTTCTCCTCGACGAAGCCGGCGAACGTACGGCAGGGGATGCGGCTGCCCGTCACTTCGAGGATCGCGTCCCGGCCGACCCGCCACCGCTCGCCGAGCCGGGCCCCGTTCACGTCGAGCCCGAGCGTGGTGAGGTTCTCGCCGAAGGAGCCGGCTGCCAGCGGCCGGCCCAGTTCGCCCTCCCAGAGGTCCATGTCCTCGCGCGCGAAGGCGTAGACGGCCCGGTCGGCGCCACCGTGGAAGCGCAGGTCGCAGACGGCGTCCCCGGCGACCCCGCTCGCCCCGACACGGGGCGGGCCCGGCGCCTCGACCCGTACGGGCCCCTCGACCGGACGCTTGTCGATCCCCGTGCGCCCTCCGGGGGCGTCGGTGTAGTTCACGGCCTTGGCCTGCCCGACGTTCACGCTCAGCACCTTCATGCGGTCACCCTAAGCGACCGTTCTCAAAGCGTTGAATGAATATTCGCCGAGAAGTCCAAGACTCGCTTATGCTGGAAGCATGATCGAGGCCCGCCACCTCCGCGTCCTGCGCGCTGTCGCCGCGACCGGCTCCTTCTCCGCCGCCGCGCGCGAACTGGGCTGCACCCAGCCGGCGGTGAGCCAGCAGATGAAGGCGCTGGAGACCTCCGCCGGTACGCCCCTGCTGATCAGGACCGGCCGCGAGATGCGCCTCACGCAGGCGGGCGAGGCCCTCGTCCGGCACGCCTCCGGCATCCTCGCGGGCCTCACCGCGGCCGAGGAGGAGGTCGCCGCGATCGCGGGGCTCCGTGCCGGCCGTGTCCGGCTGGTCTCCTTCCCCAGCGGCAGCTCGACCCTGGTCCCCACGGCCCTCGCCGCCCTGCGCGCCGCGCACCCCGGCACGCGCGTCTCGCTGGTCGAGGCCGAGCCGCCGCGCTCGATCGAGATGCTCCGCGAGGGCGACTGCGACGTCGCTCTGGCGTTCCGCTACGGAGCGGGGCAGGCGGAGTGGGACGACCTGATCGTCCGGCCGCTGCTCGCCGACCGTCTCGTGGGGCTGGTCCCCGACGGGCACCGCCTCGCCGACGCGGAGGCCGTGGGCATCGCCGAGCTGGCCGACGAGTCCTGGATCGCCGGGTGCCCGCGCTGCCGTCGTCAGCTGGTGGACGTGTGCGAGGAGGCGGGGTTCACCCCGCGCATCGACTTCGCCACCGACGACTACCCGGCCGTGGTCGGGCTCGTCGGAGCCGGTCTCGGGGTCGCGGTCCTGCCGGAACTCGCCATCGAGTCCGTACGGCCCAAGGGGGCGCGGACCGTGGTCGTGGAACCGGCCGTGGAGCGCGAGATCGTCGCCCTCACGCTGCCCGACCTGGCCCAGGTCCCGGCGGTCGCGGCGACGCTGGACGAGCTGAGCCGGGCGGCCACGCGCGCGTAGCGGCGGCAGGGAGGCCGTGGCGGGGCGTCGGCGAGCGTGCCGAGCCGCACACCCCCCGGGCCGCGCGCGGCCCGGAACCGGGCGTCACAGCCCGAGCAGAAACGTTCCTTCAGACCTTCCGGTCCTCGGATTCAAGCCCGCCCCAGGCCTGCGTGGCCCGACGCCGAGGCCGTCGCGTGTGCCGAAGTCGGGGCCGAAGCCGTGATCAGTCGATTGCGGGCTCGTCCCATGAGCTCTTCGCGTTCGTCCTCGGTGAGGCCGCCCCACACGCCGTAGGGCTCGCGTACGGCGAGTGCGTGTGCCGCGCACTCCGCGCGTACCGGGCACCGCATGCAGACCTCTTTCGCCGAGTTCTCACGCGCACTCCGTGCCGCGCCGCGCTCTCCCTCGGGGTGGAAGAACAGGGAACTGTCGACTCCGCGGCAGGCGGCGAGCAGCTGCCAGTCCCAAAGATCGGCGTTGGGTCCGGGAAGGCGGGAGAAATCTGCCATTGCGCTTGTCCCCTTGAAACCGTGTCGAACGGATTGGTGGGCGGGTGGATGGCTGATGAACCGAGGGCCCTTCACCCCCCGTGGGTCTCGCGTACCCGCTCTCGCGGGTTCGACCCGACCGTACAACTACTGTCTTAGTAGATGTAAATATGACTCATTGCGAATCTAGCCACAGACACCGCGAAAAGGGAAGAAATCCCGCTAAATGGGGCATAGCTTCTAATGAAGGACGGATGGCCCGCGTCGCTCTCCTCCGCGTTCGCTCCCTCACGTAGAGTGCCGAAGGCGACCGTCCGACCCGTAACTCTTTCGAGTGACCGTCGTTGAGAGTGCGGAGGCGGTTGAAGGAACAAGCGCTCGGGCAGGTGTCCGAGAGCGTCAACCGCACAGGTGACGATACGTACCAGCCCTGGAGGCTCTAGGTGACGCGCATCAGCTGCGGAGGGCGGCCATGACATCCGTCCTCGTCTGCGACGACTCCCCGCTTGCCCGAGAGGCTCTTCGCCGCGCGGTCGCGACCGTGCCCGGCGTCGAGCGCGTGACCACCGCGGCCAACGGCGAGGAAGTCCTCCGCCGCTGGGGCGCGGACCGCTCGGACCTGATTCTGATGGACGTACGCATGCCCGGTCTGGGTGGCGTGGAGACCGTCCGCCGGCTGCTCTCCGCGGACCCCGGCGCCCGCATCATCATGCTGACCGTCGCGGAGGACCTGGACGGCGTCGCGCTCGCGGTCGCCGCGGGCGCCCGCGGGTACCTGCACAAGGACGCCTCGCGCGCCGAGCTGCGGGCCACGGTCACGCAGGCCCTCGCCGACCCGACCTGGCGGCTCGCCCCGCGCCGGCTGCGGTCGGCCGAGATGGGCGCGGCGCCGACGCTCACCGCGCGTGAGATCCAGGTGCTCGAAGGCATGAGCCACGGCCGGTCCAACGCGGAGATCGGGCGCGAGCTCTTCCTCTCCGAGGACACGGTGAAGACGCACGCGCGGCGGCTGTTCAAGAAGCTGGGCGCATCGGACCGGGCGCACGCCGTCGCCCTGGGCTTCCGTTGGGGCCTGGTCCGCTAGTCGCCGGCGACCGGCCGCGTCCCCGTCCGCCGCGCGCGGACGGGGCGGCAGTCCGGGACCCCGCCACGGCGGCGGCCCGGGCCTCCGATGCGCCGGCTTGTGTCACTTCCGCGCGGGATGCCGCATCCTTGAGGTGTGGAGTTCCTCGGGGACGAGTCGATCGAGCGGAAGGGGAGGGCGCAGGAGATGAGTTCCGGCGCACCTGCTCATAACGCTTCGGTGCACAACTACGGACGCGGTGCCACGGATTCCGAGGCGTCAAGGCACCATGGAGCGATGCGCGACGACGAGACCACGGTGATCGGTGCACTCGTTCACCGTGCCGTCGAGGGCGACGCACAGGCCACGCACGACCTTCTGGCGCGCGTGCACCCCCTCGCGTTGCGCTATTGCCGTACGCGGCTGAACCGGCTGCCCGGTGATGCTCGCCACTTCGTCGAGGACCTCGCGCAGGAAGTCTGCGTCGCCGTCCTGATGGCGCTGCCGCGCTACAAGGACACCGGCCGGCCCTTCGAGGCCTTCGTCTTCGCCATCGCGGGACACAAGGTCGCCGACCTCCAGCGCGCCGCGATGCGGCACCCGGGCTCGACGGCCGTACCCTCCGACGAGATGCCCGAGCGGCCCGACGACTCCCTCGGCCCCGAGGAGCGCGCGCTGCTCAGCGACGATGCCGAATGGGCCAAGAAGCTCCTCGCCAACCTCCCGGAGAACCAGCGGGAGCTGCTCGTGCTCCGGGTGGCGGTGGGCCTCACCGCCGAGGAGACGGGCCAGATGCTCGGCATGTCCCCGGGGGCGGTACGCGTCGCGCAGCACCGCGCGCTCAGCCGCCTGCGCGCCCTGGCCGAGCAGTAAGGGTCGACCGGGGCCAGTAGCCCTCACGTACACGTATGAACGTCCAAAGCTGCTCTCTGATCTTGATCGTGGAATGAGACACCGTCGAGGCCCGTTAGCATGGACATCCGCACCGATCAAGGCCATTGGGGAAGGTGTCATGACTGCCAACGTCGACGGAGTGCCCGAGAAATTCGCGACACTCGGGCTGACCTACGACGACGTGCTGCTGCTGCCCGGCGCGTCGGAAGTACTGCCGAACGCGGTCGACACCTCGTCCCGTATCTCGCGCAACGTCCGGGTGAACATCCCCCTGCTCTCCGCCGCGATGGACAAGGTCACCGAGTCCCGCATGGCCATCGCCATGGCGCGGCAGGGCGGCGTCGGCGTGCTGCACCGCAACCTGTCCATCGAGGACCAGGTCAACCAGGTCGACCTCGTGAAGCGCTCCGAGTCCGGCATGGTCACCGACCCGATCACCGTGAACCCGGACGCCACGCTCGCCGAGGCGGACGCGCTGTGCGCCAAGTTCCGGATCAGCGGTGTCCCGGTCACGGACGGGGCGGGCAAGCTGCTCGGCATCGTCACCAACCGCGACATGGCCTTCGAGTCCGACCGCAGCCGTCAGGTCCGCGAGGTCATGACGCCGATGCCGCTCGTGACCGGCAAGGTCGGCATCAGCGGCGTGGACGCCATGGAGCTGCTGCGCCGCCACAAGATCGAGAAGCTTCCCCTCGTCGACGACGCCGGTGTGCTCAAGGGGCTCATCACCGTCAAGGACTTCGTCAAGGCCGAGCAGTACCCGAACGCGGCCAAGGACGCCGAGGGCCGGCTGATCGTCGGTGCCGCGGTGGGCGCCAGCCCGGAGGCCCTGGAGCGTGCCCAGGCGCTGGCCGCCGTCGGCGTGGACTTCCTGGTCGTGGACACCTCCCACGGCCACAACAGCAACGCCCTCAGCTGGATGGCGAAGATCAAGTCCAGCGTGAAGGTGGACGTGATCGGCGGCAACGTGGCGACGCGTGACGGCGCCCAGGCCCTCATCGACGCCGGTGTCGACGGCGTCAAGGTCGGCGTCGGCCCCGGCTCGATCTGCACCACGCGCGTGGTCGCCGGTATCGGCGTCCCGCAGGTCACCGCCATCTACGAGGCGGCGCTCGCGGCCCGCGCCGCCGGGGTCCCGGTCATCGGTGACGGCGGCCTGCAGTACTCGGGCGACATCGGCAAGGCGCTCGCCGCCGGTGCCAGCACGGTGATGCTGGGCAGCCTGCTCGCGGGCTGCGAGGAGTCGCCCGGCGAGCTCCAGTTCATCAACGGCAAGCAGTTCAAGTCGTACCGCGGCATGGGCTCGCTCGGCGCCATGCAGTCCCGCGGCCAGGGCCGGTCGTACTCGAAGGACCGCTACTTCCAGGCCGAGGTCGCCTCCGACGACAAGCTCGTGCCCGAGGGCATCGAGGGCCAGGTGCCCTACCGCGGCCCCCTGGCCAACGTGCTGCACCAGCTCGTCGGCGGTCTCCGCCAGACGATGGGCTATGTGGGCGCCGCCACCATCGACGAGATGGAGTCCAAGGGCCGCTTCGTCCGGATCACCTCGGCGGGCCTCAAGGAGAGCCACCCGCACGACATCCAGATGACGGTCGAGGCGCCGAACTACAGCAGGAAGTAACACGGCGCGACGCGTGGGGCGGTTCCGGCATGTGGCCGGAAC